>CAZTXD010000026.1:0-32427 GCA_964617995.1 uncultured Acidimicrobiaceae bacterium
TGGTCGGTCTCCGCAAGGGACAACGAGTCTGGGCGGCGGCCAACCCCGGGCCGCCGTCCTACGGCAAGGTGTCGGGACCACCGGGCTCCCTGGACTTCCTGCCCAGGGAAGCCCGGCTACCGATGGAGGCGATGCTGTGGAGCCTCGAGTCGATCGAGGCGGTCTCAGCCAGCAAGACGACCCAATCGAATCCTGATCTGATCACCGGGATGGCAGCATCCGCCGGCTCCTACACCGGGCCGGTGCGGGTCATCAGAGGCGAGTGGGAGTTCGACAACCTCCAGGCCGGCGACGTGCTGGTTTGCCCCATCACATCACCGGTGTGGTCGGTGCTGTTCCCCACCATCGGCGCCTTCGTCACCGACAGCGGGGGGATCCTCTCCCACCCGGCGATCATCGCCCGCGAGTACCGGATCCCGGCTGTGGTGGCCACCGGAAACGCCACCGAACTACTCACCGACGGCCAGATCGTGACGGTGGACGGGTCGGCAGGAACGGTCACCGCACACTGAAAGGAGACATCAATGACAACAGTAAGCACCACGGCAACCACAGAGCCAAGGTGGTCGGCCGCAGGCACGAAGCGGGGAACCATGATCGCAGCCGTCGCCGGGATTCTCTTCGCGGTCCTCTCCCTGGCCCGAGTGCCACTCACCGGCGAGACCGGGCTGCCCACGTGGGAGGCATCGACCGGAGAGGTCGTCGAGTTCTTTCAGAGCCTCACCTTCGACACGGCGTTCCTCGTCGGGATGGGAATGGTCACGATCGGGTGGCTGCTGTTGCTGGTCTTCATCGCCAGGTTCTCGTCGATCGTCGGCCAAGCGGACGGTGGGTCACTGTGGCTGGGGCGTCTCATCGTCAGCCTGGCAGTGGTCAATGTCGCCTTGACGTTCCCCGACCTGATCGCCATATCCACCGGAGCCCGGCTGGCCGACACCGGCGGGGTGGGTACCGACTCGTTCCTGCTCTTGCACAGCGTCGCCAACGGGGTGATCTGGTTTGCTCTACTCACTGACGCTCTCTTGTGGGCGGCAATCGGAGTGGCCGTCCTCATCACGCATGCGTTCCCCAGATGGCTGGCGGTCGCATTCGTCGGAACCGCCCTGCTCGAGGTGGTCGCCTTCTTCGGCCCCGTCGAGCTCTGGTACGCCGTTGGCGGCTTGGTCTACCTGTGGACTCTGCTGCTCGCAGTGGTCATGCTGATTCGAGCTGATCGACACTCGCGGACCGGTTCCGATGCCCTTGCACCCCAAGGGGTATAGCGCAACGCTATGGGTCTCGAACCTGCACGGTTCCTGCGGCACCGCCCACGGTCACGATCTGGCCGTCTCATAGGCGGGAGGTGATGTCTCCCAGCGCGACGACAGCTGGTATCCGATGCTCGCGGGCAATGATCGCGGGGTGCGAAAGCATCCCACCGGTGTCGGCGAGGAGGTCAACCGTCTAGGGAACAGCACGGACCAGACGGTGGACGTGGTTGGGCGGGCGAGGACATCGCCGGCGCGGTCATCGCCAGGCGGGACTGTCCTGCTGCTGGCCATCTCGCTTCCCTTCTACGTCCGCGACATCCGAGCGGTCGAGGTGCAGTTCCGACCGATCGAGGTGGCGGTGGCAACATTTCCGTCCTTCGGGTAGCCAGCGCTGGACTCGGACCCTGGGTGACCATCCTGGTCGCCGGGTTCGTCGTGCTCTGCATTGATCTGATCCGGAAGGGCAACGTCGTCCTGGCCGCGCTCGCAATCTGGGGTCTCATCGTCTTCACGGTGACCTGGATCCTGGAGTCCGCCTTCCCGGTGCCAGTGTTCCTCGGCGCGGTACTGCTGATCCGGGGATAACGGAACCGGGTAGTCCCCGGGTGACCCCGTCAGGTCCTCGAAGGACCGGGTGCCCAGAGGGCTCTTGACATCTGGGCAAGTCACCTGTATAAATAAATAAGAACTCATTTATTTATCTCAAAGGAAACACTGTGCCGAAGGTGTCGGAAGCTCATCTCGCGCTGCGCCGCCAGCAGATCCTGAACGCAGCCATCGCCTGCTTCGCCCGGAAGGGATTCCACCAGACGACCATGGCCGACATCGCCGCCGAGGCGGGAGTGAGCGACACGCTCGCCTACCGCTATTTCAACGGTAAGGAGGAACTCGTCGAGGCGGCGGTGCGCCAGCACGGCGACGCCACCGCCGACGACCTGTTGGGCGTTCCCGATGGCGTCGAAGACTTCCGCACCCTGGTGGACCTGCTCATCGGCACCAACCTCCGCCGCTTCCAACAGCCCGAGGAGATCAAGGCCACCATGGGCATGTACTTCCGGGCATGGGCCGAGGCACTACACGACCAAAAGACTCGCCAAGAGGTAGTCGACCGTTGGCGGCACCACTTCGACCTCGCCGAAGGCCTGGTGACAAGAGCTCAGAAGGCCGAGCAGATCTCAGGTCGCTTCGACCCCCGAGCAGTGGCCTGGGTCATGCTCGCCACCCACTACGGCTTGAACCTCCTCGCGGTCCTCGACTCCGAGATCGACTTGGAGAAGTCCAAAGACGTGATGCTGGCCATGGTCTTCGGCGGACTCACACCAGACACGGCCACGCCACCGGCAGCACGAACGTCGGGGAGGAAGGTGGCCTCGGACAAGGAAGGTGAATCATGACCAGACCCCTCAAAGTGGCGATGGCCACCTACGGTGCGATTGGAGTCCTGTACGGACTCAGCTATCTAGTTATCCCCGAGCAGTTGTCCACACTGCAAGGCGCAGAAGACGTTTCTGACTTCCTGATCGCCATCGAGATGGCATTGGGCGCCAGCGTTCTCGCAGTGGGGACCTTCGTGGTCATCGCGGCCCGGGATCCGATAAGACATATCCTTTGGGTGCAGTTCGCAATCGTCTTCGCATTGCTGTTCCTGTCCACTGCGGTGTACTCAGGGTTAGCCCTCTTCACCGAGTTCAGCCAGGCACTGGTCGGTGTCATCCTCCACGGGGTCTTCGCCGCGCTGCTCCTCTTCCTCTATCCCCGGCGCACGCAACGAAGCCGCGAGAACAGCGCCTCTCAGGATGAGGCCCATACAGGACCACAGCGTGCAGAGGGCGTCACCGGTACACGTCCCTCTGCTCTGCCATGAGGAGGACGCCATGACTGAGCAACAGCATGCGGTTCCCGGCAGATTCATGCGGGGAATGCAATGGTTCATGCCCCGATTCACGCCGGTCCACACCTGGCTCTACCGAAAGCTCAACGGAGGACTGGGCACGGACAAGATGACCCTAGGAGCACCGGTGCTGGTGCTCACCACCAGGGGCAGACACACCGGCGAGCCGAGATCGGTGCCGATCGGGCATATGAGAGTCAACGGGGAGATCGTCGTGGCCGGCACCAACGGTGGGCTCGAGCCAACACCTGCATGGGTGCTCAACCTCCGGGCCGATCCTCGCTGCACCATCCAGGTTCGCGATCAGATGTTCGAGGTCGGCGCCGAGTTCCTCGAAGGAGAGGAGTGGGAGGGCCACTGGTCCCAGCTGGCGAAGGCCTATCCCACCTACAACATGGCAAGGAGCTGGGTCACGCGTCACATCCCACTGATCCGCCTGAGACCGCTCGACGCAGAAGGGACGAAGGAGTGACTCGGATCAGGTTTCCTGAGCCATCTGGCTATCCACGTTTCGCCTCGATCCCGACGCAGGAAGCCGAGTCAGGAGGGAGTTCATGACCGAACAGGCCGCCGGTCGCGGTGGCGGTATCGCCGCTCTGGTCGTGGGCGTGATCGCATTCCTCGTGGCGGCGATGTCGCTTTTCATCCTGTTCGTACCTGTGGACGCCTCGGATTTCGAGACCGCCACAGGTGTGGGGTGGGAAGCGTTCTCTTCTGCCAATCCCGAGGCCGCCGACTACCTGACCCGTGAGGCCCGGCTTCTCGCCGTGGGGTTCGTCGGGTTCTCGCTGCTGGTGGGAGTCCAGGCACTGGGACCGTTGCGCCGGGGAGACCCGTGGGCCGGGCGGGCCCTGTGGGTGTTCCCGGTCACATTGATGGGTGTGGCGGTGGTGTTTCTCTCAAGCGGCGGCGGGCCGCTAGGCGGCACCTACCTCGTGGCCGGCCTTGTCACCGCCGTCGCCCTTGCCGCAGTTCGACGGGAACGTGACCGTGGGGACCCGATAGACGAGGGGCGCATGCATGCCGGAGTGACTCGTCTGTTCTCGATCACCGGAGCCCTCGGTCTGTTCTTGTTCCTGCCCACTGCGGTGTTCACGGCCATCGTGGGCATCCGACCCGACGAGTACGTAGGAATCGACCTTGGAGGAGGGTTCATCCAAGACAACTTCGACGATCCTGCCTACATCCTCTTTGCCGCACTCTTCGGGCTCATCGGCGGCTTCGAGCTGGTGGCGGCACGATGGATGAAGCGGAATCAACGGCGAGGAACCGTGCTCGCCTGGGCCCTGTTGGCACCGGGTACGGCATTGAGCGTCGGATTCATGCTCCCGATCTGGCTGGTCCTCAACCCCACAAAAGCGATCCTCCTCCTGGCGGATTCGAGGAGCAAGCCCGACGTTCCGCGAACGCCCGAGAGAAGCGCCATCGCCGACCGGAAACAGTGATCGGTCGAGAGTCGCGGGATGGGTTGGGGGATCCTGATTACCGTCGCTCGGAAGAACAGCTCGGGAACTTGAGATCCCCAACTTTCAGCACCGGTCGGTGCACTCGCCTCACTGGTCGACCTGAAGCCAGCCTGAGCCCAACGACCCAGCACAGGCTGACACTGGGGGGTGCACGTTGACATCCGTTCCGAATCAGCTTGATATTGACTATCGCCGAGGCAGGCTCTGCTCGGGCGCAGCTCCAGGCGCACATGCTTCGGGTGGGATCACATCTCGAAGCGGCCCGAGGCCCGGCTCGAAGCCTGCGAGGCCCTTCCCGAGGGGGACGCTCACGAGCTGCTGGTCGGCTGTCACAAAGGCTTCCGCGTGATCTGGGAGCGAGCCAGTACGCCGACCGGACCGCCCGCCTCCTCCTCTCCCTAGGCGAACGGGCCCCGGCCTCCAAAATACGGGCCACGGGACAGCTGACACGCTGGCAGATCGAAGTGGCACGCCTCGTCGCCGAAGGACTCAGCAACGCCGATATCGCTGACCGTCTTTACATCAGCCTCCGCACCGTGACCACCCATCTGGACCACATCTACATCCAGCTCCGCTTCAACTCGCGGACTCTTCTCACCAGGTACGTGGTGGAGGACGGGCTGGCCGACTACGACATCATTGCCGATGGATAGATGGCTTTCCTTGAAAGGTCAGCCTGGGATGGGTTGATTCATGTCGACATACCCGCGGAGCAGGGCGGTGAGCTGGGTTCGGACTTCGGCCTCGGTGCTGTTTGGATCGAGTGATAACGCCATGAGGGTGCGGCGGATCGCTACGGCCAATTCGAGGAGCGAATCTCGGTCGAGGTCGGTTGCCACCGTGGCCAGGACCGCGACCAGCCCGTCGGCGTCCTGACGCAGGACCTCTGAAAGCTGGGACCTCATCTCGGAGATCCCCAGCTCCATGGCGGCGGTGACGGCAGGCTGGATCAGTCGGAACAGGTACATGGTCCTTTCGACGTACGCGGATACAACCGCGTCGGCACTCTTCTCTGCAGCTTCCTCCATATCCCGATGAAACGTGGCGCAGGCGAGGCTCAACGCTTCGGGGTTGAGGCCATGAAGTATCAGGCTGCGTTTGCTGTCGAAGTAGTGGTAGATCCCGCCGACGCTGATGTGGGCAAGCTCCGCCAAGGTGTCCATCCGAGCCCGTGGTCCGTCGTGGCGGATCGCGGGGAGTGCGGCCGCATAGATGCGGAGACGCTCCTCTGCGGGATCGTTTCTGGGACGGCCGGGTTTTTCGAACGACACGATCCGATCCTCGATAAACCGCTGCTGCTCTAGCCAGCGCTAGGACTCACGGGTAATGGTAGTGACAGGTCTTCCCGCCAGGAGGGCCGGCTTGTTCGATGAGGCGAGGTGTTACTGATGGCAGAGGTATCCACTGATCAACCCGTGGACGAATGGTTCCTGGCCGACTTCTTCACTCGCTGGGAGCGGGCGTGGAGTTCGGGCGACCCCAGCGCGGTGGCTGGGCTTCTCGCCGAGGATGTGATCTTTCACAGCTCCGACGTGCCAGAAACACTGCACGGACGTTCTCAGGCCCGGGGGTATCTTGACATGCTGTTCCGGGCCTTCCCGGATCAGCGTCTCGAGGTGCTCGAGTACTACCGGACTGCTGACGGTCTGGGTGCGGCAGACCGAGTCCACTGGGGTGGGACCATGCTGGGTCCGTTCGACCCGCCCGGGTACACCCCGACGGGGCGCTGGGTGGGGATGACCGCGTTCGGGGGCTTCCGGTTCCGGGACGGGAAGGTTTCGTGGTTCCAGGCGATCTTCGACATGCTCGACATCGGCCGTCAGATCGGGGCCGTACCGCCCGAGGGTTCGGTGGCGGACCGGATGGGGTTGCGGATGCAACAGAGGTTCGCCAAGCGGTCGCGGAGGGAACGGAGGAACGACTGATGTCTGGAATAGTCGATCGTCGCGGAGGCCGGTGGCCGCAGGTTGGGGACGTGATCCAAGACCCCGTCCACGGCGAGACGATGCGGTTCCTCCATGTGGGGGACAAGAAGGATCAGGCTCTCCGCGTAGAGATGACCATCGCGCCACAGGCGTCGGGTCCGCCGGCTCACATCCACCCGATGTCGACGGAGACATTCGAGGTCTGGAGTGGCGCTATCAGACTCAAGGCGGGACGGGACGACAGAGTGGTGTCGGCGGGGGACACCGTGACCGTGCAACCAGGCAGATCCCACGGCTTCTACAACCACACGGACGAGAGCGCGGTTGTGATCACCGAGTGGCAGCCCGGACTGGGAATGGCCGGCTTTCTCGACGAGTGGTTTGAGCTGGCGCGGAGCGGAAAGCTGAATAGCAAGGGAATGGCCACTCCTTTGCAGACGGCGGTCCTCTTCGACGCTTACCTGGACTCGATCGCGCTCCCTGCGCTCCCGCTTGGACTGCAACGGAACCTGTTTCATGGTCTCGCCCGGCTGGGGAGACGACGCGGCTACGACGCAGGAAGACTGCCACGGTGAGGCTGGGACACCTCATTATCCACCTCCAATACGTCCAGATCCGGGCTCAACTCACGGGCCCTCCTCACCATGTACGTCCCGGAGAAGGCCTTTGCCGGTTACCAAATACCTGCGAATACGTAGGTCGACCGATGCCGAGCGGGGCCAACCCACGTCAGGGTGGTTGACCATGACGACTAGACCGACACGCCGACGCCGTGTGGGGGCCACCGTCATCTTGGTCATGGCGTTGCTGCTGGCGGCGACCACGGTCTTTATCCTGGTCGTCCCGGTCTCGGACACCGACTTCGAGGTCACCACGGGAGTGGGATGGGACTCGTTCTCGTCTGCGAATCCAGAGGTCGCCGCCTACTTGATGCGCGAAGCCCGCATCCTCGCCGTCGGCTATCTGGGTTTGACCCTGCTGGTGGCGGCAAAAGCGTGGCAGCTTATGCGACGAGACGAGGCCTGGCCGAACAAGGCGTTGTGGCTGTTCCCCCTGACCTTGTGGGGAGCAGTTCTGGTCTTCTTCACCGGTGGAGGCGCCGGTCTCGGTTTCATGTATCTGGCTGCTGGACTGATCGTTGCTCTTGGTCTAGTCGTCGGGAGCACCGGTGCGTCGGGAGCTTCGCGGTGACTACCGACTCCCAGCTATGACAGCCACGACCCGAAGGGGATCCAGCGTGTGGCGGAGGCCGATAGTGGGAGCCTTGGTTGGATCGGCTGGTCACCTGGTCGGCACTATGGCCGTTCGAGGCGAATACCCCCGGGGTTGCCCTCATCGTCGAAGTGCCGCTGCTGGCACTCGCCGTGACCCGGTAGAAGGATCGGTAGAAGTACTCCGATGTGCCGCGTCAGCGAACGTCTCCAGGTGTCGACCTGCGCGAAGTACCTGGTCAGGAGTTGGCCGGAGTCTCCGAGCACCCGCCGGGAATCCGGTAGAACTTCAAGGTCGGCGACCGATCGGGGCGATAGGAGGGGCGGCTGATTGAGGTTCTCGACGTCTGGAAGCAGCGTTCCGGCTGCTATTCGCCTTCGCCGGCTCGGTCGGAGGGCTGATAACTGTGAAGGAACGCCAGCACGGCGGCAACCCTGCGGTTGAGGCTGGCGTCATCAGGCTCGAGTCCGAGTTTCATCATGATGGAGTTGATGTGCTTCTCGACCGCCGACTCCGAAATGAACAGGGAGTCGGCGATGGCCGCGTTGGACTTGCCCTGGGCCATCTCAGACAAGACTTCTGTCTCTCGATCGGAGAGTGTGCTGAGACTTCCCCTGGATACCGTCTTCTTGCGGGAGAGGAGGCTTTCGACCACGGCCGGGTCGATGACCGACCCGCCTTCGGCGACTGCGACGATGGCACCTACTAGCTCGCCCACATCACCAACTCGATCCTTGAGCAGGTAAGCGAGTCCCTGGGTGCCGTCGTGGAAGAGTTCAAAGGCGTAGAGAGCGTTGGCGTACTGTGAGAGCACCACCACACCCACCTCGGGGTGTTTGGCTCGGATTCTTCGAGCGGCGACGATGCCCTCGGTCTCGTGGTCTGGCGGCATCCTGATGTCCACTACCACGGCGTCGGGCCCGAGCCTTTCAACCGCTTCATACAAGGTGTCGGCATCGCCGACAGCTGCTACCACCTCGACCTTGCCGGAGGCTTCGAGGAGCTGACGAGTGCCTTCCCGGAACAGGTAATGGTCCTCGGCGACCACGGCGCGGATCGGCTCGGTCATGGTGAAGCCTGAACGCCGGCTTGGATGGGTAGTTCTGCGACCAGAACTGTTCCGTGTTCCGGCTGGCTGTCGAGGGTCATCCTCCCGCCCGCGGCGCGTATCCGATCGGACAGACCGGCTATCCCGGATCCTGCGGTCATGTTGTTGGGATCGAACCCGATCCCGCTGTCGGTGACTCTTACCTGCAGATGGTCTCCATTGCGTTCCATGGCTATGGCAATGCTCGAGGATCCCGAGTGTTTGAGTGTGTTGGCCACGGCTTCGACGGTGAAGAAGTAGGCGGCGGCTTCTATCTCGACAGGCAGGCGGTGGGCATGGAGTGCCCGGTCGATCTCGAGGTTCACTTCGACGGGAAGCCGGGAGCAGCGATCCTCGATGGCGGCCACCAGCCCCCCGTCTCGAAGCACCGACGGGTGTATTCCTTGGGCGAGTTCGCGCAGCTCGGCGAGAATCCGCTGGACGTCTTGTTGGGTCTCAGCGAGCGCTTCCGCCAGCGTCGAATCTCCATTGGCCCGGGCACGGGTGACTCCTAGCCGTGCCACCAGTGTGGCAAGGTCCTGTTGGGCTCCATCGTGGATGTTTCTCTCGATCCGTCTCCGCTCCTGTTCCTGGGCGTGGACTATTCGCGAGGCGAGACGGGCGTGGGACAGGGCCAGGGCCGCCTGACCGGCGAGAGCCTCGAGTAGAGCGATATCGTCACTGTTCAGTCTGACACCACGCTGGGGCCGGCAGCGGACAGTCCCGAAATGCTCTTCCCCCCAGGCGACGGGAAGCACTACTTCGGGCTCCGGGTTCCTGGCTCCGGTCTCGGCTGCAACCGTGCCGTCGATCTCGACAGCTGCCCAAGCCAGGCCCACGGCTGCGGCGGCGGTGGCAGCCAGCTCGGAGGCGATGACGTGCGGCCGGGCGGACGCTGCGACTCCCTCGCCGAAATTAAGGAGCACTTTTGCAGGAGACTCCTTCTTTCCGAACACCCACTGGTCGGCGAGACGCTCCAGCCAGCGGCGGGCCGGTTGAAAGAGGAGGGTGGCGGCCACGGTCAGGCCGATGGCCACTCCGACGGGAAACCGGCTCCCGGCGGCGAGCCCCAGCCCAGCAGCAACTCCGGCATAGACACCTGCGATCAGCAGCCACAACACTCCGTACACCAGCGATCGGCGGATCACCAGGTCGATGTCCCACAGCCGGTATCTGAATAGCGCCATCCCGAATCCCATGGCCAAGAGACCGAGAGCGAATCCCGGGTATAGACGTTGCACTCCTACTAGCCATCCCCCGTCGGGCTGGGGGAGCCAGATCAGCGGCCAACAAGCGATACCAAACGCTCCCCACATCACCCACTTCACCTGCTGACGTGTCTCACTCGATGCATCTGCGAGCCGACTCCAGAGACCACGGATCACCAGTCCGATGACCCCCAGGCCGGTGGCGAGTCCGGCTGCGAGAAAGAAGCCGTCGATCGTGCCCTCCTCCAAGCCGGCGGTGGAAACCCACGTGAACCGGGCCAGCCAGGCGTCGACGTCGACAATTCGGTGAGCCTGGTCGGTCACAATCCAAATCTCGAGGACAGCCGACGTGCCCAAAAGCCACAACGTCGGGCGCCATCGGGGGGAGGGGAGTCGGCCGTCGGGAACCAGAAGGAGCAGGAGGAGCAGGGCGTGGATCCCCACCGCGATCAACGCGTCGGCCACGGCGATGAGACGCTGGGCGCTTGCGACATCCGACGACGGATCGGTTCCGGGCAGGCGCAGGTAGTTGTAGATGAAGATACCCGCCGACCAGAGCACCGAGAAGACCACCAGGAGCCACCCCTGAACGGGGCCCTTGTGCTTCGACACCACCAGTGCACCGATGGTGGCCACCGCCAGCACCCCCATCGTCCAACCGAATCCTGCCGCAACGTCTAGGACCGTCGGCGCTCTCAGGGTCGGGACGAACGAGAAGAGCGCCACCAAACAGGCCAGCCACAGGCACCAGGCCAGGAAGCGGTGGGCGCGGCTGCCGGGTGTTGATTCCGCCGAGCCAGCCAACAGGGACGGATCGGTACCCGAGTACGTGCCCATTGTGTGATTGTCGGCTGTCTCCGCGGCTCTGTCCAGGGAGGGTCACCTCACATTGCAGTAGAGCTCGCGACTGAAGGTACCCCTACCAACAAGCCAGGGCAGCCTCATACCCACCCGGGATCCCCACACGTACGGTCCGGATAGACAGAGGAGGAGCCATGACCACGGCGACCACGGGATCAGCGGCGAGTACCAAGATTGGACTGAGGATCGCGGGATTGGCGGGTGTGCTCTGGGCGGTGCTGTCGTTTGCAAGGTTGCCGCTGACCGGTGAGGCAAACCTGCCAGCCCGAGACGCCCCACCTGACCAGATCGTCGGTTTCTTCCAAGGTCTGAGCTTCGATTCAGTCTTCATTGCCGGCATGGGTCTGGTCACGATTGGATGGGCCTTGCTTCCGGTCTTCATTGCCTTCGTCGCCGACTTGTTCGGTCGGATTGATCGAGGGCTACGGTGGGTTGGTCTTCTCGCGCTCGCGGGTGCGATTCTCGAAGTCGGGGTGACGGCGTCGTACCTGGCCACCTTTGGCACGGGAGTCTTCTGGGCATCGCACGGCGGGCCAGGAGCGGATGCCTACGTAACCCTGCACGGTTTCTCCGGGAGCCTCCTCTGGCTCGACTCCATCCTGTTCGCCCTGTGGCTCGTTCCGCTGGGAGTGGCCATCATCGTGACCCGGCTCTTCCCGAGGTGGCTGGGTTGGGCACTTGTAGCCACTGCCGTCGGGTCGATGGTGTCCTTCTTCCTCGCTTCTGAGGTGCTGGTGAACGTGTTCGGAGGGATTCCCTATATCTGGATCCTCATCGCGGGCGTCCTGATGCTCGTGCGTTCTGAGCGGTACTCGCAGCTGTGACCGCCCCGACGAGAACCCGAGCCAACATGTGGCGGAGGCTGATGGTCGGAGCCCTGCTTGGAATGGTGCTGGTCCAAGTGGTCGGAGCGACCGTGATCTATGGTGAGTTCCGGTCCTTCACACTGTTCGTCGCGGTCCCTCTTCTGTTACTGGCTGGCCTGGTAGCGACCGGCCGCCGCTGGGCGGCTGCGGTCGCAGCCTCAATCACTGCTCTGCTTGTCGTGTATACGGCCTTGGGAGCAGGGTCGAGGCTCACCGAACTCGACGGAGGCGAGATCCTGGCTGCAGTCCTGTTCTTCGGTCTCGGGCTTGTAGCTGTGGTCGCAGGCGTCGCCACAACTGCGCGTAACCGTCGGATTGGATAAGTGGGCGAAGGTTGTCTTTACAGCACCCCCTGATTGTCGCCTTGTCCATGACCCTGGCCTACGGCCCGATCGTTGCACTGATCCTGTCGCGGAAGCGCCTGGGGCCTCTCAATACAGCGGTAGCCCTGGTGATCTGGGGTGCGCTCATCCCCACCTTCGAGCACGGCAGCTTTGCCATTTATGGTTCCCGGACGATCCCTGTCGTGCCTGACCACGGACTGCACCTTCACTACCACTTTTTCATGGCTGGGGTTTTCACCGTCGTGGCTGGGATCATGATCGTGATCATGGCAGTCACACAATTGAGGCAAGGCACACGAATAGGGTGGTACACCATCCTGACCGCCCTACTCATCGGCGGTAGCTTTGAACTGTCCGGAGCCGCAGGTATACGCTTTCACGGTTTTCAAGGACCGGCGACCGGACTATCGATTTACGCCTACCTGTTGGCGTGGGCCAGCGCCCTCATCATTACCTACCGGCAGGTTTTCCACAATTCACAGGTGCACCAAACCAGGGTGGGGGAATTCGATGAGCAACTCTAGGGGAGCTCATCGAGCGCCGTAAAGCGTTGCCGGCTGGCGGCTCGACTTCACCAGATAGGCGTGCGGACGACGATCAGATCTTGCCGTTTCGCACCCGCAGCGTTCCCCCTGCAGATTCACAACGTCGCGCCGTCGGTCGGATGTCTGTCGCACGGCCAACGGCGCTCTCGCTCTACACCACGACCAGAAGGAGGAGAACAGTG
This sequence comes from uncultured Acidimicrobiaceae bacterium, assembly GCA_964617995.1. Classification (GTDB taxonomy): domain Bacteria; phylum Actinomycetota; class Acidimicrobiia; order Spongiisociales; family ZC4RG35; genus CAZTXD01. The sequence goes on from CAZTXD010000026.1 coordinate 12,838, forward strand.
AAGAGCTTCCGTACTGCCGGTGTCCTGTGGTTGGCCGCGGCCGCACTGAGTGCGGCGGCAACCATCATCTTCCGGGGGAATGAGGTCTGGTACGCGATCACCCTCGTAGCGAGCGCCGTCGCAGCGGTCCTTGGCATCACGCTTCTGTGGCGACCGAACAGCACATCGGTGCTCATGTCAACCATCAGTGGCGTCGCCTGGGTTGCTCTGTACGTCGTCCTCGTCGCGGTTCAATCGGACGACATCCAAGCCTGGACCGCCGACGCCTTCTTCGCCCTGCTCGGCGGCGCCGCAGCCCTCATCTCCAATAGGGCGGGTCGAGAACCCGCCACTTAGAACCACTGGGACATACGATGAGCTCAGCGCCCACGACGGCACCGTTCATCAAGGTGACCACATCCATCGCACATCCATCGCACAAGAGAGTGCGATGGGACGGTCAAGAACGCGAAATGACGCGAAGCAAAAGTGGCCTCTGAGCAGGCGTTTCTCGGATTTCCCCAGGTCAGCTGATTCCCCGGACTCGGGCTCATAACCCGAAGGTCGCGGGTTCAAATCCCGCCCCCGCTACCATCTGAAAACCCAGGCACCGCCTGGGTTTTCTGCATGTTGGGCATTCTGGATAGGTGGCAGCTCGTCGGGTTGAAGGCTGGCCTGGTGCCCGACTGGTTGTGCCCGACTGGTGTCCTTCGAATCCCTTTTGATCATTGGCGATTCTGAGGATTCGACCGCGACCAGGCTCCGGCACCGCGATTTGGCGGTTGGGCACCAGCCCTGGTCAGAGCTCTGGTCGAAGCGAAGCTCCCCTTGAAATCGGGTATCGCAGTTACCTAGCCGGCCTTGGCACCTCAAACCTGGAGGCAGTGGCTACTCAACTGGCGACGTACCAGCCTGTGAGTTCGCGGGTCAGCTGCTCGAGGAGCCCGTCGGGGCCGACCTCGACTTGGGTCTCGCGCAGATTCCCGCCGAGGGCTGTGCCGTCCTCGCAGCGAAGGGCGAGCGCGCCGCCTTCCTCGCCGGTGGTGAAGAACCTGGTGAGAGCGAACGACCCTTGACAGGATACGCCGTCCAGTGTGGCGGTGACGGGTCCCCAGATGTGGGCGATGTCAGGACCCTGGTCGCCGAATGTGATGTCTTCGTTCTCGCCGAAGGACAGCTCGCCCGCGACCTCTCGGCCGTCGGCGGTTGCCACCGTGATCTCGCCGCCCAGGGTCAGGTCACGGAACTGGATCCGGTTACCGTCCTCCTCGACCGACGCCGGCGGCCCGGTGGGGCGGACGACGATCGTCGCGGTCGCGTCAACTGGGCCGGTGGGCTCAGCCGAGGAGCTGAGCAACAGCGCGCCTACAACCGCTCCGGCGACCAGGGCGACGATACCGACGACCCCCGCGATCAGCAGAGATGAGCGTCGACCGGTCCCGGCCGCTGGAGAGGTTTTGGGGTTGTTTGGGGCAGTCTCTTGCATCTTTGGTCGTCTCCTTGTCTACGGCCGCGGTGGCGTCTCGAACACGAACACGGTCACCCGCGCGATCAGCCCTCCGCCGAGGGGGACTTCGAACGTGCATTGGATCGGGGTCTCTTTGCCTCGTCCCCAGTGGTACTCGTCCACGAATATGAGTTCTCCTTCGAGGTAGAGCTCGGCGCGGATCCCCTGGGCCACCTGCTTGGAGGTGGAACCAGAGATGTGGGCAATGCCGGGTCTACCGAACTTGGCTGAGCCTTCGGCCGGTCGGGGCAGCATGACCGCCACTGTCAGCACCTCGCCGTTGCACATGACCTCGGCCACCGCCACCTGCGGGGAGTTCCAGGGACCGAGGGGCGGCTCCTCCGCCAGAGCCGGGACGGAGCCGATCAGCACCGTTCCTGTCATCAGCAGAGCCGCCAACGTTTTCCGCATCATCGTCTTCCTTCTCCTTTCGAGGGTCACTGCCGTACCAACATGCATCGAGAGGCATGCAGGAGGCGTGCAATCACCATGCAGGGGGCGTGCAGACCCTCCCGCCCGAGTAGCGTTGCTGCCATGGAGTTCCGGCTGCTCGGGCCGGTGGAGGTGATTCGAGGGGACCGATCGGTTCCGCTGGGAGGACCGAGGCAGCGGGCGGTACTGGCCCACCTGTTGCTACGGGCAAACGACATCGTCCCCACCGATCGCCTCATCGACCAGATCTGGGGGGAGGAGCCTCCAGAGGCCGCCCGCAACGCCCTGCAGAGCTACGTCTCCCGTCTGCGTAGCGCCCTCGGCGACAGTGGCCGCCTCGAGCGCCGGGATCCCGGCTACGTGCTGCGGGTGGAGCCGGAAGAGGTCGACGCGCTGCGCTTCGAGGCTCAAGTCCGCCAGGCCCGGACCCTCCTCGATCCGGAGGAGCGGGTGGCCCTTCTCGATCGGGCCCTTTCCCTGTGGCGGGGCCCGCCCCTGGCCGACCTGGCCGACGAGGCCTCCCTCCGGGGGGAAGTGGCCCGGCTGGAAGAGCTGCGCACCCAGGCGGTGGAGGACCGGGTCGAGGCTCGTCTGGAAGCCGGAGCCCACACCGAGGCCATCTCCGAGCTGGAGGCGCTGGTGGAGCGGCATCCCCTACGGGAGCGCCTCTGGGGCCAGCTCATGGTGGCCTGCTATCGGAGCGGCCGCCAGGCCCAGGCGCTGAGGGCTTTCAGTCGCGCTCGGGGAGTGCTGGTGGAGGAACTAGGGGTGGAGCCCTCGGCCGAGCTCCAGGAGCTCTACGACCGGATCCTGCGCCACGACCCCGACCTGCGGGTGGCCGAGCGCCGGCTACGAGACTACCGCCTGGGGGAGCTCATCGGGGAAGGCACCTTCGGGCGGGTCCACCGGGCGAAGGAGCCCCAACTCGGGCGAGAGGTAGCGGTGAAAGTGATCCGTCCCGACCTGGCCGATCGGGCCGGGTTCATCCGCCGCTTCGAGGCCGAAGCCCAGCTGGTGGCCCGCCTGGAGCACCCCCATATCGTCCCCCTGTACGACTACTGGCGAGAGCCCGGTGCGGCCTATCTGGTGATGCGGCTACTGCGGGGGGGAAACCTCCGGCGGGTGCTCGACGGGGGTGGGGTGGCCGCCGGCGAGCCCGGGCGTATGGTGGACCAGATAGGGGCGGCCCTGGCCTTCGCCCACCGTCAGGGAGTGGTCCACCTAGACGTCAAGCCGGAGAACGTGCTCCTCGATGAGGAGGGCAACGCCTACCTGTCGGACTTCGGCATCGCCCGCCCGGCCGGTGGCCCGGCGGTCAGTCCCCCCGAAAAGCGGTCTTCCCCTTACCTGGCCCCGGAACAGCTGCGGGGGGAGGCACCTGGGCCGCACACCGACGTCTACAGCCTGGGGATGGTGGCCGCCGAGCTGTTCGGGCTGAGCAACAACGGCGAGCACGAGCCCGGCGACGGAGTTGGCCGGGTGATCCGGGTGGCTACCGCCCCCGACCCGGCCGACCGCTATCCCGACGGCCTGGTTCTTCTCGAGGCGTTCCGCCAGGCGGTCGGTCGGGCCCCGGCGCCCTCCGGCCCCGAGCCGAGGAATCCCTACAAGGGGCTGCTCCCTTTCAGCGAAGCCGACGCCGGGGACTTCTTCGGCCGGGAGGAGCTGGTGGACCGCCTGCTGGACCGCCTCCGGGACCCCGCCGACCGGTTCCTGGTGGTGGTGGGCCCCTCGGGGAGCGGCAAATCGTCGGTGGTGCGGGCCGGGCTGATCCCGGCGCTTCGGCGGGGGGAGCTGCCTGGGTCGGAAGGCTGGCTGGTGGCCGAGATGGTGCCCGGCCCCCGGCCCCTGGCAGAGCTGGAGGAGGCCATGAACCGGGTGGGGGTGGGCTCGACCGAGGGACTGGCCGAACACCTGCTGGCCGGCGAAGGCTTGGCCGATCTCCTGGAGCGGGTCCTCCCACCGGATTCTGTCCTCCTCTTGGTGGTGGACCAGTTCGAGGAGGCCTTCGCCTTGGTGGAAGAGGCGACTCACCGGGACGCCTTCCTCGACGGGTTGGTGTCGGCGGCGGGTGACCAGCGGGGTCGGCTGCGGGTGGTGGCCACCCTCCGTGCCGACTTCTACGACCACCCCCTCCGCCGCCGAGGGTTGGCCGACTTGGTCCGCGTGGGCACGGAGGCGGTCACCCCTCTGGAGCCGCATCAACTGGAGGACGCGGTAGGCCTCCCCGCCTCCCGGGTGGGAGTGGACGTCGCCCCCCAGTTGGTCACGATGATCGTCGACGAGGTGGCCGATCAACCGGGTGCCCTCCCATTGCTGCAATACACCCTCACCGAGCTGTTCCACCGCAGGAAGGACAACCATCTCACCGTCGACGCCTACCGGGAGGTAGGAGGCGTCCGGGGCGCCCTGGTGCGGCGGGCGGAGGACATCTACGGGCGGCTCGATCTCCCCGGACAGGAGGCGGCCCGCCAGCTCTTTCTGCGCCTGGTGGCCCTCGGGGAGGGCACAGGCGACACCCGCCGCCGGGTCCGTCTGGCGGAGGTCCAGTCGATGCCGGGCGACGGCCAGGCGATGGAGAGCGTATTGGACCACTTCGGGCGCCACCGGCTCCTCTCCTTCGACCGGGATCCCGCCAGCCGGGCCCCGACCGTCGAGGTGGCCCACGAGGCGCTGCTCACCGAGTGGGGGCGCCTGCTGGGCTGGATCGACGGGGCACGGGAGGACCTGCGCACGCAGCGTCGCCTGGCGGCTGCCGCCGCCGAATGGGCTGGGTCCGCCCGGGATCCCAGCTTCCTGCTGCGCGGGTCCCGTTTGACCCAGTTCCAGTCGTGGGCACCCTCCTCTCAGCTGGCGCTGAGCGAGGAGGAGCGGGCCTTTCTGGAGGCGAGCAGCGCCGCCCGGGAGGCGGAGGCGGCCGAGGAGCGGCAGAGGCTTGTGCGGGAGGCGGCTCTGGAGCGCCGCTCGGTGCGGCGGCTGCGGCAGCTGGTGGCCGTGCTGGCGGCGGCCACCGTGGTGGCGGTGGGCCTCACGCTCTTCGCCTTCGCTCAGCAGCAGCGGGCTGACCGGGAGACGCGGATCGCCACCGCCCGCGAGCTCTCCTCGGCGGCGACGGCCAATCTGGAGGTCGACCCGGAGCGGGCCATCCTCCTCGCCCTGGAGGCGGTTGAGGCCACCCGAGTCGACGAGGGGGGCACTCTCAAAGAGGCGGTGGGGGCGCTCCACCAGGCGGTGCTGGCCAGCCGGGTGGTGATGGGGGTTCCGGGGAACTTCCCAACCGCTTTCGATCCGGATGGTGATCTGCTGGCCACCTCGGGTGAGGACGGGGTGATCCGCCTGTGGGCGGTGCCGGGCGGTGAGCCGGCCGGGACCCTCGAGGGTCACAGTAGCCAAGTCATTCAGGTCGAATTCATCCCTGATGGCCGTGGGCTGGTCAGCACCAGCGTCGACGGGACCGCCCGGCGCTGGGATCTTGGCAGCCGAAGCGAGGTGTGCCGTTTCGTGGGACATGCTGATGCGGTGTTCAGCATGTCGCTGAGCCTTGATGGCCGGCTGCTTGCCACCCGCGGTCACGATGACACAGTGAGGATCTGGAACGCCCAGAGCTGCGAGGAGCGCCTCCTCCTCGACTACTCCGCCCTCGGGATGCATTTTCATCCCGATGGAGACAGGCTGGCCTTCGCCGGCTGGGACACCGAGGCGGTGGTGGTCGACGTCGAGACCGGCGAGGAGCTCCTCAGGGCCGGGTCGGGGCCGCGAGATGTCCGCTTCAGCCCCGACGGGTCGCTTCTGGCTATCGCTCAAGGCGACTCCCAGACTTTGGTGGTCAATGCGGATTCAGGTGAGCCTCTGTTGGTGCTCGGCGGACACGAGGGCAACGTCGAGACGGTCGACTTCAGCCCGGACGGGTTGCTGATCGCCACCGGTGGGCAGGACGGCACGGTACGGGTGTGGGAGGCCAACTCGGGCGATACCCGGCTGGTGTTGAGCGGCACCAGCAGCAATGTGGAGCACGTCACCTTCGATCCCTCCGGGAGACTGCTGGCCGCCGGGGGCACGTCGGGCGTGGTGCTGGTCTGGGACATCACCCCCACCGCCTCGCGAGAGGTCCTCACCATCCCCGCCGGGACGGGGCCCGTGTTCACCGCCTCCTACAGCCCGGACGGCACCCGTCTGGCTACCTCCACCGGCGAAGGGCTGGTCGCGGTGTGGCGGACCGACACCGGTGAGCTCGTCACCCGGCTCGGGAGAGCCGGCCATTTGCCGATGGGGGTGTGGTGGATGCCCGACGGAAACCTGATCACCTCCGAGCCGGTGTTCGAGGGCGTCATGACCCTCTGGGATGGCTCCGGTGCGGTACTGGGAGAGATCCCGGACGACAGCTTTTCGGTAGGAGTCCACCCGTCTGGCTTCCTTCTGGCGACTGGCGGCGAGGCTGGGCTAGTTCGGGTGTGGGATGTAAACGGCGATCTGCAAGCCGAGCGCCACCCCGGATTGGGGGCTGTCAACGAAGTCGCCTGGAGCTCCAACGGTCGGCTCGTGGCCGCCGCTACTCAGGCAGATGCCGTGTGGCTATGGGATCCGGAGTCGGACGAGACCATCACCCTGCGCGGCCATGACAACGTGGTCAACGCCCTCGCCTGGCACCCCGACGGGAGCAGTCTGGCCTCGGCGGGAGAGGACGGGACCATCCACATCTGGCCGACCGCCGAGCCCGGCGACCCCCTGGTCATTAGCGGGCACCCCGCCACAGTCCTGGACCTGGCCTGGAGCTTCGACGGGACTCTGCTGGCCAGCGCCAGCTTCGATCGCACCATCCGACTCTGGGATCCCAAGTCGGGCGACGAGTTGCTTGTCATCCCGGTGGGAAGGGTGGTCGGGGCGGTATCGATCTCGCCCGACAGGCGCCACCTGGTGGCGGGAGGAGAGGACGGGCTAGTACGGGTCCTGGCACTCGACGTTGCCGAGCTGATAGGGATAGCTAACAACCGGGTGACCCGGACGCTCACCGACGAGGAGTGCCGCACCTACCTGCACCTGGAGTCATGCCCGGATGGGTGAACCCAAGCGTTCCGCGACCGTGACTCAGATCGCGCCATGGGTCGGATACATCTCATGGTTAGGTTCCTGTCTCAGTCTCCAAAGAGGCTCAATCGGTGGTGTTCCAAGTGTCTGCTGCCGGGTCGAAGATCCACGTCGCTGCCGACCGGTTCTCCCAGTCGCTACCCGAGCCGCCACCGAAGAACACGATGGTCCCGTCAGCCGGGTTGTAGGCCATGGCACGCCTTTCCTCGGGCCTCCGGCGCCACCTGTGTGGGTAGCTCAGTCCAGGTGTTGCTGTTGTAGTCGAAGGCCCAGGTATCCCCAAGGGCTTCGTAGTTCGGCTCGATCAGAATCCGCGCTGCATTGCCAACGGGTCGGGTACCTCCAGCGCGCGGCCCGCGGGAAGGCCCCCAGAAACACACGGGTTCGCTCATCATGGTGTCTGAGTCCATGTGCTGTTGGTGGGATCGAAGATCCATGTTTCGGCTGGCAGCGCTTCCCATTTCGGGCCGCCGCCCACGATGGTGGCGCCACCGAAGAGGACGATCTTTCCGTCGCTTGGGTTGTAGGCCATCCCATGTTTACCTCTCGGGGAGGGGCCCACGGCGGTGGTCAATTCGGTCCACGTGTTGGTCTTACAGTCGTATGTCCAGGTGTCAGCGATCGACTCTGGGTAGGGCTGTCCGCCGAACAGGATCAGCCGCTCCGACGCAGGGTCGTAAGCCATGGCCGCATATGCGCGCGCGGATGGGCTGACTGCAGGTTTTAGGTCGGTCCAGGTGTTGGTGTTGTGGTCGTAGGCCCAAGTTTCGGCTGATGTCTCGTCCGAGCTTGCAGATGTGAAGCCCCCAAAGATGATCACCCGATCACAGCTTGGGTGGTAGGCGATGGCGGGGAACCACCGTTTGGGCATGGCGTTGGCAGGTTGCATATCGGTCCAGGTATCGGATTCATAGTCGTAGGCCCAGGTAGCCGTGTCCGGTGTGGGGGATGGATCCGGAGGGCCGACCAAGATCGTCATCTCCGATTCGGAGTCGTACACGAGGTGTGGCGCCCACATCCCGTCGGGTACGAACTCGGCTGATCTCTGCTCCCAGTGCACCGCCTCTGGGTCGAATGCCCACAGTTGGGGAGCGACCACTCGCCAGTCGGCCTCGAAGAAGACGTAGGCGAGCACACGTCGCGACTGGGTGTCATAGGCGATCGTGTCTCCAGCCAGTGGAGCCCCGGCGACATTGGCCCATCCGTCGTCGGGACCCCCAAGAATCCACGCATCGAGAAGGGGTGTCCCATCTCCGTCGGGTCGGGGCGGCGTGCTGAAGCCTCCGAAGAGCATGACGCCCACATCGTCGAGCGTGGTCATCGCCAGGTAGCCGCGAGCGACCGGACTCGACTGCGCGCTCACGATTGTCGAAGGGGTCGACGTCGTAAATGGTGCTGAGGTAGCGGTTGTGGATGGTGGCGAGGTAGCGCCCGTGGCTGGCGTATCAGTCGATTCGCCGGTCCCACAGGACGCCAGCATGATCGTCAGAGCGAAGCCAGCCGCCAGGAGGCCGATTCTTCTCGAGTTGCTGATCGGTTTCACAGTCCCTTCTCCTTCTCCTCCATGCTCGCCAGGGGTAAGTGCTCCAGAAGGTATGCAAAGCCCGTCGAGGGATTCACAAGAACCGATCAAGGCCGGCGTCTGCAAGGTTGGAGCCCGCCGCGTTGGGCGACCTTTGATGGTGTTTTGATCGACAGCAGCGATCCTTGAGTCGTGTCTCGCGGCATTCATTTCGAGCATGAACCCACAGCGTCGACCTCAAGTGCCATTACGTATGCTTCAGCCGTGGAGCTCCGTGTCCTTGGCGCGGTCGAGGTCCGCAAGGACGGGGTTCCCGCTCGCCTCGGGGGACCCAAGCAACGGACGGTCCTGGCGCTGCTCGCCGCGGAGGTGGGTCGAGCCGTATCCGCCGATCGGCTCATCGACTCGCTGTGGGGTGGGGAAGCGCCGGCAGGTTCCAGGCACACCCTGCAGACCTACATTTCGAATCTCCGCTCCGAGCTGGGCGACGTGGTGGTCCGAGAGGGATCCGGATACCGGCTCGATCTGGACCGCAACGGGGTGGACGCGGCACGCTTCGAAGACGAGGTTGCGGCCGCGAGGACGATGCTCGTCGACCATCCGCTGGACGCCGCAGCTCGGCTCCGAGAAGCGCTGTCGCTGTGGCGTGGCCACCCCTTCGCCGATCAGGTGGGTGTGGTCATTCTCGAGGTGGAGGCGGCGCGGCTCGAGGAGTTACGTCTGAGGGCGGTGGAGGATCGGATCGAGGCCGAGCTGGCCTTGGGCTTGCATTCCGACCTGGTTGGAGACTTGGAGGCGCTGACCGCCGAGTTTCCGCTGCGCGAGGGCTTCCGGGTTCAGCAGATGCTGGCCCTGTACCGGGCGGGCCGTCAGGCGGAGGCGTTGCGCGCCTACCAGAAGACCCGCTCCTATCTGGGAGAGGAGCTGGGGATCGAACCGTCACCGCAACTTCGGGAGTTGGAGCAGCGGATCCTGGAGCAGGATCCGTCCCTTGATGTCAGCGTCGAGCCTCAGGTGCAGAGCTTGGCCTTTCTGGTCTCGGAGGTGGAGGACTCTGCCGTTGTCGGGGAGCTTCGTGGCCCTCAGATGCGGTCGGCGTTGTCGCTGCAGGACAGGATCATCACCGAGGCGGTGGAGGAGGCGGGAGGCCAGGTATTCAACCGCGCCGACGGTGGGATATCCGCGGTGTTCCCGGACGTCACCCGAGCAGTGGCGGCCGCTCAAGCGGCGCAAGCGTCCCTGGCTTCCGCCGACTGGGGGAAGGTTCCTCAGTTCGGTGTGCGGATGGCCATCGATGTGGGAGAGGTGGAGTCTCGGGCGGGGGACTTCTTCGGACCGCCACTCAACCGATGCACGCGGTTGATGGCATCGGGTCATGGGGGCCAGGTCCTACTGTCGGCCGATGCCCATAGCGCACTGTCAGCGGGATCGAAGTCGGGCTGGCAGGCCAAGGCCCTGGGCGACTATCGGTTCAAGGGGTTGGGCCGGGTCCAGCAGGTCTTCCAGTTGGTGGTTGATGGCTTGCCTTCGGAGTTCCCCTCCTTGGTGGTCGACCGCATGCCGCATCCCCTTGCCGGCGACGGTGCTGGCCGGACCCTGCGCGGCTACGAGCTCCGGGAACAGGTGGGAGGCGGGGATTTCGGTGTCGTGTATCGGGCGTATCAGCCGTCGGTGGGTCGGGAGGTGGCGCTCAAGACGATTCGGCCCGAGCTGGCCAGCGAGCCGGCATTTGTAAGGTTGTTCGAGGCGGAGGCGCAGTTGGTCGCCGCTCTGGAGCATCCGCATATCGTCTCCCTCTACGACTTCTGGAGGGACCCCGACGGTGCCTACCTGGTGATGCGTTGGATGCGGGGCGGGTCGCTCCGCCAGGCACTCGACCGCGGGCCCTGGAACGCCGAGCCCGCTCTGCGGCTGCTCAATCAGGTCGGCGGTGCTCTCGCCTACGCGCATCGTCAGGGGGTGGTGCATCGAGACTTGAAGCCCTCGAACGTGCTGCTCGACGAGGAGGGAAACGGGTATCTGTCCGACTTTGGGATCGCGCACCGCTTGGTGGATGCCTCAGCGAGCGCCAGACCGCAAACATCCTCTCCCGCCTATCTGGCGCCGGAGGAGCTGCGTGGGGAGCCGCTTCGTCTCACCTCCGACATCTACGCCCTGGGCCTGATGACTTTCGAGCTGGTCTCGGGTCGTAGTCCTCCGATGGACGGCTCGCTCCCTTCCATCAGTGGCCTGCGGCCGGAGATCCCGGGCGAGGTTGACGAGGTTGTGGCACGGGCCACCCGGGAAGACTCCGAGTCCCGATTCCCCTCCGTGGAGTCGTTCCTGACTGCCCTGTCCCAGGCGTTGGGCGAGCCGGTGGAGGTGGAGCAGATTGGCCTCACCCCGACCCGGAACCCCTACAAGGGGCTGCACGCTTTTGGGGAGAGAGACGCCCAGGACTTCTTCGGTCGCGACTCGGTGGTAGCCGAGGTGGTCGAGACGGTGGCGGATCATGCGCTGGTGGCGGTGGTGGGTCCGTCGGGGATCGGCAAGTCTTCGGTGGTGAGGGCAGGCGTGATCCCCGCGCTGCGGGCGGGGGCGCTCCCCGGGTCCCGGGAGTGGCTGGTGACCGACATGTTCCCCGGCTCCTATCCGTTCGAGGAGCTGGAGTCGGCTCTGCTCCGGGTGGCGGTGGAGCGTCCACCTTCCCTTGCCGAAGAGCTCCGTAGGGATCCGTTGGGGCTGGTACGGATGAGCAAACAGTTACTTCCTCCCTACACCCCCCTGCTACTGCTCATCGACCAGTTCGAGGAGCTGTTCACGCTCACCTTGGACGAGGAGACCCGCGCCCTCTTCCTGGAAGCCCTTGCCACCCTGGTGTCCGATCAACGGTCCCGTGTGCGGGTGGTCCTCACTCTCCGGGCCGACTTCTTCGACCGACCGCTCCGGTATCCCCGGTTTGGTGAGCTACTGCGAGACGGGATGGTTGCAGTTACCGCTCCTGGGGAGGACGACCTGGCTCAAGCGGTGAAGAGACCGGCAGAGGGGATGGGGATGCGATTCGAGCCGGGTCTGGTCTCCCGGATCGTTGCTGAGGTGGAGGAGCAGCCGGGAGCGCTGCCGCTGCTCCAGTACGCCTTGACCGAGCTGTTCGGCTCCCGCACCTCAGATCTGATGACGGTCCCCGGCTATCGGGCGACCGGCGGAGTGTTGGGTGCCTTGGCGACCAGGGCCGAGGAGCTATACGGGCAGTTGGACAGGGTCGGCCGGGAAGCGGCACGGCAAGTGTTTCTTAGGCTGGTCACGGTCCAGGAGACAGCCGAGGACACCCGGCGCAGGGTACAGAAACGGGAGCTGCGGGCACTGGGCGTGGACCCTCAGATGCTCGATCAGGTTCTCGAGCGCTTCGGGGAGTATCGGCTTCTGACCTTCGACCGGGACCCTTTGACCAGAGGGCCTACAGTGGAGGTGGCCCACGAGGCGCTCCTCACCGAGTGGGGCCGTCTACGTGACTGGATCACCGAACGTCGAGAAGACCTGCTCCTCCACCGGCGCCTGGCCGAAGCGGTGGCCGAATGGGAGGCATCGTCCAAGAGTGCAGAGTTTCTCCTCCAGCGCGGACGGCTCGACCAGTTCGAGTCGTGGGCTGCTGGCACCGACCTGCTTCTCACCGCTTCGGAGCGTGAGTTCCTGGCGACCGGGAGGGTGGAGGAGGATCGGCGACGTCGGCGGCTCACTCGAAGACGTTGGGTCATTGTCGGCGTCCTCATCGCTGCACTGGTCATCATCGCTGGGGTTGCGCTGAATTCTCGCAACCGGGCCCAGCTCGCTACCGCCCGTGAGCTGGCGGCGGCCTCGGCGTCGGTCGTCGATACCGACCCACAGCTCGCCATCTTGCTCGCCCTCGAGGGGATCAAGGCCACACCCCAGCCGCAGCGGGAGGCGATCGAAGCCCTTCACGAGTCGCTTCAGGCCAACAGTGTGCTGGCTGCGGTGGGTTGGCCGGCAGACCGACCGGCGGCGACAATGATGGGCGTCGCACCCTCTCCCGATGGCAGTCGCGTCGCGGTGTCGGCCGACGGAGCGACCGTCGATATCTGGGATACAGAAAACAAGACGCTGGTCCGCACCATTGGTGGCACTGAAGTCACCGAGATACCTCTCGCCTGGCCGATGATCGATTGGCACGGTGATCGCCTCGCCGGTCTCGGTCCGGACGGTGTGTTGCGGGTCTGGGACTCCGAAAGCGGTGAGGAAGTTCGTCGCGTTGAGGCAGACTCAGTCGGACCCGGCACCACCGCGTTCAGTCCGGATGGGTCGCTCGTCGCCACCGCTCACCAGGTCGGGAGCCCGGTGGAATCACCCACCGTGTTGCGAATGTGGGACACCGGCTCGCTCGAAATGGAATGGGAAAGGCCGTATGACAGCCTGATTCAGGTCTCCTTCGCTCCAGATGGTCAGTGGATCGCGGTGGCTCAGTTCGCAACCGGGGGAGAGTCGGGACTGGTCGAGGTTCTCGACGTTGCGACCGGCCGACCGCGATTCGCCTTCGATGTCGATACCTGGGTGCCCGGTATCGCCTATACATCAGACGGGATGCTGGTCCGCGCGGGTTGGGACGGCTTGATCACCATCCACGACGGGACCACAGGTGAGCGAACCCGTGACTTCGGCCCTGTGACTTGGCCGATCGTGGCGGCCAGCCCGGTCGGTTCCCTAGTGGCGCTGGGAAACGAGATCTGGGACGTCGAGAGCGGCGAACTGGTGCAACGGTTACTGGGGGGGTCGGCAGAGGTAGGGAGAATCCGGTTCACCACTGATGCGAGTCGCGTCTTCACCGGTGGATCGGACCTCATCGCCCGGATGTGGCCGGTAGGACCGGGCCCAGGCGAGTTGTTCTCGATGAGTCCGGCCCCGGTCGTACATAGCATCGACCTGAGCCCCGACGGATCACGGCTGGCCATCCTGGCTCTGGAGGAGTCCTACCCGTCGATTGGAGAGGTACAGATCTGGTCGATCGCTCCGCTCGAAAGGCTCGCCACCATCCCCGGTGGCCACGGCTACGGCATCACGTTCAGCCCTGACGGTGAGCTGGTTGCCGCCTTCACTCGGGAGGTCATCTCGACTCTGGACACCAGTGATGATCTGCTTGGCATCGATCGTCTGGCCCTGTGGGACACCGACAGCGGCGCCCTCGTCACGGAACTGCCTGGTGGCGGGGAGTTGACGGGGCTGGAGGGCGGTTCGAGAGCGGCCTTCAGTCCCGACGGTAGTTTGGTCGCCGGCGTCGGTTCAGCCGGCCTTGCCGGCGTCTGGGAGGTGGAGACCGGCAGGTCGCTGGGTGATCCGTGGCGGGTTTCGCAGAGCCAGGCAAACGGCGTCGTTTTCACCACCGATGGATCCAATCTCGTCATCGTGGACAACGACAACTATCTGCGGGTATGGCGGATCGCTGACCGCAACCTGGTGCAAGAGTTCGATCACGGCGGTCTCATCGACGACGTGGCTGTCAGCCCGGATGGGAGGACGGTTATCAGCTTTGGCTTGGAGGTGACCTCGATCTGGGATCTCGAAACCGGGGATCGGACCGACCTGCCGAGTCAAGGTATCGGCGGTGATCTGAGCCGGGATGGAGCACTGCTGGCCCTCCCCGCGGCCGGAGAGATCGGGGTCTGGGACCTCACCGCCCCGCAGCTAGCACTGCGTGGACACGAGGGCACCGTTCGCTTCCATCCCGACGGAATCCACCTGGTCACCGGGGGCGGCAACAGCGTCCGGGGTTGGACGCTCGACGTCGAAGAGTTGATCGAGATCGCCGGTCGACGACTGACGCGGGCAATGACGGATGCAGAATGCCAGACCTATCTTCATCTTGACACCTGTCCAACCGAGTGAGGAGGCCGGTAGGTGCAGCCGACCTATCCGAAGCCCAAGGACTACAAGAACCGAGACGCCGGACCACTCGCTCACGTTGGTACAGCGATGGCTGGTGCCGAACTGGTGCCCAACCGCCTGGCACAACCCGGCACCAGACAGCACCAGTTGTCATGCGTTTCGAGTCGTCCTGACGTTGACTATCGCTGATCGACACCCATCACCGTCCTCAGAACGCCACTCGTAGGGCTCATAACCCGAAGGTCGCGGGTTCAAATCCCGCCCCCGCTACCACCGAAGGCCCTGGTCAGAGAGTTTTCTGACCGGGGCTTTCTCGCGCCTGTATGAAAACTTCTAACGGATCTTCTAACGAGTTCTGGCGAGAAGTGGTTCAGTTCGCTGACGGGAAGGTCGTTGGACCTCCTGGAATGTGCGTATTGCCCTGCTAGAGAGAAGTCATGCGAATAGGTCGATTGGCGGTTGAGAACTATCGCTCGATACCCGACTTCGACATCGCACTTCCTGACAACGCGTTCTTGATAGGTCCAACTGAGTCAGGTAAGACGAGTCTCCTTCGCCTGCTCGATCTTCTACTGGGATCCACCGTGCAGCAGGTATACACCTCCGTGGGTATCTCTGATTTCACGGACCCGTCTAGGGCCTTGACGGTAGAGGTCGAGCTCACGGATCTGGGTGACGAGGAACTGGCGGCATTCCCTGACGAGGTAGATCTGACCAGGACTCCGCGAACCGTCACGTACAGGCTTGAGGTCGAGGGCGACCCTGACACCGTAGGCGAGCTTCGTGCCCGTCGGTGGTTTCCCACGTCGGGCCACGACCGGTCGGCGAATCGCGATCAAACCAAAGCCTTCGCCTGGTATTACGTGCCAGCGGACAGAAGCCTGTTTAGGGATCTTGGAGGCACGCGCTCAGGAGCACTCCGTAGACTCTTGGCTGCGCTGGAGCTGAACGACAGCGAAGCCCTTGAAAGTGGCTTGCAGGGTCTTCGGGAGGCGCTTCAGGGTCAGGACTCAGTCATCGGATTCAAAGCTTCCCTTGCTGAGTCACTCTCGAGTGCGTTGCCGAGATCGGTTAGTCCGTCTGACATACAGATTCTCCTCAGGGGCGATCTTGAGGGGGAGTTGCTCGGCAGCGTGGATGTTGCCCTTAGAGGGCGGCGTCGAGGGGATCGGGCGCTCATACATGAGCAGAGCGACGGGATACTGGCCCTGGCTGCGATTGCGATACACGCTATGTCGCTGACAGGTCACGGGATCTTCGCAGTCGACGAGCCAGAGTCACACCTTCACCCGACTGCGCAGAGGAGCGTGGGTCGGCTTCTAATGTCCATGCCAGGACAAGCTCTGGTGGCAACGCATTCAGCTCACGTCGCTGGACAGGCTGATCCCACTCACATCGTTGCATTAGACATTCGAGGGGCGCCGCGAATGTTGTCCGCTGCGTCACCTCTCGCGACTCCTGCCTACTCCGACCGGTGGTGGCGCTCCGACTTGATCGATGTACTGACGTCGCGATGCGTCGCGGTGGTTGAAGGGGTCTCCGACCGACTATTGCTTGAACGTGCAGCCAAGGCCCATCGGATCGCTCTTGACCGCGGAGGTATCGCCGTTCTCCAGCTCGGCGGAGCAGGGACTTTCGAACACGCCCATGCCGTTATCGGGCCGATCGGTTTCTCTCTTCGATGGCGAGCGCTCGGCGACGAGGACTATCGAGACAAATGGGCGAAGGTGGTCGGTGAGGCCGACCCAACCAAACTCGAGGCCCTGGGATTCACCTTCAGCGACGCGGACCTAGAGGAAGAGTATGTCCGTGCCTTAAGCCACAGAAGGGTTGTGATGATGCTCTTGCGCTCGGGGGCAATCAGTAAACGGAGGATCCTCGGCAAATCCGGCCGAGGGTCTTTGGCAGATCTGACGCATGACGATGTCGTGGGCGTTTGTCGCGCTTACAAGACAGAGGCAGCTCTCGCGGTCGCGCACCTGGCTTCGGATGCTGAGATTCGATCTGTGGATTCCCTTGCGCGTTTTCTGCGGCGTCTTCCGAGCTGATGAACAATTCAGCGCGGTCAGACCTTTTTCGTAAGGACCTCGATGCGAGGCGCGTGCTTATCTCTCTCCCGGTAACTGATGTGCTCCTCGTCGCTCCTCCGGGATGTGGAAAGACGGAAGGTCTGGCCGATAGAGCCGAGGCGCTGCTCAGCCAGCGGTTGATCGAGAGGCCGCAACGGCTCTTAGCTCTGACGTTCTCCAACAGAGCGCGAAACAATCTGAGAGATCGGCTGAATCGCAAACTGGGCGCCAGGCAGACGTTGATCTCGGTCACGAATCTCCACGGTTTGAGTGCGCGCCTGATTCGAGCTCACGGTGCACTCTTGGATCTCGATGGGGAGTGGGGCTGGCCACAGAAGGGCTGGCGAGCTCAGGCCTGGCGTAGCGTCGTGGGTGGTGACGGTGGCCGGATCGATCCCGCGGAGCGAGTGCTGCGGGTCGTGAAGTCGCGCCCACGATCTGACGATGAGGTGATGGACGAGCTGAAGAAGGCTGGCAATCCAGATGCTATCGAGTTCGAGCATGGTCGTATTGAGGATCATCGGTTCGACTATCAGGATCTCCTTCGACACGCCCACCGTCTCTTGGAGATCGACGATTGCCGTGAGACCTATCGTGAGCACTTCGGAGCTGTTCTTCTCGATGAAGCACAGGATCTGACTCACCAGCAGCTGGACATTGCATTGGCAATTGGCTCAGGAAGGATGACGAGTGCTGCTGACGAAGAGCAAGGGATCTACGGATTCAGGGGTGCAAACGCCGAGGAGGTTGTTGAGCGACTTCGAGCGAGTGACCCGGTTGAGATCCAGTTTCACCGATCTTTCAGGTCGGCTGAGGCTGTTCTCCGATGTGTCAACCAATTGACCTACAGGGGGACCGTCCTAGTAGCGGCAGATCCATCTACATGGGCTGATGAGGGCAGTGTGTGCGTAGCCCGATCAGCAACCAAGGACGAAGAGGCCGAATGCCTCATCACAGTGATTCAGCGAATTGTTGAAGCCGATGATGATTCTCGGGTTGGAGTCATAAGTAGGACTCGTTACCGGCGAGATGCCTTCCTCGATCGGCTCACAGCTGTCGACTTCCCTATTCACGTGTGGGATCGCCCCACTGACAATCCAACGCTTGGTCGGCTATTGCGTGGATGTCTAAGGGACGTTCGTAATGAGAGCGATGATGACGGGGAGCTACTAACAGCCCTTATGGCCCTAGCTCGAGCTCGGGTCGATCCGGCCGACGCAGAGCTCTTGGACCAACTGGTAGAAGTCGGCATCGTGTTGCAGGACCTTCTAGGCGAGATATCACTTGAGGAAGCTGTGGCGCGGTGCCAGGTCACCCATGCCGGCGAAGCAGTGCCTCCTGGATTGAACGTTCTGACCGGGCATGAGGGTAAAGGTCAACAATTCGATTGGGTGTTCGTTCTCGGCGTGGAAGAAGGTGTGATACCCGACTACCGCGCACGGGACACGGATGCCCTCGACGAAGAGAAGCGTCTGCTTCGTGTAATGGCCTCGAGAGCGCGATACGGATTGGTTTTTAGCCTCGTGGCCGGTTGGCCGACGAGATACGGCTGGCGCAAACAGGACGAATCCCGTTGGATACCGCTCGTGGAGGAAGTAGCAACTCACCGCTTGGAGGACCTTGAGGTGTTGACGGGTGAAGCAGTGGCTCTGGAATAGGGTTCAGCGTCGTTCCCCAAAGACGGCTTCACCGAATCTGGAGGCGGCGTCGGCCTGCATACCTGGGAGGACGTGTTGGTAGACCTGCATTGTGAAAGCGACGCTGGAGTGCCCGAGGCGCTCGCTGACCACTTTGACCGGGACTCCCTCCTTGAGCATGAGCGTGGCGTGCGTGTGCCTCAAGTCGTGGAGGCGGATGCGTGGTAGATCCATCTTCTTCAGAACGCGCTCGAAGGTCTGGGACATGTAATCGGGGTGGAGTGGCGAGCCGTCTGGCTTGGCGAAGACAAACCCCGAGTCGTCGACACGGACCCCAGTGGCCATGTACTGCTCGAGCTGCTGCTTCCGCCACGACCTCAGCACGGCCACCGTTCTCTCGTCGAGGTCGATGGTGCGAAGGGCGTGAGCAGTCTTCATGTCGGACACCACGATTCTGTAGTCGGGCGCGGTGACGGTCTGGGCGACCGAGAGCCGGGCGTTGTCGAAGTTGATGACCCGCCAGGTGAGTCCGAGCACCTCACTGCGTCGCATGCCGGTGTTGGCTTTGACGTAGAAGGCGGGGTAAAGGGGATGATTCTCGATTAGCTCGAAGAACCGCCGCAGTTCGTCGGCGTTCCACACCTTCATTTTCGGTCGGGCTCCTTTTGCCAGCTTTGGCGGGTCGGCTACGTCGGCGACGTTGCGGATCACGGACCCCTTGCGCAGGGCATCGTTGAGGGCGGCGTGGATCGTGACGTGGACGTGACGGACCGTCTTCGGTGCCAGGGGTCCGCCTCCCTTGGCCTGCCGGCCGTTGGCGAGCAGTTCGGTGTAAAGCGAGTCGAGGTCCTCTGGTGTCAGGCGTTGCAGTGGCATCGATCCGAGGTAGGGGAGTACGTGGAGTCTGATGTTCCGCTCGTAGGAGGAGTAGGTCGACGGGGCGAGATCGCGCTTGGTGGGTCTCGAGATGCGATCGCCACGCCCGGTGGAGGGCTGGTAGGGATCCTCAACTGGAGGACATCCTTGGTTCCGGCATCGATCGACATCAGGATCGAGATCCTGAGCACCCTCCAGACCGGCATGTCTTCGTATGCACTGTGCTTATGCCACTCGGGCGCGCATGCCGCTGCTGCAGTCGCTCCAAACACACAGAGGCCCCGGACTACGAGCCGTAGCCAATCCGGTGCGTACTTCAGGCGAGAGCCTATTGGCTAGCTCCCCAGACAAGACGATTCTCACGAGGTGACCGAACGAACCAACCCGGGCTTCAGGTAAGGCTCTGATACTGTAAATCTGTCGTTTATCGATAGTTGTGCAGTAACATGACACCCGTGTCTGAGAGACAACGTCCCCCGCTTGGCCGCCGACTGATTGACGTGACCGAGGCCCAGCAAGGCTACTTCACTCGCGCTCAGGCACACCAACAAGGTGTGGACGACTCGGCCCTCCAGCGCGGGGTTACCAGTGGGGCGATCGAGAGGCTCG
>CAZTXD010000027.1:0-9936 GCA_964617995.1 uncultured Acidimicrobiaceae bacterium
GATCCCGTTTTCGCGCATCGAATGCGCGCTATAGCGCGCATTCGATGCGCGAAAAGGGGCCGGGGGCCCTTGGTGGGCTCCGCTGCCACCTGCATACTGTCGGCATGAGTGCGGGTCCCAATCGTGTTCTCGCCATCATCATCGGGACGGTGGCGGTCCTCGTGGTGGCGGCGGTGGTGGTGATCGCCGTTCGCCCCGCCCCCACCTTCGACCCTGCCACGCCGGAGGGGGCGGTGCAGGGATACCTGCAGGCGGTCCTGGCAGGGGACGGGTCGGCGGCTGCCGGGTACATCGATCCCCAGAGCGGCTGCGTGGAGTCCGACATCGTCGGCTCGCGGGTCGACGGATCGAGACGGGTCGTGCTGCGGGACTCGAACATCGACGGCGACACCGCCCGGGTCGACGTCGAGATGATCATCTCGATGGGTCGAGGTCCCTTCGATTCCTACGAGTACAGTCGGGATCACACGTTCTACCTGGTCGACTCGGGGAGCCGCTGGTTGCTCACCGGAGAGCCCTGGCCCGTGTACGTCTGCTCGGGAGGCAAAGGATGATCGTGATCTACAGCCTGCTGGCGCTGGTCGTACCGATCGCAGTCCTGGTGCTGATCGTGATTGCGATCCGCCGCCTCATGGGGCGCGACGAAGGGGGAGGCCTCGACGGGAACGTGATACGACGCTTCTTCCAGTACGCGCTGCTGCTCGGGTTGCTCTACGTGGCGGCGGGTGGGGTGGCCACTCTGCTCGGGACGGTGCTCGGAGGCTCCGAGCTGGCCCGATCCGGCGGGGCGGAGTTACCCCGGGGACTCACGTTCACCATCATCGGCATCCCCCTCTACCTGGGTGTGCTGGGATGGTCGCGTCGGCGTCTCAAAGAGGATCCCGCCGAGGCGCGCTCCTTCGGGCTGGCGGCCTACGTCAGCGTCGCCGCCGTGTCGGCGGTGGTGGTTTCGATGGTGAGCGCCTACGACGTTCTTGGCTGGCTGGTGGGCGTTGAGGACTACGACGGGTCATCCCTGGCCACCCTGATCGTGTGGGTGCCGGTGTGGGCGGCTCACCGGACGGCGGAGGCCCGGGTGATTCCAGCCTCCCACGCCCGCATCCATCATTTGGCCGGCTCGGCCATCGGCCTGGGAGTGTTGGGTACGGGTGTCATAGGGCTGCTGGTGGCGGCCATCGAGGCACTCTTCGACATGGCCGGCACCCCGCCCATGATCGCCACCTCCGATCCGTTCCTGCAGTCGGCGATCCTCCTGCTGATCGGCGGCCTGGTGTGGTACGCATACTGGCTGCGTCAGGCGGCCCACGAGGAGCGCTCGCCTCTCTGGGTCGCCTACGTTCTGCTGGTGGGCGTCGGAGGCGGCCTGGTCACGGCGATCGTGGCCGCCAGCACCGCCATCTACGACCTCCTCGTCTGGTGGATCGGGAGTCCATCCGCGACGACGGCCGCCGGCCACTTCCGCAACATACCCACATCCGTGGCGGCCACCTTCGTGGGTCTGGTGGTGTGGTGGTATCACCACGCCGTCCTCGACGATCTCGGCCCGGACCACCGCACGGAGGTCCGCCGGATCTACGAGTATCTCATGGCCGGAGTGGGCCTCCTGGCGGCGGCAGGCGGCCTGACCGCCGTGCTGGCGGCATTCGCCGAGGCGGTAGCCGGTCCCTCCGGCGTCGAATCGGGTCTCTCGGCGGTCAACACGCTCCTGGGAGCGGTCACCCTGCTGGGAGTGGGCGGTCCCCTGTGGTGGGTCTTCTGGAGAAAGATCCATCGGGCCGAGATCGCCGAGCCCGATGCCGAGAGGTCGTCGCCCACTCGGCGGGTCTACCTGTTCGTACTCTTCGGCTTGGGGGGTGTCGCCGCCGTCGTCGCCCTGCTCACCGGTGTGTTTGTGGTGTTCGAAGACATATTCGACGGCGTGTTCGGAGCCGAGACGCTGCGGGGAGTGCGCTTCGCCCTCGGCACGCTCGCCACCTCTGGTGCCGTCGCCGCCTACCACTGGTCCGTGTATCGCAGCGACCGGGATCACGCCCCGCCGCAGGCGGGTGGGCCCCGTTATGTCCTGCTGGTGGGTGCCGCCGACGGCGACATCAGGGAGGCGGTGGCGAACCGCACCGGAGGCCGGGTGCAGGCGTGGCCCCGAAAGGACGAGACGGCGCCGCCCTGGTCGATCGACGAGGTGATGGCAGCCCTGGCCACCGCCGCCACGGACGACGAGGTCATAGTGCTCTCCACCAGCTCCGGCCTGGAGGCGATCCAGGTCGACAGGAACTGACCATGCCGGCCGATTCCCCGATCATCGACCGGTCGCAATGGGGACGGATCGAGGTGTCCGGGTCGATCTACAAGGACGTCAAGCTGTGGCCCGGTGGCGCCCGCACATGGGACTGGACGGAGAGCGGAACCAGCCACGACGGCGGCGTCGCCGTCGAGGACGTCGAGGAGATCCTCGATCACGGAGCAACGGTCGTGGTCCTCTCCACGGGTCGCGGAGGTCGTCTCCGGGTTCCCGACACGGTGACCGGCCTGATACAGGCCCGGAATGCCGTAGCGGAGGTCCTGGGCACCGACGAGGCGATTCTCCGCTACAACGAGCTGGCGATCGAAGGCGCCCCGGTGGGCGCCCTCATCCACACCACCTGCTGAGAGTGGGATCGATCAGCGGTCGCGATTCGCCGGTCACCCAGATGACCCCGCCAGAACGACGCTCCCGTCGGGTGGAGAAGCGGTAGTCCACCAACCGTCCCCGGATGGCGGAGGGCGGCGATCCCTCGAATGGGTCGCGGTGCAGAAGACGGAGAACGGCGGGATCGGCCACCAGGAGTCCGTCCACCAGTGCGTCCAGCCAGCCGCGGCCGTAGGAGGGCGCCAGGGGCACGAACCACATCAGCCAGTCGAGCCGGAGGTGATAGGGCGCCCACTGGCGGGGGCGGCGCCGCGGATCGCCCGGCTTGCCCTTGAACTCATAGGGCCGCCAATCCTCCTCTCCCGGTTCGGCAGCCGTGGTGCCTTCGATGATCAGCTCCCGGCGGCGACGGGTGACGCTCCCGAAGGCTCCGTAGGCGTTGACGAGGTGGTATCGGTTGAAGGAGAAGTTCATGAGCTGCTGGCGGCGGAACAGGTTCCGGAGCGGGTGACGGCTCAGCCACACCACTCCGACGGCGACCACTACGACCAGGGCGAGGAACCAGCCCTGGGTGGCCGTCACGACGCGAGGCGACAGCCCGACGGTCCCGAACCAGGAGTCGGGCACCGCGCTGAAGCCGACGAGCAGGGTGACCAGGTTGAGCCACGAGTAGTTCCCCGAGATCATCAGGTAGCCCTGGGTGACGATGATCACCAGCGCTCCGGCCCCCGCCAGTGGCTGGGGAAAGAACAGCGCGAAGGGTGCCACGAGCTGTGCGAAGTGATTGGCCGCGACCTCGGCCCGGTGCAAGCTCGGGGGAAGATGGTGGAACCACCGCGACATCGGTCCCGGCATGGGCTGTGTCTCGTGGTGGTAATGAAGACAGGTCAGATCGCGCCAGCACGGATCACCCCGCAGCTTGATCATTCCCGCTCCGAACTCGACCCGGAACAAGAGCCAACGGAAGGCGAAGAGGGTGAGGAGAGGCGGCGCGATGGAGGCGTTCCCGAGGAAGGCGGCCAGGAAACCCGCCTCGAGCAGCAGGGACTCCCACCCGAAGGCGTAGAAGGTCTGGCCGATGTTGACCACCGAGAGATACAGCGCCCACATGATCAGCCACCAGATGACACTCACCCACAGCGGGATCACGTCCCCTACCCCCACCACCAGACCCGCCGCCAGGGCCGTTCCCACCCACGCCAACGCCCCCAGCAGGCGGTCCGAGTAGTGCAGGTGGAAGAGGCTCGGGCTGGAGGCGAAGCCGCGACCGGCGAGGAAGGCGGGAGCGGGAAGCAGGCCCCTCTCTCCGAGGAGCGGGCGAAACTGGTTGCGGACATTGAGAAACGCCACCAGGTAGACCGCGGCGAGTCCCCGGATGAGGATCAGGCGGGCGAAGTGGTAGTCATCGGCGACCAGGAGCTCGCTCATGCCTGCCATCCAAGATAGGTCGCCGACTCCGGCCTAGCTGTAGCCTTCCCCCGGATGCTGCGCCTCGGTGTCCTCGTATGTGATCATGTCTCTCCCGAGTTCCTGCACATCGCGGGCGACTACCCCGACATGATCGGTCGGCTCTTCGCCGGCTACCCCGGGATCGAGCCGGTGGCATTCGACCTCGCGGCCGGCAGCTTCCCTTCCTCGGCGTCAGAATGTGACGCCTGGATCACCACCGGCTCGCGTCATAGCGTCTACGACGATCAGGAGTGGATCACACGCCTGCGCGATCTCGTCGTCGACATAGCAGCCTCGAAGGGACGCTACGTGGGGATCTGCTTCGGGCATCAGATGCTCGCCCATGCCCTCGGCGGCCGGGTGGAGAGAGCCACTGCCGGTTGGGGAGTCGGTCTCGAGGAGGTCGCGCTGGTCGACCCTCTCCCGTGGCTGCCCGGCAGCTCCTATCGGATCCTCAACAGCCACGCCGACCAGATAACGGCCGTCCCGGAGGGTGGACGGATCAGGGGACAAAACGATCACTGTCCGGTGTCCCTCCTGACGGTCGGTGACCACATGCTCGGCATCCAGGGGCACCCCGAGTTCACCCGGGACTACATGAGAGCCCTGCTGGTCGCCCGGAGGGGCTCGCTCATCCCCGCCGGGACGGCGGATGCCGCCCTCGGGTCGCTGGGGGATGCCCCCGACACCGCGCTCTTGACGGACGGCATCGCCGCTTTCCTCGCCGGGGCCTGATGGCGAGAACCGGCCCATCCGCCGGTCCGTATTGGCACATATACGCGCCACCGTGCCGGGGCGGGCAACCGGTACCGGCTACGGGTCGGAGCGGAGGGAGGAGACGATGCCTGCTTCCAGTCAACCATCCGGATCGAGCGCACCCACGGTGTATCGCGGGGCCGTTCCCGAGGCGGGCCGCCGGCCCAAGACAGACGAACGCCGCCGCCGCTGTTCGCGTGCCGACTGTGACACGGTTCTCTCTCGCTACAACCTGGGCGACCTCTGCCGTCTGCACACCCCCATCCGCTTCCCTCGCACCCGGGGGCGGCCACTGGACACCAGCGGACCGGCCTGAGAGCTCCATCTCTGAATCGCCGTCATCGGCGAACCATCTGCAGGGTGCGGCCGAGGCTCTCTGCTCCGAGCGAGACCAGACGTCGGTGGACCATGCGGTTGTCGAGGCTGGTTGCGGTATCGACCGCCGAGTGACCCCACGTCGCGGCGGCGGCCAGGGCTCGGCGGAGAAGGGCGGCGACGACCATCGTGTTGCGATACTGGCGGAGCACGCCGACGAGTCCGAGACGGGGACCGGACGGGTTGCGCCACACCCGCGCCAGCCCGACGAACTCGCCGTTGGTCTCGTCGATGGCGACCGGATACGCGTCCGGTTCGAACGGTGGGGTCTCGCTCAGCTCCTCCGAGAACAGTCGGCGGTCGCCTCTCCAGCCATCGGTCCCGGGCACGTCCTGACGCAACGTGTTGTCGAGGGTGAAGAGGCGATCCTGGTCGACCTCGCCGGCGGGGACCAGCGTCATGCCCGAAGGTGTGGAGGCGCGTCGCAGGGCGCTCAGGGCGCGGTCGAAACCGAGCCGGAAGCTCTCTTCGACGAGTTCGGCGACGAAGCCGGCGTCCGTCAGAGCTCGCCGGGCATCGATGTCGGATTCGTCGACACGCACGCACAGGCGGGGGTGGTCGTCTCCGGCTGCGGCGATCAGGAGCCGGTACGTCGATGGCCTGCCACGCAGGTCGAGGAAGGTTCGACGGTCGGGCCGACGGATCAGCCGCATCGATCCGACCGCTTCCCCCGACTCCACGGCCAGCCAGCGCTCGACCGGCTGGGGTCGACACCGGTCGCTTCGGCGGAGCTGCTCCGCGCTGAGCAGGTAGAGCGGCGATGCCAGCTCGTATTCGTCCACGAAACGCCGGATCTCCACATCGACACGCTATACGGCGCCTGCCCTCGACGGAGAGGAATAAGCGGAACACGGCCGACCTCCGCGGGAGCAGAAGGATCAGTCGTTGCTGGACGTCCCTCGCTCGCTCCAGAAGAGGAGCATCGTCCCGCCATCCGCGGTCGCGAAGCTACGTCGCTCCTCGTGGAGGCGGGAAGCAACCCCGATCGAAGCGTGGTTGTCGGGGTCGACGATCGAGCACACCGACCGATGGCCGAGAGCGCCGAAGGCATACTCCATGCACGCCCGGGCGGCCTCGGTGGCGTAGCCCATTCCCCGCTGGCTCGCAACGACATGGTATCCGACCTCGACGAGATCACTGCCCTCGACCGGCTGATACGTGAGCCCGCAGTCACCCAGGAACACCCCGGTCCGGCGATGCTCGACTACCCAAAGACCCATGCCGTGGCGTGCGTAGCAGTCGAGGCTCCACTCGATCCACCGTTGGCACTCCTGAGGATCCTCCATCCTCGGATAGAAGCGGCGAGCGAGCGGGTCGGCGAACATCTCCATGACAGCCTCGACGTCGCTGAGCCGGTAGTGCCGGAAGCAGACGCGGTCGGTAGGCGTTGGTACGGCCCTCGTCACTGCCGTCAGGGTACAGTCAGGTGGGTGCCGCCGGCTGAACCGGTCGACCGAGTCAGCTGCCGACCACCTTCACCCCTCGCCAGAACGCCACGTGACCCTTGATGTGATCGGCCGCGGGCGAGGGAGCGTCGTAGCTCCAGGCCGCAGACGAGAGCCGTTGCCCATCCACGACCACGTCGTAGTAGCCCGCGGTCCCTTTCCAGGGGCACACCGAGGTCCGCTCGGAACGTTCGAGCAGGGCCCAGTTGACCGCTTCCGGCGGGAAGTACTCATGGCCGTCGACACGCTGTGTGCGCGGCACTTCCGCCACGGTCGTGTCGTCGACGACGGCTCGACGGTTCCCGGAGGACCTCTGTGTCTTGAGCAGGTTGAAGGGATTCCTCATATGGTCACGAACCACCGGCTCGCCCTTCGCATAACCGCATGGTCGGATGTACGACCATTGATCGCCGTCACGGGAGAGATGTCGGGCGGGGCAGTTCGACGACCGGATACACCACCACCCTCCCTCGACACCGGGCGGTCCCTCCCGACCGTCTCGGCCCCCCACGTAGGGGGTTGCCGTCGAGTTCAGAATCGGTCTCGCGACCTACGGCAGGGGCAGGTCGCGACTCCTACCTTTGCGCCGTCGTGGTGCTGGTCTTCTTCATCGAGTGCGCGTGCCCGCCCGCGCGTCGCGGCGCGACCGTGGGAGCGGGCGAACATCAGACCGTCGAGTCGTTCCTGGGCGACTTCTCGCTGACTCACATCGTCTGTCAGGCGTGCAACAGCTACTACCGCCTGATCGGCTACATCGACTCTGACGGCCGCGAGACACGTGTGGACCCGGTCGGAGTGTCGCCGGTGGCGGACGCCCGCAAGCGCCGACGCATGGCGATGGCCAGCCGGCGCACCGGGCGCCTCTAGTCCACCTTCGGGGCTGCACCGATATCCACTTCTCCCCCGACGATCCCGTCACCCGGGCGCAGATAGCGGCCTTCATGGTGCGGGCTCGGCTGACGGGGCTGACGGGCCGGCCCCGCAGATTCCCGACCTCTCGGGGGAGGTCCGCTGGTAGCGTCGCCTTCGGTTGCGATGATCAAGTATCTGCTCGGCCGTGCGGCGTGGGCGCTGGTGACGCTCTTCCTGTTCACGAGCCTGGTCTTTTTCGCTGTGAACCTGCTCGTGCCCTACGACTACGCCACCAACTTCTGGCTGCATGGCGGCACCAGCCTGGTGGAGGCAGTCAGGGATCAGCTCGGACTGGACCGGTCGCTCTGGGAGAGGTATGTGGAGCAGATGGCGGGGTTCCTTCAGCTCGACCTCGGCCGCTCCTTCTCGGGTCGCAGGGTCACGGACCTGGTAGGCGAGGCTCTTCCCGTTACGCTCCTCGCCTTCGCCCTGGGCGGGGTGGTTGCCTACCTGTTCGGGGACTGGATTGGGCGGATGGTTGCGTGGCGCCGTAGGCGCCTGTTGTCGGCGGCCATGACCACCGCCAGCGTCGGGCTCTACACGGCGTTCCCGCCGCTGCTGGTCTTCGTCCTCATGTACCTGGCGATACGTCCGCTCGGTCGGGCGCGGGCGGCGTTAGGCCTGCCGGGGGACGGAGCAGAGCTCTGGGCCGGTTCGATCACCGAGCGGACCGTGACCATCGTGCTGGCGTTGGCTATCGGCGTCGCGTTGGTCGTGGCCCTGGTGATCCGCAGTCAGGCCCGCCGTAGAGGCATGACGGTGATGTCGGTGTTGGCGCTTCCGCTCTCGGTGGTCGGTGCAGCTTCGGCCGTCTGGGCGTTGGGGATCTCCTCTCATGCCCTGGAGGTGTTGCTGCGGGTCACCGGTGTGGGTGCCGCCCAGGCCGCCAATCCGCTCGGTGTGGGTTCAGGGAGACTCGGGAACCTGCTGGTGGCGGCGATAGCCCTGATGCTCATCGCTTTCGGGGAGGTGGCGATGGTGGTGAGGGCCGGAGTGGAGGACGAGGTCGCCGAGGACTATGTCTCCACTGCTCGCGCCAAGGGGGTTCCCGACCGCTCGATCCGCGATCGTCACGTTGCCCGTAATGCCGTTCTCCCGGTGCTGTCCCGGGCGATGATCGGCGTGCCCTACCTGTTGAGCGGACTGATAATAATCGAGCGGGAGCTGCAGCTCCACGGCCTGTCCTGGGTGTTCTTCGAGGCCGTGTCGCGTGTCGATGTGCCTCTCATCATCGGTGTCCTGGTCATCATCGGTCTCCTCGTCCTCGCTCTCCGGCTCGTGCTCGACGTGCTCCACGTCTCCCTCGATCCCAGGGTCCGGGTCGATGGGGGTTTGCCGTGAGCGCTCGAACTCAGGTGCTCCCGTCGGCCATGGGCACGAAGCCATCCCGTCGCTGGTCACCCAAGCTCCTGGCGGGTGGTCTGCTCCTTGCCACCTTCGTGCTCCTGGGACTCTCTCACACTGCGTTGCAGTCGACGATTTGGAGTGGTGAGCCCCGCGTCTACCACCCCGTGATAGGGCACGACGGTGCCATCTCCCATCCGTCGGGACCGTCGGGAGCGCACTGGCTGGGAACTGACCCGTTGGGCCGCGATGTCGTCAGCCTGCTGACCGTTTCACTGTGGCCGAGCCTCGCCATGGCCTTGGTGGTCGCAGTGACCACCGGGGTGGTGTCGCTCGCCGCCGCCGCCACCGCCGCCTACTTCGGGCGGGGCATCGACCGGGTGCTGACGAGCGCAGCAGACGCCATGCTCCTGTTCCCGGCTCCCCTCCTCTTCCTGGTGGTGGCGATCGCTCGACCCGACATGCCTGTCGTGACGCTCGGCGTCCTCTATGGCCTCGCCTACGGGTTGGGAGCCGGCGCCATCGTCGTCCGCTCCCGGGCTCTGGTCGTGATGGCCAAGCCCTTCGTCGACGCCGCTCGCGTCGCCGGCGGCTCCGCTCCCTGGATACTCCGGCGCCACCTCGTGCCTCATCTCCTCCCCTACGTGGCGGTGCAGGTCCTGGCGGGCGTCACCGGCGCTCTGATCATCCAGGGCTTCGTCGAGTACAACGCCGGGGGAACCAGGGTCGGCCTCGGCAACCTCGTCTACCACGCCCTCACGTACCGGGAAGCTCTCTTGACGTCACCACCGTGGAGCACTCTCCTCGCCGGAGGTCTCGCCATCTCCCTGTTGGCGGCGGCCTTCTACCTCATGAGCATCGGCATCAAGGAGATGCTCGACCCGACACCTGTCGATCGGGGAGGTCTGTGATGCTGTCGACCCGTCCGCGGCGTTTCCGCATCCACCTCCTGTGGGGGCTGATGTCGGTGGGATTGACCGCCTCGCTGGTCTATCTGGCCGGCCTGGCCATCCTCCCGGCGGAGGCCGA
>CAZTXD010000027.1:10036-21947 GCA_964617995.1 uncultured Acidimicrobiaceae bacterium
GCCGATTCCCGTGTACGCGGGAACGCTGGAGTGCCGGGGAGTGGAGGCCATCGGATCGGACACCTACATCGACCTGTACGCCGTGTTCCGGCACCTGCCGGAACAATGAGGCACCGATCGATCGTTGTAACCGCCCCCACGTGACAGTGGTGGTGACCTGGAGGGTGCTGAGGGGCACGACCCGAGAGGGACTATGCGAACTCGCAGACGGCACCGTCATCACCCCAACGCCCCACCCTTGACAGCGGCGCGAAAGGAGCCGTGGTCTATGTTTCGGGTGGGGGAGCGGTACTGGAACGGATCGTCAAGGTCGGATCCATGACGATGTGGCGGGTGGCCGATCGCCGTCCCTCGGCCCGCTCGATCAGCATCTCCACCGCCTGGGATCCCATCGCCCGGGCGTCCTGGCGAACGCTCGTCAGGTCGATGTGGCCCAGTCCCGCCAGGTAGGTGTCGTCGAAACCGACCAGAGACACGTCGTCGGGCACGTTCAGACCTCCGGCCGTCAGAGCCTCCAGAGCCCCGAGCGCCGCCACGTCGTTGGGGGCGATGATGGCCGTCGGCGGGAAGGGAGCTTGCATGAGGTGTCTCGCTCCCGCCGCTCCGCCGTCCTCGGTGTAGGCTCCCGGCTCGACGGTGACGTGGTCGCCGAGGCCGTGACGGCGCATGGCCCGGCGGTATCCGGTGACCCGGTTCCGGGACCCGGCTCCCTTGCCTCCCGAGATGTGGGCGATGCGACGGTGGCCGAGGTCGGCCAGGTGGTCGACCGCCAGCTCGGTGCCGGCCCGGTCGTCGATCACGACGCTGTCGATCACCTTCGAGCGGCTCGCCCGGTTGGTGATGGCGGTGGGTGTCTCCGCCCCCACCCGTTCGATGGTGGCGGCGTCGACGATGGCTCCGGCGAGCACGATCCCGTCCACCTGCAGCCGCAGGAGCGTGTCGATGGCGTCGGCCTCCTTGGCCTCATCCCGCCCGCCGGTGTTGACGAGGGCCCGGTACTCGGCCTCGCGGGCCGTGTCGGTGGCACCGGCGATCACGTCGATGAAGAACGGGTTGGCCAGGTCGGACACCATCACGCCAATGACGTAGCTGCGCTGCTGGACGAGGCTCCGGGCCATCGTGTTCGGTCGGTAGCCCAGTTGGGCGGCGGCTGTCAGGACTGCTTCCCGGCTGGAGTCGGACACGTTGGGAGCCCCGCGCATGACCAGCGACACCAGGGACTTGGATACACCGGCTCTCTCCGCCACGTCGATGATCGTGGGGCGAGCCGGCTTGCGCTTTACCGCCCCGGCGCCGTCGTCCACCTCAGATCCCCCGACGCTGATGCTTGCGTTCGGCCTCGTGCTCGGCCTTGGCCAGCCGCACTGCGTTCCGCTCCGACACCTCCGGTACCCCCACATCCCACCAGGCGTCGCCTCCCGTCCATGTCTCCGGGTCGGTGCGTATCACGATCACGGCGGTCCCGTCGGCCGATCGAGCCCGGGCGAAGGCCCCCTCCAGGTCGTCCAGGCCGTCCACCTGCTCGACGTGGGCTCCCATCGAAGCGGCGTGGGCGGCGAAGTCGACCTCTACCGCCCGGGCTCGCCGGGTTCCCTGGTCGTAGCGATTGTTGAAGGGGGCGCTGCCCTTGAACTCCTGGAGGCGCTGGATGACGGCATATCCGCCGTTGTCACAGAGGATCAGGATCATCTTGTGGCCGGTCAGCACCGAGCTGAACACGTCGGAGTTGGACATCAGATAGGATCCGTCGCCGCAGAACGAGACAACATCACCTTTCGGCTCGGCCATGGCGGCGCCCCAGGCTCCACCGATCTCGTAGCCCATGCAGCTGAACCCGTACTCACAGTCGAAGGTGCCCGGTGCGTGCGAACGCCACAGCTTGTTGAGCTCGCCGGGCAGGCCGCCCGCGGCGGCCACCACGTAGTCGGCCGGGCTGGTGAGGCGGTTGAGGGCCCCGATCACCTGGGCGTAGGACGGAAGCCCCGACGGTGTCTCGAATCCCGGTGACGTGACCTCTTCGGTGTAGGCATGCCACTCGGCGGTGGCGTCCCGGCACGACTCCAGCCACTCACCCGGCGCCTGCCATCCGGAGACGGCATCGGTCAGAGCCCTGAGCCCGGCAGCGGCGTCGGCCATCACCGGGACGCCTCGATGCTTGTAGGCGTCGAACCGGGCGACGTTGAGTGACACCAGGCGCATGTCCTCGTTGCGGAAGACGCTCCAGGAACCGGTCGTGAAATCCTGGAGGCGTGTGCCCACCGCCAGCACCAGATCTGCTTCGGCGGCCATCTGGTTGGCGCTGGAGCTGCCGGTCACCCCGATTGGACCGAGTTGGTTGGGATGATCCCACGCCAGGCTGCCCTTCCCCGCCACGGTCTCTGCCACGGGGATACCCGTCGACGCCGCGAAGTGGGCCAGTTCCTCCTCCGCCTCGGAGTAGCGGACGCCTCCCCCTGCGATCACCAGCGGACGGCGGGCCTCCCGGATCATCGCGGCCGCCCGTGTCACCTCGGACTGCTCGGGAACGGGTCGGCGAACACGGTGAACCGTCTCTTCGAAGAGCGCCACCGGCCAGTCGTAGGCGAGGGCCTGCACGTCCTGGGGGAGCCCGAGGAAGACAGAACCGCAGTCGGCGGGATCCAGCAAGGTGGCCGTCGCCTGAGGAAGCGATTGGACCAGCTGAGCGGGATGGACGATGCGATCCCAGTACCGCACCACCGGCTTGAAGGCATCGTTGACGGTGAGCGACGGATCGGCGAAGTGCTCCACCTGTTGGAGAACCGGATCGGGCACCCGGCTGACGAACGTGTCGCCCGCCAGCAGCAGGAGAGGGAGGCGGTTGGCCATCGCCACCGCGGCCGCCGTCACGAGGTTGAGCGCTCCGGGGCCGATCGAGCTGGTGGCCACCATGACCTGGCGGCGGCGACGAGCCCGGGCGAAGGCGACGGCGGCGAGTGCCATCGACTGCTCATTGTGGCCCCGCCAGGTGGGAAGCACATCCTGCACCGGTTCCAGCGCCTCGCCCAGGCAGGTGACGTTGCCGTGCCCGAAGATGGCGAAGACCCCCGGGAAGAGCGGCTGGGCCGTGCCGTCGATCTCGATCTTCTGGGAGATCAGGTAGCGGACCAGGGCCTGGGCCGTGGTGAGGCGGATCGTCTGCATGTAGAAACCTCCCGGTTTCGCTTGACATCCTCCACGAGACGCGCAAATCTTAGCTCATCGTGTTGGAACGTTCCAATATCTCCGTGGTGGAAAGGCCGGGCTCCCGGTGAAGGTGGGGATCATCGGCACGGGACGGATCGGGCGCCTCCATGCCTCTCTGCTCACCGGCCTCGTCGACGAGGTGGTGCTCACCGACCTCGACGCCAAGCGGGCGGCAGAGGTCGCCGCCGAGCTGGGGCTGCAGATCGCTCCCGGAGTGGACGCCCTCTTCACCGATGTCGACGCCGTGGTGATAACTGCCGCCACTTCGGCCCATGCGGAGCTGATCACCGCAGGTGTCGATGCCGGCGTACCCGTCTTTTGCGAGAAGCCGATAGCTCTCGACCTGGACGTGACCCGGCGGGTCGTCGACCACGTCCGGGCGAAGGAGGGTCGGGTCCAGATCGGGTTCCAGCGCCGTTTCGACCCCGGCTTTCGCGCCGCCCGTGACCTGATCGCGTCCGGCCGGTTGGGGACCCTCTACATCGTGCGGATGGCAGGACACGATCCGGACCCGCCCCATGACGAATACATCCCGGTGTCGGGCGGCATGTTCCGGGACTTCTCGGTCCACGACTTCGACGCCCTTCGCTTCGTCACCGGACAGGAGATCGTCGAGGTGTACGCCGCCGGGTCAGTTCTCTCCTTCCCGCAGTTCGCCCGCTACGGCGACATCGACACCGGGGCCGCCCTCCTCACGCTCGAGAGCGGGGCTATGGGGATCCTCTCGTGCACCCGCCGCCACCCGCTCGGATACGACATACGGATGGAGTTGTTCGGGAGCGACGACAGCGGGGTGGTCGGCTGGGACGACAGGACTCCGCTGCGCTCACTGGAGCCGGGTGGACCCGCCGTCCCCGCCGACCCCTATCCCAACTTCCAGGACCGGTTCCGGAACGCCTACCAGGCCGAACTGGCCGAGTTCATGGAGTTCGCCCGGTCGGGCGGACCCAGCCCCTGCACCGTCGAGGACGCCGAGATCTCCCTTCGCGTGGCGGTCGCCTGTGATGTGTCGAGATCCGAGCATCGGCCCGTTCGCGTGGAGGAGGTCGCATGAAAGGTGGGCCGATTCGGGTGGCGACCGCTCCGATCACGTGGGGAGTGTGCGAGGTGCCGGAATGGGGACATCAGCTCTCCCCCGACAGGGTGCTGAGGGAGATGCACGAGTTGGGGATCACCGCCACCGAGGCAGGTCCCGACGGGTTCCTACCCGGAGATCCCGAGGAGACACGCGCACTTCTGAACCGCTACGGGCTACGCCTCGTTGCCGGGTTCGTCCCGGTGGTCCTCCATGACCCGGACCGCTGGTCCGACCAGCGCCGGGCCGCCGGCACCCGCATTCGAGCGCTGGCGGAGGCGGGAGCGGATGTGGCGGTCGTCGCTGCCTCCACCGGCCAGGACGACTACGAGGAGACGGGCGGGCTCGATGACGCCGGCTGGATAGCCTTGGGCAGATCTGTCGACGAGCTGGTCGAAGTGGCGACCGAGGCCGGTGTGTCGCTGACCGTTCATCCCCACTACGGGACGATGGTCGAGACTCCCCAACAGGTCGAGCGTCTCCTGGAGGTCACGGACGCGCCCGTTTGCCTCGACACCGGTCACCTGCTGGTGGGCGGGGGAGATCCCGTCGAGCTGGCGAGGAGCGAGCGCGTCCGACACGTTCACCTCAAGGACGTCGACGCCGGGATGGCCGACCGGGTGCGGGAAGGCGACATGAGCTATCACACGGCGGTCGCGTCCGGTCTGTTCACCTCCCTGGGAGAGGGCGACGTCGATGTCGGGGCGATCATCGACGCGTTGGACGAGACGAATTTCGAGGGGTGGTACGTGCTGGAGCAGGACATCGTGCTCAGCGCCGAACCACCGGAAGGGGGTGGGCCCAGGCACGAAGCCGAAGCCGGCCTCCGCTACCTCGAGAGCGTGGCGACGGTCCGTGGGATCGCCTGACCACGAAGGCAAGGAAACGAGACGAGGAGGAAGAGATGCAAGGCAGACCCCAAAGGCCGGTGATGGCCCTGCTGGCCATCCTGGCGCTGCTGATGGCGGCGTGCACATCGGTCGACGAGCCCGCCCTGACGGCGCCAGACGACGGAGCGGCGACGACCGCCGCACCTGTCACCGACGCCGGAGACGACGGAGACGACGGCGACGACGGCGACTCCAACGGTGATGCCGTCGCCCAGCGTGACTACCGCTTCGTGGTGGTCACCCACGGGCAGTCGTCGGATCCGTTCTGGTCGGTGGCGGCCAACGGCGTCAACGCCGCCGGACAGGACATGGGTGTGACGGTGGAATATCAGGCCCCCGGGACGTTCGACATGATCGAGATGGGTCAGATCATCGAGGCCGCCGTGGCCTCCCAGCCCGACGGCCTGGTGGTGTCGATCCCCGACCCCGAAGCACTGGCCGGGCCCATCCAGGCCGCGGTCGACGCCGGCGTCCCGGTGATCTCGATGAACTCCGGTTCAGACGTGTTCGCCGACTTCGGGGTGCTGGTCCATGTCGGCCAGACCGAGTACGAGGCCGGTCTGCTGGCCGGTCAGAGGATGGCCGAAGCCGGGGTGACTGACGCCCTGTGCATCAACCAGGAGGTGGGCAACGCTGCCCTAGACCAGCGGTGTGAGGGCTTCACCGACGGGCTCGGCGGGAACGTCGATGTCATTCCCGTCGACCTGGCCGACCCCACCGGGTCCCAGTCGGCCGTGGCCGGGGCGCTGTCGGCCAACGCCGATGTCAACGGGATCTTGACCCTGGGGCCCACCGGTGCCCTTCCCACCCTGGCGGCCGTGCAGGAGTCCGGGATCGACGTCCAGTTGGCGACCTTCGACCTGGCGCCCGAGGTGCTCCAAGCGATCGTCGACGGCGACATGCTGTTCGCCATCGACCAGGCGCAGTACCTCCAGGGCTACCTGCCGATCGTCCTGCTCACCCAATTCCTGGAGACGGGAGCCATCCCGTTGGGTTCGGTCGATCGGGTGATCCTGACGGGGCCCCAGATCGTCACCGCCGATACAGCAGCTGACGTCATCGACGCATCTGCCGCCGGGCTGCGCTAGACCTGGCTATGGGTGGGGAGCCACTCGGCTCCCCACCCGGCCCGAGAGAGGAGGACCCATGGCAACCGCAGCTCCCCCCACCGAGTCACCCCCGCTCGACGAGCGAGTCCGCAGCGTCGGGCTGGTGAACCGTCTCATGCTCCGCCCCGAGATCGGTTCGATCCTGGCCCTGATCGTGGTGTGGCTCTTCTTCGCGGTGGTCGCCTACGACAACAACTTCATCAGCATGCAGACGACCGCCGCCATTCTCAACCGCGCCGCTCCGCTGGGGATCCTGGCGGTGGCAGTGGCGCTGTTGATGATCGCCGGCGAGTTCGACCTGTCGGTCGGCTCCATGATCGGCTTCGGCGGGATGGCGATCATGGTCCTGGTCTCGCCCTCGGCCACCGGCGGCCTGGCCTGGCCCCTGGGGCCGGCGATCCTGGTCGCCCTCCTGATCACGATGAGCGCGGGTTTCCTCAACGGGATTCTGGTTCAGACCACCCGGCTGCCGTCGTTCATCATCACCCTCGGCGCCCTGTTCGTCTTCCGGGGCCTGGCCACGGCCATCCCGCGCACGATGACCAACCGCACCCAGCTCGGCGGGTTCTCCAACATCCCCGGGGCTGACGGCGTGATCGCCGTCTTCGGGTCGAAGGTGGCCCTCCTCGGGGGCCGTTTCGACACGGCGATCGGCTGGTGGATCGTACTCACCCTTGTCGCCGTTTGGGTACTGAACAAGACCCGGGTGGGCAACTGGATCTTCGGTGTCGGCGGCGATGCCAACGCCTCCCGCAACGTCGGCGTGCCTGTCGCCGGCTTGAAGCTTTCTCTGTTCATGCTCACCGCCCTGGCGGCGTTCTTCGTGGCGCTGCTCCAGGTGGCTTCCTCGGGGACTGCCGACTCCCTGCGGGGCGAGCTGTTCGAGTTCAATGCCATCATCGCCGCCGTCGTCGGGGGGGTGTTGCTCACCGGCGGGTACGGGTCGGTGGTGGGAGCAGCCGTGGGAGCCCTCACCTTCGCCATGGTCCAGCAGGGGATCATCGTCACCGGCGTCGACGGCGACTGGTTCAAAGTCTTCGTCGGGGCGATCCTGGTGCTGGCCGTGATCTTCAACAACTACATCCGCCATCGGACCCAGAGGAGGTGAGCCGATGACCGTCACGACAAATGGCAAGCTCTTGGAGGTGCAAGGGCTCTCCAAGTACTTCGGCAACGTCATCGCCTTGAAGGACGTGTCGATGTTCGTGCGACCCGGCGAGGTCACCTGCCTGCTGGGCGACAACGGAGCCGGCAAGTCGACGCTGATCAAGACCCTGTCGGGTGTTCACAAGCCCACCGAAGGGGAGTACCTGTTCGAGGGGTCGCCGGTGGACCTCAACTCGCCCCGCGAAGCGCTGGAGATGGGCATCGCCACCGTCTACCAGGACCTGGCGATGATCCCGTTGATGTCGATCTGGCGCAACTTCTTCCTGGGATCCGAGCCCACCAGGGGCTTCGGCCCCTTCAAGCGATTCGACGCCCCATCCGCCAAGGAGGTGACCCGCGACGAGATGGGCAAGATGGGCATCGACATCCGCGACCCCGACCAGCCGGTGGGGACCCTCTCGGGAGGCGAGCGGCAGTCGGTCGCCATCGCCCGGGCCGTCTACTTCGGCGCCAAGGTCCTCATCCTCGACGAGCCGACCGCCGCTCTCGGCGTGAAGCAGGCAGGGGTGGTCCTCAAGTACATCCTCCAGGCCAAGCAACGGGGGATCGGGGTGATCTTCATCACCCACAACCCGCATCACGCTTATCCGGTGGGAGATCACTTCGTGATCCTGCGGCGGGGTCAGGTCTTCGGGGACTTCAGCAAGGAGGAGATTCCCCTGGAGCAGCTCGTGCAGATGATGGCCGGAGGCGCAGATCTGGAGGCCCTGAGCCACGAGCTGGAGGCGGCCTCTCGGGCCGCCGGCGACGAGGACATGGCCGAGGCGGCTGCCGAGCTGTCGCGTGAAGCAGGACTCGGCGACGATCGATGAGCTTCGACCTCGTCACGATGGGACGGGTGGGGGTCGACCTCTACCCCGACCGGATCGGCGTGGCCCTCGCCGACGTCGACAGGTTCAACCGGTATCTGGGCGGCACAGCCACCAACGTGGCCGTAGCGGCCGCCCGTTACGGGCACCGGACGGCGGTCATCACCAAGGTGGGAGCGGACGGGTTCGGTGACTACGTGCGTCGTGCCCTGCGGGGGTTCGGGGTGGACGATCGCTTCGTCGGCACCCATCCGCGGCTGCGCACGCCGATCGTGTTCTGTGAGGTGCATCCTCCCGACCACTTCCCGATCCTCTTTTACAGGGAGCCCACCGCCCCCGACATGACCATCACCCCCGACGAGCTGGACGCCGAAGCGATCTCCGGCGCCGGGATCTTCTGGACGACGGGGACGGGTCTCTCCGACGAGCCGAGCCGGGCGGCCACCCTCGCCGCCCTCGACGTCGCCGCCGGCACCATGGTGCACGATCTCGACTATCGCCCCGTGTTCTGGTCGTCACCGGAGGAGGCGGGGCGATGGCAGCGGGAGGCGCTCTCCCGTGTGACGGTCGCCGTGGGCAACCTCGAGGAGTGCTCGGTGGCGGTGGGAGAGGGAACCCCCGCCGAGATGGCCGCCCGGATCATGGATCTCGGGGTGGAGGTGGCGGTGGTCAAGCAGGGCCCGGCCGGAGTG
This sequence comes from uncultured Acidimicrobiaceae bacterium, assembly GCA_964617995.1. GTDB lineage: Bacteria > Actinomycetota > Acidimicrobiia > Spongiisociales > ZC4RG35 > CAZTXD01. The sequence continues at coordinate 18,983 of CAZTXD010000027.1, forward strand.
AGCGTCTTCACCGGGGACACCGTGGTGGAAGCAGCCCCGGTCGAAGTCGACGTTGTGAACGGGCTCGGCGCCGGCGACGCCTTCGGGGGCGCCATGTGCCACGGACTGCTGGAGGGATGGAGCTGGGAGGAGACCGTGCCTTTCGCCAACGCCGCGGGCGCTCACGTGGCCGCCCGGCTGGCCTGTGCCGACGCCATGCCCGATGAGGCGGAGGTCAGAGAGCTCATGGCGCATGTGTGAGACCGTGGCCCGCCCAGTCCGCCACCAGCCGCCGAGCCTCGTCGGTGAGGGCGACGGGCCTCAGCGGTTCCGGCGATCCCGTGACGTACTCGGCCAGGGCGGTGGCGTACTGCTCCGACGGGGTCGTCTCCCAGGTGTCGCCCTCGAACCAGGGAGCGTCGGCCGGATGGCCCTGGGCGGCGAGGAAGCCGGGGCGCAGCTCGGTCTGGGAAGGACAGGCGAACTCGAGATGGTGAGCGATCTCGTGCACCAGCGAGAACTCCAGGTTCGGAGCCGTTCCCGGCACCCGCAGCACGATCGTGCCGGTTCCCGGGTGATACTCGGCCCGATCGTCGAGCTCCCAGGCGTGGGTCACGACCAGGCCGTCGAGACATCCCACCTGAGCCGGTATGGCCTCCTCCACCGTCCCCAGGGCGGCGGTGACGACCTCCGCCAGATCGGGGGGGAGGTCATCGGCGAGCGTCGCACCGGCGGTGCCGCATGCCGCCAGGAAGAGGGAGAGGACCAAGAGCGGGCGAGGCATCGATGACCATTCTGGACGACGAGCGGTATGAGCGCCTCCTCCGTGTGCGCCGAAGCGACCCGGCGGCGGTGCAGCGGCACGCCGACGAGCGGCTCCGCCGTCCACTACTGGGAGACGACGGCCGCCTTCTGATCGTGGCCGCCGATCATCCCGCTCGCCGTATCCTGAGGGTGGGCGACGACCCCCGGGCGATGAGCGATCGACGACGACTGCTCGAGAACCTGGTGCGGGCTCTGCGTCGCCCCGGCGTCGACGGCGTCCTGGCCAGCCCCGACGTCCTCGACGATCTGCTGCTGCTGGAGGAACTGCACGAGAAGGTCTTGTTCGGATCGATGAACCGGGGGGGCCTCACCGGGTCGGTCTGGGAGCTGGACGACCGCTTCACCGCTCACGACCCCGACGCCTGCGAGAGGCTCCGCCTCGACGGGGCCAAGATGCTCGCGAGGATCGTCCTCGATGACCCCGGGACCATCGAAACACTGGAGGGCTGCGCCCGGGCGGTGACCGATCTCGCCCGCCGGGGGCTGGTGGCGATGGTGGAGCCGCTGGCGGCGTACAGGGACGACGACGGTCGTATCAGGATCAGCGACGACCTCGACGAGGTGGTGGCGGCGGTGTCCGTCGCCTCCTCCCTCGGCGCATCCTCCGCCTACACGTGGTTGAAGCTGCCGGCGGTACCCGACCCCGAGCCGATGCTGGCCGCCACGACCCTGCCCGCCCTCCTCCTCGGTGGGGATCCCGGAGAGGACGAATCCCGGGTCGTGACGTCCTGGCGTCGGGCTATGGCCGCACCCAACATGGTGGGGCTCGTGGCGGGGAGGTCCCTGCTGTTCCCTGCCGACGGGAACGTGGAGCGGGCCACCGATCGGGCCGTCGGGATCGTGCATGGAGAAGACGCGTGAGCTGGCATCGTCCCTCCGGGTCCTTGAGCGATGGCACCGATCCGATCAGGCTCGATCCCGGCCGGGCGGGATGGGATTACTCGGGGCTGCACGTCCTGGGGCTGGAGGCCGGCCACACCCGGACACTGAGCCTGCCTGACGACGAGGTGGTCCTCGTGCCTGTCGCCGGGTCGTTCCGGGTGGAGTCGCCGGTCCTGTCCGTAGACCTGACCGGGCGAGGCACGGTGTTCGGTCAACTCACGGACCGGGTGTATCTGCCGCCGGTGGCGGAGCTGTCCGTCTTCTCGCCGGACGGCGGAACCGTGGCTGTGGCGACGGCGCGGGCCGATCGGGGTGGCCCGCCACGGCATGTGCCCGCCGTCGACACGTCGGTGGAGCTGCGTGGCGCCGGGCAGGCCAGCCGTCAGATCAATGGGGTCTTCGACGCCGGGATGGACGGCCCCGAGCGCGTCATCGTGGTCGAGGTGCTGACTCCGGCCGGCAACTGGTCGTCGTATCCGCCTCACAAGCACGACGAGTGGGGTGACGGTGAGGTGCCACTGGAGGAGATCTACTACTTCCGCATCGATGGTCCGTCCGGTTTCGGGGTGCACCGCACCTACACCGCCGACGGGGAGGTGGACGAGACCGTAAGCGTGGTCGACGGAGACGTCTACCTGATACCGCGAGGCTTTCACGGGCCGTGTGTGGCCGCGCCCGGATACGACATGTACTACCTGAACGTGATGGCAGGCCCCCAGCGGGAGTGGCTGATCTGCACGGATCCCGAACACGAGTGGGTGTTGGGCGAGTGGGAGTCGATGGCCATCGACCCTCGGCTGCCCATGACCAGATAGGAGAACATATGAGAGACATCACGATCCTCATGGACACGACCCAGGGAAGGCCCGCCCGCCTCCTCACCGATCTGGCCGCCGCCGGAGTGCGGATCGACGCCGGTTGCCTCTTTCCTCGCGTGGAGGGTCGGGTGGCCCACATGACGGTCGAGGACGATCAGGTCGATGTGGTGCGCTCTGTGGCGGCCGAACTGGGCGCCACGGTCGCCGACCATCGCGAATGCGTCATCGTCCCGCCCGACTATCCGGGTGGGGTCGCCGAGATCGCCGACAGAGTGGCCGCGGCCGGGGTGACCGTCCAGGTGGCCTACTTCGGTCGGCGCGGCCAGATCGTCCTCGCCACCACCGAACTCGACAAGACCCGACGCGCTCTCGACCTGTAGGCGCCGCCCGACCCCGTTTTCGCGCCTGGGTTGGGCGGCCGAGCGGGGCGGCGCCGCGGGCCCACCGGGGTCCCGGCGGGG
>CAZTXD010000027.1:21957-31997 GCA_964617995.1 uncultured Acidimicrobiaceae bacterium
CGGCCCCCCCCCCCCCCGTTGGCGCCCAGCCCGGGCGCGCTATCGCGCTCTTGCGTGGCGCGAAAACGGGTTACAGTGCGGGGGAGTGTCCGACCCGGTACGACACGACCAGCCGGAAGCGCCGATCGGGATCGTCCCGATCTCCTGGCGACCGACTCCGGCCGATGCAGATGCCTTCCTGGCTGAGCTCCGGCGTCTCGGCTTCACCGGTGTTCAGCACTTCCCCTCCCTCCCCGCCGGATCGGCAGGGCGATCGCTGCTCGAGAAGCACGGCATGACGCTGGCCGAGGTGTACGCCGCCCTGCCCTGCTCTCCCGACGGGCCCGCCGGTGACGCCCTAGACGTCGGTCGGCGACGGCTCCAGCTGCTGGTGGAGGCGGGAGGCGACGTGCTCGTCGCCGGGCTGGACGGCACCCCCGACCGTGATCGCCATGCCGGGCGGGCGCACCGTGACGAGGTGCCCCGTCTCTCCCCGCCGGCCTGGGAGTCCCTGGGGAGGCTGCTCGACGGGCTCGCCCAGGAAGCCACCGACCGGGGAGTGGCCCTGGCCTTCCATCCCCACGCCGGCACCTACGTCGAGACCCCCGACGAGGTAACCCGTCTGCTGGAGGTGACCGCCTCCGGGGTGGGTATCTGCCTCGACACCGGTCACGACATCGTCGGCGGGGGGAATCCCCTCGAGACCATGGCGGGCGTGGGCGATCGACTCACCCACCTTCACGTCAAGGACGTCGACCCCCAGGTCCTCGAACAGACCCGACACGACGGGGGGATGACCCGGGCCATCGAGCGGAGGGTATTCACCACCCTGGGGAGCGGATCGCTCGACCTGGCCGGCCTGGTGAGAGAGATCAGCGGGCGGGGCTACTCGGGGTGGATCATGGTGGAACAGGACACGACATGGGAGCCTCCCGCCCAGGCGGCGGCGATGTCCCGTCACCTCCTCGTGTGGGCGCTACGCCACGTCGAGTGAGTGGACCATGTCGACGATGAGAGTCGACCAGCCGAAGTCCACCGCGCCGTTGCCCTCTCCGGTCTCGGGGTTGTAGTACTCCCGGTAGCCCTCACGCAGGACCATCTCGGCGCTCCGCCCGGTGATCAGTCGAGCCAGGTCTTCGACTCCGTGGCGGAGCAGGCCGCGTACGAGATACCAGTTCGAGTTCATCCAGGTCGGTCCCCGCCACACCAGGTTCCCACCCACCGTGCCGGGGCGGTAGGAGGGCTCGGAGCGGGAAACGCTCGGCACCGGAAAGGCGGCGGCGTACTCGTTCGGGTCCCGGAGATGGGAAACCAGGCGCGTCACGACCACGGGGGGCAGGTCCCGCAGCAGGAGCGGAAGGAGGCAGGTGATGGTGCTGGTGGTCAGCCGCTTCTCGTCGAGGCCGGCCAGATCGAAGAACAGGCCCCGCTCCCCATCCCAGCACTTGCCGAGGAGGGCGCTCTCGGTTCGCTCCGCCCGGCGGCGATAGATACGAGCGGCCCCGACGTCTCCTGTCGTCTCCAGCAGGTCGGCGAGCACACGCAGGTTCTCGGCGTAGATGGTGTTCACCATCACGTCCTCCACCACGAACCGATCCAGCTCGAACATCGCCTGCGGCTCGCGTTCCACCGTGTCGTAGGCATCGGCGACCCGCCGCCATCCGGCGGTGAACTCGTCCCCCTCCTCGCCCGTGATCCCCAGGTAGTCGTCGAACTTGGGGGAGTGGTCGAGCCCGGTCTCGTCGGCCTGGAGCACGGCGATGAGGCCGTCTCCGTCGGGGTCCCGGACCCGATCGCACCAGTCGTAGTAGCGGCGCACCGCCGGGAGGGCCGAGGCAACGTACGCCGCGTCGGAGCCGGCGGCCGCCTGCACGGCCTCGGCCAGAACGGGTGGCTGCATCTGATCCGAGAGCCGGCGGGTGCGAAAGGCGATGGCATAGGTGCCGACCGCGGCTTCGTACCGTTCTCGCTGCCAGAAGATCACATGGGGGATCGAGCCATCGTCGGCCTGGTTCGCCAGCAACCCTTCCACCTCCGATCTCGCCCGGTCCCGGTCGAGACGACCGAGCACCACGGCGTGGAAGCAGGAGTCCCAGAACCACTGGAACGGGTACGTCACATGTGACGGGCAGACGAAGTCGTAGTCCCGGCCGTTCCAGTCGGCGGTTCCCGTCTGCCGGTTGCGTCCCAGAACACCTATGGCGAGGTCGGTCAGTGTGTCGAGATCGACACTCACACCGACCTCGGCGCCGTCGATGCCCGCTCCACGAGCCGCACGTCCATGCTCTGGGTGCCCGTCACCTCTTCGCCTGCCAGGAGCCGGTCGACGGTCCGGGCGGCGGTGACGCCCATGCCGTACTTGTCCTGGACGACCGTGGTCAAAGCCGGAGTCACATAGGCGCTGAGGGCGATGTCGTCGAACCCGACCACACCGACGTCACCCGGTACGTCCCATCCCAGCTCCCGCAACGCCGACAGGGCCCCAACCGCGGTCAGGTCGTTGTGGGCCGACACGCCGAAGGGAGGCTGGATGAGCGAGGCGATCCCCCGCATGGCCCTGGCGCCGCCCTCGAGGTCGTCGCCTCCATGGACCGCCAGGAGGTCCGGATCGTCCGCCCCCTCGGACACACCGAGGTGGCGATCGGTGGTCTCTCCCGAGTCGGAGGGGCCGGCTATGTGAACGATCCGTTCGTAGCCCCGTTCCAGGAGGTGGCGCCCCGCCAGCCATCCCCCCTTTCGGTTGTCGCTCACCACCGCCGGCAGGCCCTCGTCGGGCGACAGGGCGTTGATGAGCACCACCGGCACGGGAAAGGACGTGAGCCGGGCGTACTGGCGTCGTGTCACGCCGCTGGAGGCGATGACCAGGGCGTCCACCCGGCGTTCCAGCAGGAGGTTCAGGTATGCCTCCTCCCGCCCCGAGTCCTCGGCGGCGTTGCACAGGACCACCGACCGTCCCTGCCGGTGGGTCTCGTCTTCGACGCCGCGCACCACCTCGGGATAGAACGGGTTTATGATGTCGGTGACCACCAGACCCACCACGGCGGTGGTCATGCGCCGCAGGGAGCGAGCCACCGCCGAGGGGCGGTAGTCGAGTTCGCGAATCGCCTGCTCCACCCTCCTCCGTGTCTCCGGAAGCACGCGGTCACTGTCGGCGAGCACCCGGCTCACGGTGGCTGTGGAGACACCGGCCCGACCGGCGACATCCGAGATGGTCGCAGACATCGAGACGGGGCTCTCCTTCCGGGAGGCGGCCGAAGGGCCTGATCGCGTGTAATCGATGACATCAGAGCTTAGTATCCGGGTCCTGAACGGCCGCGAAACGATGACAGGACGGAGATGGCGGACCAGCTGAGAGTGGCGATCGTGGGATTGGGGGCGGTGGCGCGGGCCGTCCACCTGCCCATCCTCAGACGCCGAACGGACCGGTTCAGCCTGGCTGCGATATGCGACCTGTCGCCCTCGGCGCTGAATGCGGTCGGGGACCGCTTCGACGTGCCCGATGATCGCCGGTTCGACGATCTGGCCCGGATGCTGGAATCGGTGGAAGCCGACGTCCTGGTGGTCCTCACGTCGGGATCCCACACGGCCGAGATCCTGCTCGGCCTCGACCACGGTCTGTCGGTGTTCACCGAGAAGCCGCTGGCTTACACCCGACGCGAGGTAGCCGAGATCGAGGAGGCGCTGTCGGGGAGACGGGACCGGCTCATGCTGGGCTACATGAAGACCTACGACCCGGCAGTGTCGATGGCCGCCGAGGCGACGGCCGGAAGAGGGCGACCCCGCTCAGTCGAGGTCACCGTCCTTCACCCCACAGCCGAGTCCCAGCTCGTCAACTCCGATCTCGATCCCATCATCGTCGACGGTGCGGAGAAGGCCGTAGAGGGTGTGCGGCGTCTCAGCCAGGAGCTCGAGACCGAGGCGCTGGGTCCGGCCGCCGGAGAACTCGGAGCCCTCTACTCGCATGTGCTGTTGGGGAGCGTCGTTCACGACCTGGCGGTGATGCGCTCCCTCGGGGTGGAAGTGGAGGAAGTCGTCCACGCCGAGCGCTGGCCCGCAGAGGCGCACCCGCCATCCGTGGCCATCTCGGCCCGGAGCGGCGACGGGGTGAGAGTGTCGATCCGGTGGCATTACCTGGCCGGGTACCCGGCCTACCGGGAGGAGGTTCGCTGGCACGACGAGAGAGGTTCGATCGAGCTGACATTCCCGGCCCCCTACCTGCTGCGGGCGCCGACCACTCTGCGGATCCGCTCCGGGTCGGAGGGATCCACCGACTCACGTGTGTTCCGCTCGCCGGTGGAGTCGTTCGAGGAGGAGCTGCTGGCGATGTACCGGATGGTGGTCGACGGTGAGGTTCCCCTCAGCGGGACGGCCGAGGGCATGGCGGACATCGTCACCTGCCAGGGGGTGGCCAGGCGGGTGGGCGAGGCCGAGGGGGTTACGGTGGGTGGGGAAGCCGGCTCCGGTTGAGTCAAGGGGTGAGGGCGACCACCCGATCGCCCTCGCCGACGAGGAGGTGGGGGCCGGGCCCGGCGTCCGGGATGGACATCCGCTGTGCGCGAACCCGATGGCTGCGGCCACCGTGGGTCACGACTCGGAGCGGCCGATCATCGATCGCCTCGACCACCACCTCGCCTTCCACACGTAGGATCACCGGGCCGTCCGGCTCGGCCGCCAACGCCACCCGCCCGGTGGCGAGAGCATCGAGGACCCCTTCCTCGCCCACTTCGACCAGGGTGGTGGGGTAGCCCAACCGGTCCCCTTCGGCCGGGTCGTGGAAGTCGCTTCCCCCCACCGGCACTCCGCCCGACCGCTGCCACCACTCGATGGGTGCCGGGGAGCGGCGGTCCCAGGTCTTGTGCCACAGCTCCACGAGATCGGGCGCCCGGGCCATCTCGTGGTTCCACCCGTGCCAGGGAACCACGGGGTGATTGACCGATAGCAGGGCACCTCCCGAATGAGCGTCGCCCAGCCAGCGGTCCGGTGGGGAGCGGAAGTCGACCCAGGAGGCGGGGCCGAGGCAGTTGGCGTGTCCCCGATGGGTGGTGACCTCCTGGCCGGGGATGAGCTCGATCCCGTGATGTTCTCCCGCATCCGGAAGGTGGGGGTGGTGGCTCACCGTGTTGTGATCGGTGATGGCGAGGAAGTCGAGACCGGTTGAGACGGCGTTGCCCGCCAGCTCGTCGATGGTCGACTTGCCGTCCGAGTGGACGGAGTGGGCGTGGAGGTCGCCGCGCAGCCATCGTCGACCGGAGGCGGCGGGCAGGGTCGGGAGTGGCGGCCGCGGCCGGGGAGGGGACGGCGAGGGCTGGGGAGGAAACGAGACCGGTCCCAGGGAGACGGTCACCTTCCAGTCGACGCCCTCCGGTGGCACCACATAGAGGCCGAGGAGGACCCGCCACTCTCCGGGAGGGAGGGGGCCGGGAATGTACCCGGGTGTCGCCACCTGCTCTGTGATGGAGAAGCCGGTCCGTGCCCCTCCGGAGTAGCCCCGGAACCGCTCGGGGTCGAAGACGCCCAGGTCGAGCACCGCGGTGGTGACGTCGTAGGAGAGCTCGACACTCACCCCCCCGGCACCCGGTGGCACGTCGAAGGGGACATGGCGGTAGATGGACTCTTCCCGATCGTGAGTTGTCCACCGGCCGCGGTGCGTGCGGCCGGTCATCTGCCGGAGTCGCTCAGCAGGTGCCCCTGGTCGGCGTCGTAGATGAGCGTGTGGGAATCGTCGGGGACCAGCCGCACCGTCTCCCCGATTCGGGGCGCTCGGCGGGTGACCGCCTGCACCGACATGCTCCCGCTCTGCACGGTGATCAGCGTGTCGATCCCCAGGAGCTCCACCACCTCCACCGCACCGCTGAACCCCGCTCCGTCGTCGGTGTGCACCGAGACGTGCTCGGGCCGCATGCCCACGACCACGTCCTGGCCGGCGGCGACACCGGACCGGGCGTCGGTGGGTACCGGGAGGGTCACATCGCCCAACGCCAGACGGCCGTCCTCGACCCGGGCGGGCAGCAGATTCATGGGAGTCGACCCGATGAAGGAGGCCACGAACACCGAGGCCGGGCGGTTGTAGACCTCCGCCGCCGACGCCAGCTGACGGATGCGACCTGCCTCCATGACCGCCACCCGGTCGGCCAGAGCCAGGGCCTCCGACTGGTCGTGGGTCACATAGATAGTGGTGATGCCCAGCTCCCGCTGGAGTCGCTTCAGGAAGGTACGGGCCTCGAGTCGGAGGCGGGCGTCGAGGTTGGACAGCGGCTCGTCGAAGAGGAACAGCCGGGGGTGGTAGGCGATCGCCCGGGCCAGGGCGACACGCTGCTGCTGACCGCCGGAGAGCTGTCCCGGTCTCCTGTTGAGGAGATCCTCGACCTGCAGATGGGTGGCTGCCTCGGCGGCTGTGGCCCGTCTCTCCTCACCGGGGACCTTGCGGACCTTGAGCGGGTAGGCGATGTTGTCCACCACGGTCATGTGCGGGTACAGGGCGTAGTCCTGGAAGACCATGGCGAGATCTCGCTTGCCGGAGGGGACCCCGGTGATGTCGCGACCGTCGATGCTGATCGTGCCCTCGGTGGGTGTCTCCAACCCGGCGATAGTGCGCAGCAGGGTCGTCTTCCCGCATCCGGACGGGCCCAGCAGCGCGAAGAACTCGCCCTCCTCGATCTCGAACTCCACACCGTCGAGCGCCCTCACCCCGCCCGGGAAGACCTTCACCAGCCCGGAGAGCTCCAGCTTGGACGTCATCGCTTGATCCCTCCGTGGAATCGGAAGCCGTAGCGGCGATTCACATAGACATACATGAGAACGACCGGTATCGAGTAGAGGAACGAGTAGGCGGCGATCAGCTTTATGTCGGGGCGCCCACCCTCGTTGTAGAAGTTGAACATCACCACCGATGCCGGTTGCAGATCAGGGCTGCGCAGCAGGATGAACGGCGTCAAGAAGTCGCCCCACACCTGGACGAGCGCCCAAACGGCGATGACGGCCATTCCGGGACGCACGATCGGGGTGACTATGTCACGCAGGATCTGAAACGACGAGGCTCCCACCACCCGGGCAGACTCCTCGTAGCTGCGGGGGACCGAGTCGACGAAATCCTTGAGGATGAACAACGCTGCGGGCAGCAACCCGCCGGTGAGGACCAGCACCACACCCGTGAACGTGTTGATGAGGCCCATCCGGAAGATGATCTGGAAGATGGGGACGATGGCGGCGGTGCCGCTCACGACCGCCGAGAAGAGCAACAGCGTGTAGAGGATCATGTCCCGACCGGGGATACGCACCCGGGAGAGGGCGTAGGCGGCCAGCGCAGCCGAAGCGACCACCAGCGACATCGTCACCAGCGACAGCACCACCGAGTTGCGGAGGGAGGTGAGGGCGAAGGGGTTCTCGAACACAGATAGGAAGTTTTCGAACGTGAAGGTGGGTGGTTCGGCCCGCAGTGTCGGGGTCTCGTCGAAGGGAGCGAACAGGATCCACAGCAGCGGAAGGGCGAAGAACGCTCCCGACACGGCGGCGAAGGTGTACATGCCGATCCGCCCCAGCATGGCGCGCACGTTGGCCAGGGGATCTGTTTCGTCGAGAGGGAAACGGTTGGCCGTCATCAGGCATCCCGCCTTCTCAGGACCCGCAGATAGATGAGGGCGATGATCAGGTTGATGACCAGGGCGATGGCCGAGATGGCCGCCCCGAAGCCGAGACGGCCCGAGGCGAAGGCCGTGCGGTAGATGTAGATGGGGAGTATCTCGGTCCGGAAGTTGGGTCCGCCACCGGTGAGCAGGAAGGGTGTGAACAGGTTGAAGGTCCACAGACTGACCAGTAGCACGGTCGTCAGGACGTGCCCCTGGATCGACGGGAAGACGATGTCACGCAGAGTTTGCCATCCCGATGCTCCCGCCAGGCGGGCCGTCTCGAGATGGGAGGGCGGGACGGTCGTGAGGGCGGCGTCGAAGAGCAGCATGGAGAAGGCGGTGCCTCTCCAGATGTTGAAGACGATGATCGACAGGAGCGGGTAGCGCAGCAGCCACTCGATGGTGACACCCCCGGGGATCAGGGCGTTGAGCGTGCCCGAAGTTCCGTCCAGGAAGGCGATCCACAGGAACGCCACCACCGACCCGGGAATGATCCACGCCACGATGACCAGGACCTCGAGGGTGCGTCTGATCACGCCCCGCCAGCTCCTGAACGCCCAGGCGAGGCTGAACCCCAGTCCCATCTGGCCGATCACCGCCGAACCGGCGACGAACAGGAGCGTCACCCACAGGGAGTTGATGAACAGGGAGTCGGACAGGGCGTTGGTGAAGTTCTCAGCCCCGACGAATCGAGGCTCGGCCGCGGCCAGGCCGGTGAGGCGCAGGTTGGTGAGTCCCAGGTAGAGCGTCCACAGCGCCGGGAAGATCAAGAAGACGGCGATGAAGCCCAGGGCGGGCGCGACGAACGCTGTCGCACTGCGTCTCCCCAGCACGACAGCGTCGTCTTGTCGAGGCGCTGGTGGCGCCTCGGTGGCCTCAGCCGCCGGCAACGTTGTCGCTACCGGCTATCTGCTCCAGGGTGCTGTGGAACTCCTGTGCGGCTTCCTCGACCGTGGAGCGTCCGGCAATGACGTTCTCGACCATGAGCGTTATCGCCTCCGACACCTGCGGGTACTCCTCGAATCCCGGACGGTACCAGGTGATCGGGAGGACCTCCTCGGCGACGTAGGTGAGCATCGGATCGGCGGCGATCCCCGTCTCGTTGACGTCGCTGCGGCCGGTGATGCGTGGCTCCACCTCCACGAAGTTGGACATCGCCTCCTCGGAGCCGATGAACTTCATGAACTCCCAGGCCATGTCGGGCTGGTCGGTGTTGGGGTTCATGACCCGTCCGGTTCCACCCGAGGCGCTGACGAAGTCCTGGCCGCGTATGCCGGAGCCGGGGGTCATCGCCGGGATCTTGGTGTAGCCGACGACCTCTTCACGGTTCTCGATCGGGAAGTTGGCGCCCTCGGCGATCACGCCTCTCCACATGAAGTCGCTCTCGGCGAGTATGGCGATGGTTCCCTCCGAGAACTGCTGGAACGACTGATCCCGCCCATCGGCGCGGAGCTGCAGGTCGGTGTCGCCCAGGCCCTCGTCGTACACGGTCTGGAAGAACTCCAGCGCGGAGCGCAACTCGGGGGTGTCGCCCTGCCAGGCGCCGTCCTGGTAGAGCTCACGTCCCGTTCCCAGGTAGATGGGCATGAACCCCTGCAGGGTGGTCGCCTCACCCATCGGCGCCCCGGCGTTGAGCTGGATGGGAGTCACGTCGGGCAGCGCCGCCTGCAGCGCCCGGGCCGTGTCGAGGATGTCCTCCCAGGAGGTGGGCTGCCAGTCGGTGTCGAGGCCGGCCTCCTCGAAGAGGTCGATCCGGTAGAACAGCACGCGTCCGTCGGTCCCGAACGGCACGCCGAAGCGCAGACCGTCGACCTCGAGGCTGCCTGCCACGGCTTCGGGGATCTGGTCCCATCCCTCCCAATCGTCCACCTCGGGTCCCACCACCTCGTTGAGGGGGGCGATGAGGTTGGCGGCGAAGAACTCCGCGGTCCAGAATTGGTCGAAGCCCATCACGTCGGCTCCCTCGCCCACCGACAGGTCGAGAGCGAGCCGGGTCTTGTAGTCCTCGTCGCCGATGGCACCCTCGATGAACTCCACCTCCACCGGTGTGCCCTGCTCGGCCATCATCGCCTCGAAGGTGGGAACGGCGTAGTCGATGTACCAGTCGGCCAGGATGGCGTTGGCCCCGCCGCGCACGGCGTTCTCCAGGACGGTGAGCTGGACGGGCTCGGCCTCGGGTGCCGCCTCGGTCGTATCCGGCGTCTCCTCGGTAGCGGGTGGTTGCTCGTCTCCGTTGGTCGGTGTCTCCGGCGGCGTGGTCGTGGGCTCCGCGTCCCCGGCACAAGCCGCCAGGAGCATTGCCAGCGTGGCCAGCAATGCAAGTGTCCTCGTGAATCTCCGCATCGTGTCCTCCTGTCCCCAGCCATGTTATCGATTACATGACTCGACGATTGAGGGTATCCCACCGGAAGCGCGCCTGTCAACGAGTTACGACAC
>CAZTXD010000028.1:0-26445 GCA_964617995.1 uncultured Acidimicrobiaceae bacterium
AGGTCAACCTGGACAATTTCGACAGCTTGGACAGCATCACGAAGTTGGTCGAGTCCAAGCTCGCCTGATCCGAGGGGAACGTCAGCTCAGGGGCTCTCCTGGGCAGTCAGTTGGATTGCCTGCCGGTCGATCTTCCCTGTGGAGGTCTTGGGCAGTTCCCGGACCATGATGAACCGCTCCGGCACCATGTAACGGGGGATCCGCTCGGCGCAGAATCGTGAGAGTTCGGATTCGTCCATCTCCTGGCGGATGTTGACATAGGCATGGATCCGGTTGGTGACGACCTCATCGGGGATGGCGACCACGGCGCACTCGAGCACTCCGGGATGAGCATGGATGGCCGATTCGATGTCGCCTAGCTCGATCCGGTAGCCACGGCTCTTGATCTGGTTGTCGCGTCTGCCCAGGAAGGTGTAACTGCCGTTTTCTTCTTCGATCACCAGGTCCCCGGTTCGGTATACGGGGTCACCGTGATGCTGCGCCAAGGGACTCTGGACTAGCCTTTCCCTCGTCCGGTCAAGATCTCCCCAGTAGCCCTTCATCACGGTTGGCCCACGGACCAGTAGCTCACCCGGCGTGCCCGGCTCAACGGGACGATCGGCTTCGTCCACCACGAACGTCTCGACGTTGTCGATAGCGCGGCCGATCGAGATGGGTGGATCGGTCTCCTCCGGTGGATCCGTGACGTGGTGCCAAGTACAAACGTTCGTTTCAGTGGGTCCGTAGAGGTTCGCGAACGTGGCTTGAGAGATCGCTCGCATGAGCCGCGACAGGTACTTGGTAGGGAACACTTCTCCGGCAAAGAGCACCACCCGAAGTGATGGAAGACTGCCGTTCCCCATGTTTCCGTGTTCGACCATCAACGAGAGGATCGACGGCACCGAATACCACACGGTTATCTCGTTCCTCTCGATGAAGCGGATCACCTCGATCGGAAAGACAGACAAGCGAGGGGGAACGAGCACGACCGGGGCCGCCGCCGCCGCCGCTCCGAAGAGATCGAATGTCGAGAGGTCGAAATGAAAGGGGGCGTGACTAGAGAGACGGTCGTCTGGACCGACCTCGAATTCGGCCACCGCCCAATCCACGAAGGCTCGACAGTTGGTGTGAGACAGCATCACGCCTTTGGGATCCCCGGTCGAGCCCGACGTGTAGAGGATGAAGGCGAGATCGTCGCCGATAACCGTCGGCAGATGGGCGGACGCGCTGAGGGGGATCGACGAGCGTGGATGCATCATCACCCCGCCTAGCGATGCCGGGACCTCGTCGGTGTCGAGAACGATGATGTGTTGGATGGGCGTTCCGGCGGCGAGTATCGGTTCCCAGGACTTCTGCCGATCGGATCCCGTCATCAGATGCTCGATACCACAGTTCGATGCAATGTAAGCGACCCTGCTCTCGGGAGCCGACGGGTCGAGGGGTACGTACACCGCTCCGGCTCTGAGAACACCGTAGATAGCCGTCACTGCGTCGATCGACTTTCTGAGATGAATCCCTACCCGACTACCGGGGGTGACATCGAGCTCGATGAGCAGAGAGGCGATGCAGTCGGCCCTGGCGTCGAGCTCGGCATATGAGATGCTGCGACCTTCCTCTATGACCGCCGGCGCTTCGGGGCGGGTTCTCGCCGCCCGGCGCAAGTGGTGATCTACCAGATACGACGTGGTCACAAACCCAGCTGACTGGCCACGACGTTCTTCTGGATCTCCGACGTGCCCGAATAGATCCGGCTGGCGAGCGCATCCCGCAGGTCACGCTCGAGGCCCGATTCGGTCATGTATCCGTAGGCCCCGTGTACGGCCATGGCATCGAGACTTGAGCTGACGAGGCTTTCGCTCAGATGCAGTTTCACCATCGATGCGTCCAGCGAGGTGGCCTTGCCATGATCGTGGAGCCACCCCAGCCGGTAGAGAAGCAGTCTGCTGGTCTCGAGGCGCAGTTTCATGTCGACGATCCTGTGAGAGACGCCTTGGAACTTGCCGATCGCTCGTCCGAACTGGGAGCGTTGCCGACCATATGCAACGCACTCTTCGACCTGTCTCTCCATCGTGCCGACGGCGCTAGCAAGGATACAGCTGCGCTCCCACTCGATGGAGTGGTTGAAAACCATCATTCCCGCTCCATGCTTCGACAATAGATTCTCCGCCGGCACCTCGCAGTCCTCGAATACAAGTTCACTCATCGGCGAGGTTCTCAAGCCCATCTTCGAGAAGGGCGATCCAATCGTCAGGCCAGGTGCATTCCGGTCGACGATCAAGGCACACAGGCCGGCCCACCCCTTGGCGGGGTCGATCGTGGCGAAGACCACGAAGACGTCCGCTATCGGTGCGTTCGTGATGAACGTCTTCGCACCGTTGAGGATGTACCTGTCGCCGTCGGGACGTACGGTGGTGGACAGGCCGTATGCGTCGGATCCAGATCCCGGTTCCGTCATCCCCTGAACGCCGATCAGTGAGCCGTTACATAGACCGGGGAGGAAACGTCGCTTCTGTTCATCGGTGCCGAAGCGGTGAATCGGGACCGTAGCCGACCACATGTGGGCGTTCATGGAGAATATGAGACCGTTGTCGCGACATCCGTAGCCCAGTGCTTCCATTGCCAGCATCGTGGTCAGGACATCCGCTCCCTGGCCGCCGTGCTCGGTTGGAAAGGGAAGCCCGAGAAGACCAAGTTCCGCGCACTTGTCCCATGCGTGACGCGGGAAGGTCCCTTCCTCGTCTCGGTGATCCAGATCGTCGTTCAGCTCGCGCTGGGCAAACTCGACAACCGTCTTCCGGAACGCGATCTGATCCTCGGACCATCCGAAGTCCACGCTACACTCCCTTGCCTCGGCTGCTCGATGAGTGTAATCGCAGGCAGGCCGTGCAAAAGGGTGTGAGTGGGTCTGGCATCTCTCCTGACCCTCGGTACACTGCTTCTCGTGGGTGGGGTCGGTCCATTCGACGATCGCAGTAGTACGACGTGACAACGGGAGGCTGGGGCAAGTGAGCGGAGTGAGTGTTGCAGCCAAAAGGCTCGTCCCGAGGAGCGCGCGTCACCGCGTATATCCGCTCCGACATGCTCTCACATCCTCTCCTGGTACTCCTCCGGGTCTCACCTCCGACGTTCTCGACGACGTTGTCCGCGACTTGTTCGGGATACGCACGGGGATCGTTCGTCACGCGCCGATGCCCGGCTACAAGTTCGGAGGCGTCTATAGGGTGTGGGTGACATCGAAGCGGGGCAGGACGAAGACCCTCGTGTTCAAGCGTGTTTCCCTCCTCCCCGAGGACTACCCAGCAATCGCGAGCTATCCGGGAACACCCGGCATACCCGAGTGGGAACTCCTTCACGAGGCCTACCCGCAGGTGTCGGCCGTCGTACCTGTGGTCTATCGAGCATCACGGGCAGAGGACGAGAAGTACCACCAATTCTTGATGGAGGATCTCTCCTGGACCCACCGGCCTGTGCTCACCGAAAGTGACGTTGAAACCGTCGTTTCACGGCTGCCCGCGATCCATTCGGCGCTGGGGGATTGGAGCCACGCAGTCGGGTATCAGCATAGGATCGATTGGAGTCCCGCTAGCGCCGGCGCCTTGCTGGGTTGGGTGGAGGAGTCCCTCAACATGTTCCTTCCGTTCGACAGCAGCGGAATGGCAGAGGAGACTCTTCGTATTTGGGGCAGAGTGATCGACGCCTTTACACAAGTTGAGGCTGCGGCATCTGCGCCCTGCAGGATCGTTCATGGCGACTTCAATCGCATGAACACCTTCCTCGAGGTGGATGGCAGCGGGATAAGAGCCGTCGACTGGGAGTGGATGGGATGGGGGCCTCCCCACATTGATCTCGCGTCAGTGCTCAAGCGTTCCCCCTGGAGTCAACAGCGTGCTCTCGTGAGGAGATTCTTCGATGATGACGACGTGTCTCACGAGCACAACTGGCAGGTCTTCCTGTGGTCCCGTCTGGGACGGTGCCTCCTCGATGCGGCGCTCCATGCTCGTCAGAACGCATCGGGGATTGGGCACACCGCGTATGACGTCGGCGCTCACCTTCGTCGCGCCCGAGAGGTGATGGACGTGCTCGATACGACACAAACCCTCTCACGATCTCTCCCGTCTCCAACGCCCGAGCAGGATCCTCATCCGCGAGTTCCTACGGAGAAGCCCCAACTCACGATCGCTCTACCCGTTTACAATGGAGCCCGCTATCTACGAGAAACTCTCGAGTCCATATTGAGTCAAACCTTCACGGATTTCGAACTCATCATTTCTGATAATGCCTCTACGGACGCTACCCCGCAGATTCTCGAGGAGTTCGCCGGCAGAGATGATCGAATCCGAGTCGTGCGCAGGACGGAGACGGTCGGGGCACATTTCAACTACAACGATGTGCTTTCCCTAGCACGAGGCGAGTATTTCAAGTGGGCGGCTGACGACGATCTCTATGAGCCAGAGTTCCTGGAATTGTGTGTGAAGGAACTCGATCAACATCCTGAAGCCGTCTTGGCATACACCCAGACCGTGGACATCGACTCACAGGACGCGTTCATTGTTGATCGCCCTCTGAATCTGGATCTGTCCGATGGAGCGCCGTCTCAGCGCTTCAGCACCTATCTCGCCGCCCCCAATGCCTGCCTCCCCATATTCGGAGTGCATCGGAAATCGGCGCTCGCTGCGACCGATCTGCTGGGTCACTATGCGGGCGGCGATGGCGTACTCCTTGCCGAGTTGACGCTGCATGGCACCTTCCGTGAGGTTCCTCACCCCTTGTTCCGTCACAGGGAGCATGAAGGTCGTTCGGTCAACACGCTTCCTCACCCGCGCTGGCGAGCGCAGTGGTTCCATCCGGGTAGGCAGGGACCTGACCCTTACCACTGGAAGGCCCTTCTCAGGTATGTCAGGGGGGTCGCCAGGGCTCCCATTGGATGGAGCGATCGAATACGAGCATCTTCACTCTTGTTCCGCTGGTCTGTGAGCCGCGCTCCCAAGTTGATGCGCGATCTCGTCGCGGTAGTCGGTTGGCGGCTTACTTCAGGGCGCTCCCGTAGATCCCAAGGGAGCGAGTGAATGCCTCGTTCGTCACCTCGATCCATTCCCACGGAGCGTGCATATGGATCGAAACGAATAATCCTCGAGGACGTGACGAAGGTGTACCACCCCTCGCCCCCGTGGATGAGGATGCTCGTCAGAACCAACATCCGTGAGGATGTCGTGGCTCTGGATGGAGTCGGATTCTCCGTGTCGGAAGGAGAGATCTGTGCAGTCGTCGGTCCGAACGGAGCAGGCAAGACCACCATCTTCCGGATCACGGTCGGACTCACCACACCTAGTGGCGGGCGTGCGGAGGTGATGGGATTCGACGCCACTGGGGAGTCCGTAGCCGTGCGACGCCTCGTGGGATGGATGCCGGGTGACGATCGCAGCCTTCTCATGCGACTCAGCTGTTATGAGAACCTGTATTTCCACGGGCGGCTTCAAGGCTTGAAAGGCAAGAGCCTGCGCCGGCGGATCACAGAGACCCTCGGACTCGTGGGACTGGCCCACGCCACTCAGAAGACGGTATTCGCTCTGTCGGCCGGCATGCGGGCCAGGTTGCAGCTCGCCCGAGCACTCCTCCATGATCCGGAGGTTCTCATACTGGATGAACCAACCGGATCCGTGGATCCTGTGGCGGCGCACCAGCTATTGAAGCTGATCGTCGATATCGTTCAGAAGCGTGGTCTGGCGGCCCTGATCTCGTCTCATCGTCTTGAGGAGATCGAGGCCTTGCATTCCCGGGTGATCTTGTTGGATCAGGGACGAGTGCTCTTCGACGGCGACCTCGATGAATTGCGGCACGGGTGGGAGCGCAAGCAGCTGGTCGTCAGATTCTCCAGCCCGTTCGCGGCCGAGCGAGGTCGACTCCTCCTCGCTGCCCGCCTGAATCCCGAGGTTCTCGCCCTCGACGGCCAGATTCTGCGTTGCGACATATCCACGCAAGCCGACGTCGGAATGATCCTCTCCATCATCGAGCCGGTACTGCCCGAGGTCGAGCATATCGATCAAGTGCGGCGACCCCTGAGGGATCTCCTGGCCGACATGTACCAGCCGGGTGATGAGAAAGGTCGAGTGACCGGATGAGGGATGTAGCGATCGACGAGCCTGCCGGCGTCTCCGAGGAGCATCCGAGAGGCCTCGAGCGTGTTCTCAACATACGGTCAACGGCTGCGGCCTTTCTGAGAATGGACTTCGTCGAAGAAGCCAGCTACCCGATGAGCTTCGCCTTCAGTCAGCTCCGGGTCGTCATGCCTCTGTTCACCTTCTTCTTCATCGGACAGCTCGTCGGCGACTCCCCGAGGGTCGGCGGGGACTACCTGACATACGTCGTGATCGGCCTGAGCGTCAGCGCTGCCCTGCAAGGCGCCATGGCTGGATTCGGGGGAAGCTTGCAGCGAGCTTTCCAGCGAGGGAACCTAGAGACGCTTCTGGTGGAACCTGTCCCCTGGACCTTCCTCCCTTTTGCGATGAATCTGTGGCAGGCGGTATTGGGTTTGATCAGCGGTACGCTTCTACTCGTTCTCGGACTACTCCTTGGCGCCAAGTTCGTTGGAGCGGGCATTCCGCTGTTCCTGTTGGTAACGCTCTTGGGTGTGATGGCGAGCGTATCGGTTGGTGTTCTCTCCGCAAGCGTTCTGATGCTCTCCCTCAAGTCACAGCCGATACTCCACGTCTACGGCCTAGCGGCTTCGCTTCTCGCCGGCTCGCTGTTCTCCGTCGATCAGTTGCCCGGTTGGTTGAAAGCGTTCAGCTGGGCGATACCTCACACCTATGTCTTGGCCGGTGCCCGACAGGCCCTCATGGAGAATCCGGGTACCTTCACCATATCGATGGAGTACGTGATCCTGGCCCTGGTCATCTTCAACGTCGTCATCATGAGTCTGGGATTGCTCCTGTTCAGGCGATCCCTGGAATTCGCCCGACGCATGGGACTCCTCAGCGGGTACTGAGATACTCGACGTCGCACCGGCGAAATCCGCCTAGGGCAAGAAGCGCTCCGCGCGGTGGAGGAAGGCGGCCATCTGCCCTCGGGTTACTTCATGGTTGGGACAGAACAAGTCGTTGGCCGGGGGGTTGCAGCCCTGCGTTATTCCCGCAGCCGCCAATGCATTGATATCGGCCTCGAAGACGGAGTCCGCGTCGTCCTTGAAGCGATCAGGCCCCGGCGGCAGATCTAGGGCTCTGACGAGGAAGGCCGCCATCTGGCCCCTCGTCACGTGGTCGCCGGGGCAGAACTTGTCGTTCTCGGGCGGGTTGCAGCCGTGCGTTATCCCTGCTGCCGCCAGCGCGTTGATGTTCTCCTGGAACACCGAGTTCTCATCGTCGACGAACCGATCTCGTGCGCCAGGAAGATCGAGGGCGCGGTCGAGAAACGCCGCCATCTGACCGCGAGCCACAGGGTTGGCGGGGCAGAAACGATCGTTGACCGGCGGGTTGCAGCCCCTGGTGATTCCGGTCTCGTACAACCAGATGATGTCCGCTGCGAAGACGGAGTCGGAGATGTCGACGAAAGGGCCTGATCCCGGTGGGGGTGGCAGAGGCGGATTCACCGTGAAGAAAGGAGGAATCGAGGTCACGGTCCCGTCGCCGGTCAACCTGTAGGCGCTCGCTCCGTCCTGGACCCGGATCACCGTTTTGTTTGCGGCGCCGGTCAAGTCGAAGTCGCCGACCTTCAGTCCACACTCGACGAAGTCGTAGTAGCCAGGGTCGGCGGTGCTCTTGTCATCCTTGCCGAGTTCGTTGAAAACGACCAGGGGAAAGTCACAGTGGGTGAAGCGCACCGGGGGCGGTACCCCTGCCAACTCGACATGCCCTTGGATGACAAGGACACCCCGACCGCCCGTCTTGACGTTCTCCCATCGCTGCGTATCCGTCTTTCCGTCCCTGGACGGAACTCCCTGGGCATGCGAGTCGATCGCGCCCCGCTCATTGTCCAACAACATGAGGTTCTGATATATGTAGGGATTCGTATATGCTCCGTGATCGACTCCCACCTTTGCGTTATAATACGCGACGAACCCGTTGACCACATGGGTCTTTCCCGTGTTCTGCCAGACGAAAATGCCGTTGGAATCGTTGTTATGGGCGACGTTGTTCTCAAACTTCCAGATTCCATCCTCGGCGCTGGGCCATTTGAAACCCGAGTTGTTCTGTCCCTCACCTTGCATGCCGACGGCTACGGAGTTGATGATCGTGTTGTTGTTGCCCTCGCCGAGCTGGATGGAGGCAGACGTAGTTTTTTGGTATGGGCTGGTGTGGGTGAGTGCGGCGACAATACCGTCGTAGAGCGTGTCGTGCGAGGCGTTGCAGCCTTCGACACTTCCGCAGAATTTCTTTTTCGAGGGATCCCACCAGTATGCATCTCCGACTGTGTTGTAGGCGATGGTGTTGCGGAAGGTGATACCATGAGAAGCATGGGGTACGAAGGCGTGGTTTCCCGCGTCGCGGATCACGACCCCTTCTACCATCGATCCGCTAGAGGCATGCTTGTTTTGGTGGAAGTGCAGTCCGTAACGCCCGGTTATATCGGTGCCCAGATCGGGAGCGACGTGACGAATCGTTGCATACCGAATGGTTTGCTTCTGTGACGAAGTGAT
This sequence comes from uncultured Acidimicrobiaceae bacterium, assembly GCA_964617995.1. Taxonomy (GTDB): domain Bacteria; phylum Actinomycetota; class Acidimicrobiia; order Spongiisociales; family ZC4RG35; genus CAZTXD01. The sequence goes on from CAZTXD010000028.1 coordinate 8,612, forward strand.
GAAGATGTGGGTTCTGCCGGACGGTGTTCCTTCGATGGTCACGTTCCGGGTGAGGTTCAACAACTCGGGTCGATAGCCAAGGGCGTTCGGTGCGGGTGTTGAGGCAACGGTCGGGAAGCCGGTGTAGTTACCCCGATTGACCGGGGTTGCCCGCACCTCGTCGCCGGCCCAGTCGCTCTGATAGGTGTATGCCCACGCCAGCTTGGGTGTGCCCTGGATGTCGAGAGCGCCTGCGCCCAGTACCCAGAGACCGATATCGGTGCCCGCCGGCACATCCGAGGTCCCTTGTGAGCCGAGGAAGGAGGATTCGTCGATGCCGGTGAATCTCAGTCTGTGCTGGACGTCTCGGGACGCGGGTTTCATCTCAAGGCGTCCCCGTACTACCACATTGCCGGAAACAGTGACCGTGGTAGACGCCGCTGGGTCGAAGGACCACGTCTCACCGGCGGGCACTTCGAAGCCGTTGGGGAATTTCTCGTCGTTGGTGAGGATGCGATCCGGTCCCGCTGCCCGGGCGGGCTTGCCTCCAACGAGAGATGCTCCAATCAGCAACAGCAGGAGCATCAGGGCCACCATACCGGCAGTGGGGGACAGGTTGCCTCGGAGAAAGGAAGTCTGCGGGGTGATGCCGTCTCCTATCGGGAGCGGGAGGAAGGCCTACAGTGATCGCCTTCGGGAGCAGGGTAGCGTCGTGGTCCCTCCCGGGCCACCACGGTTGGAACGAAGTTCCGGGCTACCGAGGGAGTCGGGCTTCAGTCCGGTCGTCGAACGGGTAGGAGCCGTTGAGCGACCGCAAGGCCGTTCCTACGCCCAAGTGCCGCCATGAGCAGGTGGAAGGCGCGCCTGAAGCGGTGCCTACTGATACCAACCGCAAGGTGCCGTGCAGCGCTCCGGATGTTCCCATGAAGCAGATACTCACGGCTCGTCCGGAAGGAATACCACGATCGAAGATCGGTGGATTTGGCCAATTCGGTAGAGTACTTTTCCAACATCACTTCATAGGCCGCCGCGGCCCTGCGTGAGGTCGCCACATGGTCGCTTCGCCCCCTGCGTACCAGCGCCAGAGGCTCGGGCAGCACCACGATCTGAGATCCGTTCGCCAGACATGACATGACGTAGTCGCGATCAACCAGTGCCGGGAGTCGCTCGTCGAACCGGGCCACCCTTTCGGCAACGGAACGGTCCACGAGGAGCATCGGGGTTCCTATGCCGGCAACTCTTTCGTGGAGTACGTCTTCTCGGGTGAAGGGGCCCACCGTGAAAGAGCGATTGGTCGGAGAACCTCCGTAAAACTTCCAGCCGCATCCGATCATGCCAACGTTTTCATTCTGCTCTTGGGCTTCCCGAAGGTTCACCAGCTGAAGTTCCAGCTTTTGTGGGAGCCAGACATCATCAGAATCCATGAAGGCGATCAGCCCGGCAGTTGCGTGTTCGATGCCAACATTCCTTGCCCGAGCTACACCTACGTTGTTCGGTAGATCTATGGAAACAATCCGCTCATCGTTCAGACGGCTGACGTATCGCATAGATGAGTCGGTTGACCCGTCGTTAACCAAATAGAGCTTGAGGTTTCGATGGGTCTGATTCAAGACGCTCTGAATCGCCTCGACCAGGGTGTCGGCCCGATTGAAATGCGCAAGGATCACGTCGATCGTATGCGATGGTGACATCTGACAATCTATCCCGTACTCCAAGGGGAGCCGATCTCATTTATTCCTTCGTGCGTGTCTTCCATCGAGGCACTGCACCTGGTTCCGGACATCTCTTCTTGCACTAGGATCTGGACCGACAGAGCGGCCAGGCCGCAGGATACATCCATGCCATCACCCGGAAGGGAGGGTGGCCACCAGCCCACAGAGGAGGATTCAGATGAAGCGGTCGGCTGCGCCTCCCTTTGAGGTTGCGCTGTAAGGGGGCTGCTTGTTCAAGCGCGGATCACGGCAAAGGAGTCAGCAGCCAGGCGCCATACTCTTCGTGGCCAGCCCCGCTGCCTTGGGAGGGTCCAATCGGAGCTTGGTCACACTCTTGTCCAGTCTCGACGGTAGGGTCGACAGAATCCTCGCCTCGCCGGACCACGGGGCCTTCTTGGACCTGGTCCTCACTGACCGCCTCATCGAGGGACATATCCCTCTTCCCACCCGGCCGAGGCGCCCCATTGATCGGCTCTATCGGATCGTCGCAGGTCTCCGTATCGCTCGCTGGGCTGTTGCCAATCGCCATCGTCTGATAGCGATCCATGCCAACGCTCTGACCGGGCTGAACCTCGCCGCACCGGCCGCTGTGTTGACCAGGAAGAGGACCGTGGTCTGGGTACATGATCCGCTCGGGTCATCATGGGGCTCCCGATTGGGGCCCATTCTTCGCCGCCTGCTTCCTGATCTTCGCTGCGCGGCCGTGTCGCCAACTGCAGAGGCGATTGCCGTGGCCAATGGGCTCTGTCGTTCGGGGGATGCGGCCATCGTCCCCAATCCGATCGATCCTGCCGAGGTCGTGGGATCGCGAAGGCGTGATGATGATCGGCTGGTTCATATCGGGTTCGTCGGTGGAGCGACTGAGCGGAAAGGATTCGATCTGCTTCCCCGGATCATGCGTTCGACGACCGACCTGGGGGTCGTCTGGCACCTCTACGTTCACACGACACCGGTTGAGGAGAACGCCCGCACGTGGTCTGAGATCAACGAGTTCGGCCCCGAGTTGGTCCAGCCGGAAGGCAAGACGTCGGATATCGCCAGCATCTACGGCAACCTCGACGTCGTCATCTGCCCCTCGCGGGTTGATTCCTTCTGTCGTGTGGCGGCCGAGGCGATGATGAATGGGTTGCCGGTTGTCGGCAGCGACATCCCCCCGATCCGACGCCTCCTAGGAGGGGATGAAGCGGGGATCCTGTTCCCTCCCGGGGACTCGGAGGGTGCGGCTGAAGCCATCCGCCGGCTCGTCCTGGACGCCGACCTGCGCCGACGGCTCGGGGATGAAGGACGGCGGCGGGCGGCCGAGTTTCCGCCCGATTCTGTGACCCGGCAGCTGGTAGCCCTCTACGGCGGTCCCTTGGCCTCCTCCTCCGGGTCCGACCGAGATGATCGAGACATCGGGACAGAACGGGTTCTCGAGTAGTCGACGGCGCATCGGCCTCACCTCTTGCCCTACCGCTGCTCGTCTGGTTTCAGTCGATGCCGAGATCGGTCGCATCCGGCATGTTGACCACGATGCGCGCCTCGGCGGCTCTCGTCAGGGAGTCCGAATGCATGTCGTCGACCTCATCCCCGTCCGTCAGGACAGCCACCAATTGGCCTATAACCACCCTCTCGCCCTCAGCGACGATGATCTTGCCGAGTCTGGCGCCGTCTTCGGCACATGTCAGACGAACGTGGACCAGACCGCGGCCCTCACGAACGTCGTACCCGTCGCGCACTTTGCGCTGGTGCCGCCTGACGGTGGAGCCGAGCAAGGCGGCGCGCTTGGTTCGTTGGAGCGCGATGAACTCATCGACAGCGACGTCGCATAGGGCGTCGCCAAGCGCAATCGGATCCCCTTCGTCCATGTGCCATTTGACGAGGTAGCCGCCACGAAAAGCCGCGTCGGACGGGGGGACGAGCACTCTCAGCAGCATCGCGACCATTCCGGCATCGCCCGTTCAGTCCTGTGTCTCATGATCGCCTGAGAGATCGAAGGCGCGCTCCGGCCCGCTTCGACTGCCAGACGGCTTTTGCCTTCGCCACCGTCAGTGGCCGGCGCAAGCTCATACGTGCGGTCCCACGTTCATAACCCAGGTCGGCGAGAAGGTCACCGGCCAGGGCCTCGAAGGTGGCTACATCGGGGTCGGCCATCTGCGTCCGCCAATCGCGCAACCCGCTCGTGATCGGTCGCGCCAATCCCGTGAAGGCTTCTGGGGTGGCACTCGTCGCGATGAAGTCGCTTCCCTTTTCGTAGTACGTCAGCATGTCGGCGCGGTAGTCGAGGTGAAGGAACTCACAGACTCTCGTGATTTCTACGTCAGGGGCATGCACCATGTCCTCGTAGCGCACTTCCAAGTACCGGTCTTCACCCAGTTTCCTACCGGCTGCACGCCCCCTCTCCACCCGCGAGCGCCAGTAGAGGGCAGCTTCAGGCAAGGTAGCCGGACCCCATTCGCTCCGGTCCAGGTAGCCGAGTGCAACGTCCCGACCGTCGCGAATCAAATGGACGAACCGTGCTTCGGGAAAGATCTCTGCCAGTAGGCGTATGTGCTTCACATAGCCGGGGGTCTTGTCCCCATACCTCTGCTTCCCATGGCGGCTCGCGTAGAGGCCGAGAACCGTTCGAACAGCTTCGGCGAAACCCGCTGGTGGATGGACAGCAAGCGCCCGACGGACTTCGGACTCGCTCAGCCCCTGCCTGCGGAAGTTGGAGTTGCGATAGAGATCTCCCACGAAAACCTCGAGTCCGAATCCGTTGCTCGTGCGATATCGGTGACGACGTCGTGCCATCGGCGCGACGAAATGTGCTTCGTGTGCCATCGCCATCTCTGGATGTGAGTCCAGGATGTTTCGCAGGAGCGTCGTTCCGGACCGACCGCTCCCTACCACGAGGGGAAAGGGAGGGAGCATGGTCAAACGAACTCGATCGCCTTCATGACTCGGTACACCTCTGCGCCGATGGGCGCCATACGATCCACAGGGAAGTGAGCGAAGTCCACCTGAGCCTCGACCCCCTCCTCCTTGAGGATCCGATCGACATCGACGATCGGAAAATCGAGCTGCTGTGACAGTTCGGCAAGCGCTATGGCGAATTCGCGTCTTCGCGTGCTGTGGGCAGCCTTTATCAGCTGGTAGTTGTGGGTCGGATTCGAGGGGTCGAGGACGAGAGAGTTGTAGTAGACGACCTTCGCCCCCAGACGACCCCTAATCTCCTGCACGAGGCGGGTGTTAGCCTTCCTGAAGTCGTCGACAGACATGCGGCCGATCCGCCGAAACGTCTGACGAAACCATTCGACCGCGCTGAGGTCGCCCAAGACGCGATCCAGATCCTGGTTGAGCCACCAGCCACCCGGATCGGCCAGAAATCCGTGTTCGCGATGCTCGTACATCTGCCTCGTCTCGTCGGAGGCAATGGACATGATCACGAGATCCTTGTTGAAAGTCCCCGCCTCAGGCATCTGCGGAACGGTGAACGTTGGCTGGAAGAATGTCGGGCTGAAGTACTCATCGCCGAGATCCAGCATTCGGCGCGTTTCGGCGATGGCATCCTCCGGCAGGTTGTCGAGGGTCTGCAGGATCTGATCCGAGCGGTTGCCGCCGGTACCGCCGAAGTGCCGGGCTATCGCGATCGTGCCCTGTATGCCTTGACGAAGCAGCGGACCGGCCGTGTACACCGAAGGGAGGTCGCAGCCGCCTTTGAGAACGACACCACGGCGTGGTTCCGGGAAATCGGGCGACTCGCTGACGATGACGAAAGCACCGCCGCTGAATTGGACCCAACCCGGGCCGCTCTCCTTGCGCAGCTCATTCCGAAGAGAGTTCAGATAGCGCTCCTTCACCCAGTTCTCCACCCGCGTCCCGTTACCGAACACCGATCGCCAAGACTTGAGCGCCAGCTTGACCGGCTTTGTAAGGGGCATCAGCCCACCTCCTGTGAATCATCCGTTTCGTGATCGAGACCCAAGTTGGCGGCCACCCGCATAGCGGGCATCTCACTCAGCGTGCCGACCGAGGTCATGTCTTCCCCCGGCTCGTGAGTAGCCACGACGGCGAGAACGTCACCAACCCTTATCCGATCCCCAGCCTCGGCCACGATCCTCTGCAATACCCCACGGTCTGACGACAAGAGCTCAGCGCGCAGGCCCACCTTTCCGTCCCGTACCTCGACCTCACTCCTGAGCGCCCTTCGTCGTTTCCCGGCGGCCAGCAGCGTCGCACGCGCTGTGCGGCGCAGTGCGGCGAACTCGTCGAGCATGATGGAGCAGATGACATCTCCGAACTCGAATCGTTCGCCTTCGTCCTTGTTCCACTCGACGACGTGGCCGGCTCGCAACGATGGGTTGATCAGCGGCATCTCCAGCTTCATCAGCATCTTTCGCTCACCCTGACTTCACTCGAGCGCCGACCTGGGCAAGCAGCGGCCGATCGTCCAGGAATCCATAGTCTGCGATGACACGGAAGACCTCGGCAGCAATCCTTTCGCAGGCTCTCGGGCCGTATCGGGCGGCCGCTTCCACGTTCTCCCGTCCTCCCAGTTCAGCCAAGAGCCGATCGACATCGATGATCGAGATGCCTTCTTGATGTGACACTTCGACGAGCATGAGGTCTAGCCGATGAGCACGCAGGCCGAAGGGTTCTTCGGCGAGCGCGTGATATGTGATCGTCGCGTCACTGGGGTCGAGAGTCGATACGTTGAGAATGAGGACGTGAGCACCGATGTCTTGCTTGATGATGCGGATTACGGCCTCGAGGTCATCCTTGACGGCTCTGACAGCTGTCTCGGGGGTCTGGCCACGAGAGCCGAGTCGCAGGACTTCCTCAGCTATCGAAAGCAACACCAGGTGCGGCCGGGAGGCAGCAAACGTCGAACGGTCTGACTCGAGTTCGCTCCTCAGCTCACTCAACCCGGGTGACGGATAGTGATCGACGATCAACTCATGGTCCGGGTAGGACCGGGCCACCATCTCCTTAACCCCACGATCCACCCTGGATCCGCCGTCTCCCCGTGCGAGCACGGCGTCTGTGATGTCAGCGTTGCCGATCACGGCGAGCTTGAGCGTCTGCTTCCCAGCCATCTCCCGGTCTCCCTGTTGCGTTGGTGAATGCCCCTTCTGAAGCATAGAAGTTATCACGGAAAATCGAATCATCCAGAGGGCTGAAGGATCATGTGCGATCACGAGCCTCCGGAGGCATGACTCACAAGGGCGGCGGGCCCAGTTGTCTGCGCGCCTGCGCTGCCCAGCGCAGCAGAGTGGGAACACCCGTGAGGCGTCTCCTGCGCAGCGCTCCGTACGCTCTCCCAGTGATACGCGATATCTCGTAGAGACGGATCGCCCACTCGTCGACCGCGGTGTCGAGTGGGGTCGGGCCCGTGGCCTCGTATCCATCGAGAAAAGCACGCCGCCACCCCGCGGCGAGACCTGCGTTCGGATGGGAAGCGTCATGAGGACTGTTCCCGAACAATGACCGGTGCAGATCGAAGGTGAAGCCGCTCACGTCACGATGTACGTAGTCGAACTTGCGCACGTGAGGTGGGTCATGCAAGACGAGGCGGCCGCTGGAGTCGACGGTGACATCGTTGCCTGAGAACCGGTATCCTCGTGCCCGCAGGAGATGAGGCTCAATGGCCAGGATACGCCGACGGGACACGCCGGCACGTCGAGCCGCTGTCATGAGATCGTCCAGTGCCGCTTCGGTCGACCGGCGATCGGACCTGTCTGCCGGCTCCGCTGAGTGGTACGCCCCCATCGCCTGGCCACACTGGGTGACCAGCTCATCCAACTTTTCCTTGCCCATCGCGGACATCCCGCCCACCGGGTCACCGAGGAGTCGCAGGAGGTTGTCACCCGTGACGAAGCGGAGCGCCACGGCAGGGGGTTTCTCCGACCATCCGTGTGTTTCTGGCATCACCACCTCTCCGCCGGGGAGGCTCCGAAGGAGTGCCCCCACCCTGTGCACCTCTGTCGCGACATACCTTGCGTCGTCCGCAGACCAGCCGTGGCCGATCTTCACCGCGATATCGGGGCTGCCGGGCCCGCCCGCCAAGCGAAGGAAATCGGCCTTGAAGCTCTTCCAGCTCTCGGTGACCGACCAAGACGCGCCTGGCTGGTCGGGGGGTATCGGCAGGTCGATGTCAGCGATCAGGTCGTCCAATGCTTTGTCGTCGAGGAGCGGGGCATTGGTATTGCCGCTGGCAACCCGGTTCAGCATCGCCTGCATTCTCACCGCTGCGACCTCGCCCCTGAACTCGTTCTCGTAGATTTCGCGGCTGCGCTTCCCGTATGCCTCGCGGCGACGCTGGTCGTTCAGCAGTGCGAGAACGGCTGCTTCCAATGCCGTGGCATCGCCGGGCGGTACCAGGGTGGCGTTCTCGCGTTCGTGGACGACCTCCCGCAGTGAAGGCAGGTCAGATGCCACGATGGGAAGACCGAGCCCCATGGCTTCGATCACCGCACCGCCCAGTCCTTCGTAGAGAGACGGGAAGGTGAACACGTCGGCGGCCGCCATGATGTCGGTGACGTCCTCACGATGGCCCAAGAGGAATACCCGCCGGAAGAGCCCTAGCGACTCGACCAGGTGGTTCAGGGTCGCCGAAGCATGGCCTTCGCGACCGGAGATGACGAGCACCGCTTGGGGGCGGGCCGCAGCCACGCCGGCGAAGGCCTCCAACAAGAAGGTATGCCCCTTCTGGAACTCCTGACGGCCAGCCGTCATCACCACCTCGGCGCCCTCGTCGATCCCCAGCGATTCACGAACCCGTCTCCTCCTCTCGGAGGACATCTGGCCGATTCGGCTCTTCTCACGACCTCTCCGTACGACCGTGACCCGATTCGGATCCACGCCGAGTTGTTCGACCGCTGAGTCCTTGACTGTCTCGCTCACGGCGTGAAAGTGGTCCGTCAACCTTCGAGACGTGAATTTGTCGACCGCCCAGACGATCCGCAGGCGCCACCGCCTGACGTTGGGATCCTGTAGACGTGCTGATTCATAGGAAGTGTTGGCGAGATTGGATATCACCGGCACGCCGGTTCCGATCGCTGCGACTCGTCCGATCTGGTCGGCGTCGAACAGAGAGGTGTAGAGAAGCGCGGGCTTCTCCGAACGGATCAGCCTCCGCAAGTCGAGGATCCTGCGAATCCACCCTCTTGCCGTCACATGGACGATCCCGTAGCCAGCGGCGCGGGCCTCTTTCTCGAAGCGCCCACCTCTCTGCAGGGTCACGAGGACCGGCTCGGCGCCGCCATCCATCAGACGCGGCAGGAGCTCGATGAGCGAGCGCTCCGCCCCTCCCGCGTTGAGGGAGCTGATCACGAACATGTACTTGGGTTTGGTCATCTGGCAGCCTCTCCGTGGGGTGGGAAGCGTGATCCCACAGCTACCTGCAGCGTGGCGGATCGGTTCCCGCCCCGCCGCTCATCTCGGTGAGACCGACGCGTCCCTTCACGGGCCGGCGTATCGGGATGTCCATCGTCGGACGCGGTCTTCCATGCGAAGACCAGTCCGCATTTTTCGCTCGAAGAACCACCGACCGTCGGCGAGCTGGACGGGCACTCGGTTGACGAGATGCACGTCGGTGTCGGCAGTCACGGGCCGCCCGGAGCCCAGGGTTGCCGTATCGTATCGGGCGCGTACCTCCGCATCAGCTCGAGCGTCCCAATATCCCCATGGATAGGCGAAGTGACGGGGACGTAATCCCAGCCTGAGTTCGATCAGATCATTGCAGGTGTCGAGCTCTCTCGCCGCGGTCGTGGAATCGATACCGCGGAGATCTATATGGGTGTGGGTGTGGGCCCCAATGGTCATCAGTCCGCTATCCAGCATTTCCGTAGCCTGAGACCAGGTCAAGGGCTCGGCGCTCCCGCCGGGTGTCAGAGCCAAGCGTTGCTCCACGGGGGCGGTGGTCAGATAGAGGAGGAAGGGCAGCCCCCGGGCTCTCAATCGAGGGAACGCCAGGTGATACAGATCCTCGTACCCGTCGTCGAACGTGAGCACGAAGACGCGGTGGGCGTCAGCGTCGCCCCGGCGATTCAGCGCCTCGTCGAGATCGACCACCTCACCGTGGGCGGTCAACCAGTCGAGATGGTGGGTGAAGGCCTCGAGGGTCACCTCCATCTGTCGGCCGAGGCCGGCGGCGATCTGGTGATAGATGAGGATCCGGGGACCCGGCATCGGTCGGAGCAGGAGGTCGGCGGCGGCGAAGACACCCTTTGCCGCGCTTCGGCCGATGTGACTCATGATCCTTCGGGCATCCATTCGAGTTGATGTCCCAGAAGCGCTTCGAGACGTTGGTTTGGCTCGTGGAATATTCGAGCAAGGTGTTCCCGTGTTCTTTCCGGTATTGGAGCGGTGTCAGGAGCTGTAGCCACGTAGCTGTAGTTCCCGAATCGGGCAGGTAGCCAGGGGCGGATGCCGAGGAAGTCCAGGATATGGCGGAAGGTGGTCTCCGGCTGATCGAAGAGGGTCCGGCTCGAGAGGATCATCACTCCTTCGCGCGGATAGGAATCGAACCAGCGACCGAGTTGGTCCGCATACAAGCCCCTGTGAAGATAGGAGAAACGTCGGAGCGCCACAGCCCTGTGCGTCGAGTCACCCTGCCTGATGGCATCCAGATCGGATGCGATTCGGGTAGGTTCGCTCTCGAGCGCCCCTTCGAAGGAGAGCGGCTCCAGGCCCAATCGTACGTTGTGTTGGTAATGAGAGTAAGCCCGGCTCGCCGGCTCCCGGAGGATCGCGATGATCTTGGCCTCCGGCACCAGCTCACTTGCCCTCTGAGGCGCTCGGGGATCAAGCATGTAGTCGGGCGTGGACTCGAATGTGACGAAAGGCAGCTCGCGGCTCTCATGCCATGCCCTGCGATATGTGAGCGGGAAGTGGGTCAGGTACCAGGAGAGTCCCTCGGAGTAGGCGTCGGAGAAATAGCCGGTCTCCTTGCGCAGCGACGGCGCGACGTCGGGATGCCGTCCCAGGTACTTGTAGAGAGAGCTGGTACCGCTTCGCTGCGCCCCGATTATCAGCAGGTTTGGCAACATCCGGTATCGGGATGTCGGGCGTCTCGCGCGGAATCTGAGGCGGAGTAGGCTACGCCGCGTTCGATTCGGGGCGATCTCCTTGAGGAGGTCCGCTGCCGCCTGACGGCTCCTGTCGATGGCTGATCTCATCGCTCGACCGACTCCCCGAGATCCTCTCGTTCCAAGCTGTAGGACCATAGCGTCGGAGGCGGCGCATTAATAGGGTCCGGCCGATTCAGCCCGTCGCCCGGTGGTAGGGCCATCTGCTCGTGGTAAGAAGCGGTAGCACCCTGATAGGAATTCCCTTCCACCTCGAGTAGGTGGACCGAAAGCTGATCCGAGCTCGGTCGGTCAGTCGAAACGCCACCCGAACCGGTCGATCTCCCGGTGAAACAGCTCTGCGACTCGTTGCCGGGTGTAGTCGTCATACCATTCCTGATACGGGCCGGAGGGCCTGTGACCGCTCTTCGCTCGAGGTAGCTCCAGCTCGGGCAGACCGAGTTTCTCGGAGACCTCGGTCAGCTCCTCTGCCAGCCGGTCGTATCTGATCACCCGGTCGACGACGACGGTGTCATCGATCGTATATAACGGCCAATTGTCGAACCGCTCCACCTCCTCGGAGTGGAGGAACTCTCTGAGTGTTCCATATCGTCTGCCGCGGTAGTCGGCGAAGCAGAACGCAGACACCATGCGGTCCCAGGGGTTTCGCTCCACGGTGAAGGTGAAATAGCCGTCCCATTCACCGGTGTACCGGCGAGCCACGCGGGCACTCATATGGTTGAAGTATGTCGGAACCGTCCGAGTGAGCACCCATCTGGCCCAATCTCTTGTATGCCATCGACTGCGCGGGATGGTGAAGTTCTGTGGCGGAGTACCGCCTATCTCCAGTCGACGCTGCTCGTCCTCAGCGAGCACCGGTGTGATGACGTCCCTGGGCCCTGCGTGCCGGGACAAGGCGAATTCTATGCTCGTCCCGGCAGTCTTCCGCGTCTTGACGAAGATGTAGCCGAAGCGGTGAGAAATCAGCACTGGGCGAGCATAACCGGGTGTCTGTTCCTGGAGCCACCCGGTTCAGGCCCCACTGTGCCGGTGGTAACCACGCCAGGGGATGGGGCGATGCCTCTGGGGAGTAGCGTCGACCTTCGGTCCTTCCCAGGTGACCCACCCCGGGAGTGGAGTCATCCCTGGTCACCTTCATCCTGGCGCACGCGCTCTCGTGATCCTTTTCCGAGAATTGCATAGCGGGTCGGGGCGACGCGGCGCGAATTCTTCTCATATGATCCTATCTATGTCGGATGTCGATGACCGTCGGCGTCCGGCCGGGCACAGGGAGTGAGGAACGGCCTCGAGGCCGCCGTGACGGCACGCGCAATGCGGGCGCAGCCGATCTGATCACCCTGTTCGACGGTGGCGTCGACCGTACGGTCGATCGAGATGGGAGGAAACAATGACCGCGTCATCAGGGAGTTCAGGTCTCATGAGGACACGGGAGAGGTTGGCACGGAGGCTCGAAGGCGTCGGGGTCGCTCTACTCGCCACCTTCGTGTTGACTGCAGCAGTTCCTGCTACGGCCGACGACCTCTTCGAGCCGAACCCGCATCCCCACAGCGTAGTCGTGGACTGGGCAGAAGCGATGTTGATCGCCATCCCGCAGAACCCACCCGCTCCCACGGTGACGACCTGGAGGATGTGGGTCGTCATGTCGGCCATCTATGACGCCTGGTCGATGTATCACCCGACGGCGATGCCTACCGAGATGGAGTTCGGTCTGAAGCGTCCAGCTCATGAACAGACCGAGTCCAACATGAGAGAAGCCGTCAGCCATGCTGCGCACAGGACACTGTCGATCGTGTATCCGAATCAGGAGGCGCTGTTCGACCAGGTGCTGAGCGAGCTCGGCTTCGCGGCTTCGGACAGCTCCGACCCGACCACCCCTGCGGGAATTGGAAACATCGCCGCTCAGAACGTCATCGACGCCCGACTCGCCGACGGCTCCAACGCTAGTGGCGGGTTCCTTCAGCTCACCTCGGACACGTTCCCCGTTCTCTACTCGCCGGTGAACAGCGGGCATGCCGATGACCCCAATGGGTTGAACGGTCCCGACTTCGACCCCAACCGCTGGGTACCGCTCGACGTCCCCAACGGGACTCTCCTCGATCGAGACGGAAACCCGACCTATGACCCTGACGACTCTTCGACGTACTCCAGTCAGTCCTTCTTGACGCCCCATTGGGGAGCGGTCCGGCCGTTCGCCATGGAGTTCGGAGGTCAGTTCCGTCCGCCCCCTCCGCCCCGACTGGGATCGAGCGAGCCGTACACAGATGCCCTCGGCAACGTCAGCACCGAGGATGAGGCCTACCGGTCGCAGACAGCCGCGGTCCTCGACTTCAGCGCCCAATTGACCGATGAGCGCAAGGTCATAGCGGAGTTCTGGGCCGATGGCCCCACTACCTGGACGCCCCCCGGCCACTGGGTGCAGCTCGCCATCGGCATCTCACTCCGGGACGGGCATGGGATCGAAGACGACGCCAAGATGTTCATGGTGCTCGCCGGAGCCCTTCTCGACGCCGGCATATCGGCATGGGAGACCAAGCGTCACTACGACTTCATAAGGCCCATATCTGCGATCCGATACCTGTATCGAGGCGTCCCGGTCGACGCATGGGGGGGACCGAACAAGGGAACCGTATCGATCGAGGGATCGACCTGGCAACCCTATCAGTCGTTGACGTTCGTCACCCCGCCGTTCGCCGAGTACACGTCCGGGCACAGCACGTTCAGTCGTGCGTCGGCCGAAGTCCTCACCGCCTTCGCCGGGTCACCAGCGATGTATGATGGAACGACGTTGCTGGGTCGTGACCACGACGGAGACGGTGACGAGGACCTCTTCGGCCGTCATGTGGCCACGCCCGGATCGCTCATGTTCGAGGAGGGTCCAGTATCGACGGTGGTACTGACCTGGGACACGTTCCTCGACGCCGCCGACGAGGCGGGCGTGTCCCGGCTCTACGGAGGCATCCACTTCCAAGACGGTGACTTACGAGGGCGTGAGGCTGGTCGGCAGATCGGGCAGCTCGCCTTCCGGTGGGCGGAGCTGCACTGGGATCCGTTCGGTGAGATGGCCCGCACTGTGGACGAGTATGCCGCCAGCGGTGAAGTGACGAAGGGGGCAGCGACGAGTCTCACCAAACTGATAGGCGCGGCGGCCGCAAGCTTCTCCGGTAACCGGCACCTAGCCGGCTGCAAGCAGCTGGATGCCCTGGCGACCACGGTAGCCGCTCATCAAGGAGTGGGAGACACCGCCCGCGCGTGGCTCGCGAGGCAGGTGTCCGCGGTCTCCGCTTCGCTTTGTCAATGACGGCTGGGTGTCGGTTGGTCGATGCTCCGAGGATCGTGAACAGGTTCGTGTAGAGGTTTGCCAGATCTAAGGCATGGCGTAGAGGCCCCTTTGATCGGCGGTTCGAGCGGTTATCATGTGGCCGCGGGCAATCGTTACAGCGAGTGGGGCAAGTGGAGGCGAGGCTATGAAGACGGCCATTCTGGCTGGGGGAATGGGTACGCGCCTGGCGGAGGAGACAGAGATCCGTCCGAAACCGATGGTGGAGATCGGCAATCGGCCCATTCTCTGGCACATCATGAGCCACTATCACCATTACGGCTTCGATCACTTCGTAGTAGCGCTGGGGTACAAGGGCGACTACATCAAGCGCTATTTCGCCGACTATCACGCGTCGGTGCGAAGCATGAGGGTGCATGTGGGTAGCGGTGAGGTCGAGGTCCACGATGACGGCGAGAGCGAGAAGTGGACCGTCGACCTGGTCGAGACCGGACGCTGGACCAACACCGGTGGCAGGATCAAGCGCCTCGCCCCCTGGCTCGGCGACGAGACGTTCTTCCTGACCTGGGGTGACGGGTTGTCCAACGTCGACGTCAACGCCCTCCTCGCCTTCCACCGTTCCCATGGTCGACTGCTCACCGTCACCGCCGTGCATCCTCCGCCCCGTTTCGGCCAGCTGGTGCTCGATGGCGACACCGTGGTCGATTTCACGGAGAAGCCGCTCGACAAGGGCTGGATCAACGGCGCGTTCTTCGTTTGCGAGCCGGGCGTCTTCGACTACATCGCCGATGACGACACGCTCTTTGAGAAGGAGCCAATGCAGAACCTGGCCGCGGACGGCCAGCTCAAGGCGTTCCGGCACGAGGGGTTCTGGCAACCGATGGACACGCTGCGCGACAAGGTACTGCTGAACGATCTTTGGGATGGCGGCTCGCCCCCATGGCGAGTCTGGAAGGTTTGAGTTGCGGGTACTGGTAACCGGCCACAACGGCTACATCGGAAGCGTCATGTGTGGCCTGTTTCGCGACGCCGGCCACGACGTGGTCGGTCTGGACAGCTACCTGTTCAGCGAATGCACCTTCGGCGACGACGTGGAGGACGTACCGGCGATCCGCAAGGACGTTCGCGACGTGGCGATGAGCGACCTCGAGGGATTCGATGCGGTGTGTCATCTGGCGGGGATCAGCAACGACCCGCTCGGTGATCTGGATCCAGAGGTGACGGCCGAGATCAACCACCGGGCCTCCGTCCAGTTGGCGGAGCTGGCCCGTCGGGCAGGCGTTCCCCGCTTCGTTTTCTCCTCTTCGTGCAGCATCTATGGAGCGTCTCCGGGCGGCTGGGTCGACGAGACCTCCGAGATCAACCCCGTGACCCCTTACGGCTGGTCGAAGATCAACGTGGAGACCGAAGTCTCCAGGCTGGCCGACGACGGCTTCAGCCCCACCTACCTCCGCAACGCCACCGCCTACGGCGTCTCGGCCCGGCTGCGAGCCGACCTGGTCGTGAACAACCTGGTCGGCTACGGGGTGACCCAGGGTCGGGTCCTCATGAAATCGGATGGATCTCCCTGGCGTCCCCTCATCCACATCGAAGACATCTCGAGGGCGTTCCTCGCCGTTGTCGAAGCACCGCGTGACGTCATCCACGACCAGGTGTTCAACGTCGGCTCCACCCGGGAGAACTATCAGATACGCGACGTGGCCGAGATCGTCGACCGCACGGTCCCGGGTGCCTCCGTGGAGCTGGCCGACGCGGCCGGCCCCGACATCCGCGACTACCGCGTCGACTGCTCGAAGATCGAGGCGATGCTCCCCACTTTCCAGCCTCGATGGACGGTCGAGGCCGGCGCCAAGGAGCTGTACGAAGCGTATGTGGCCGCGGGCCTCGGCCAGGACGAGTTCCTCGGCAACCTCCTACGGATCCGGTTCATACGAGGCGAGCAGGAGGCCGGCCGCATCAGCGCCGACCTGAGGGTGGTGGAGGGCGCCGGTGTCTGAGCCGGCTTCCCCGATCGCCCCGGCGCCGTACGAGGTGATCCGGGGCTGCCGGTCCTGCGGCAGCGATGCGATGGATCGGGTGCTGGCCCTGGGTGAGCTGCCCTTGTCGGACGGGCTCATACGACCGGGGTCCGACCCGGCCCGGGAGGCGACCTACCCGCTGACGCTCGTCCGCTGCCGGGAATGCACCCTGGCCCAGATCCTGGAGACGGTGCCGCCGGGCACCCTCTTCGGTGAGGAGTACCCGTATTTCTCGTCGTTCTCCGATGCGCTGGTCGAGCATGCACGCGTCAACGTGGAGGGGATCCTCGCCCGGCGTCCCCTGAACGAAGGCTCGCTGGTCGTGGAGCTGGCGTCGAACGACGGCTATCTCCTGCAGTGGTTCGCCAAGGCCGGGATCCCGGTGCTGGGCATCGACCCCGCTCCCGGGCCGGCGCGGGCGGCCGAGGAGAAGGGCATCGAGACCATCTGTGACTTCTTCGGCCCCGACCTGGCCGCGGAACTGACCGACGGGGGAAGGCACGCCGACGTCATAGTCGGCAACAACGTCCTCGCCCACGTCCCCGACCAGAATCGCTTCGTCGAGGCGATGGAGCGACTCCTGGCACCGGGAGGCACGGTGGTGATGGAGTTCCCGTATGTGCGCGACCTGGTCGAGCACGGCGAGTTCGACACGATCTACCACGAGCACCATTGCTACTTCTCGGTGACCTCGGTCGAGCGTCTCTTCGCACGTCATGGCCTCGACCTGGTGAGGGTGGAGCACCATCCGATCCACGGAGGGTCTCTGCGCGTGTTCTTCGAGCGCGAGGGCCGGGTCGAAGCAAGCGTGAGCGAGTACTTGCGGAGCGAGGCGAACGAGGGGATCAACGACGCGGGTTTCTACGCCGACTTCGCCGCCCGGGTCGAGTCCATCCGTCGGAACCTCGTCGCTCTGATCGACGATCTCGTCGACGGTGGCGCCAGCGTGGTCGCCTACGGGGCGGCGGCGAAGGGTGCGATCATGCTCAACTACTGCGGCATCGGCTCCGAGCGCCTGTCCTATATCGTCGACCGCAACGTCCACAAGCAAGGGTGGCTGATGCCGGGCGTGCACATCCCCATCGTCGGGCCCGAGCGTCTTTCGGTCGAGCCCCCCGACTACCTCCTCATCCTCGCCTGGAACTTCAAGGACGAGATCATGGCCCAGCAGGAGGCGTTCGCCCAGGGCGGGGGCAGGTTCGTGGTTCCCGTACCGGAGCCGACGATCCTTTGACGCTGCCGGAGGGAGACGTCGGAGCGCTCACCGAGAAAGCCCGGGAAGCGGCGCTCGCAGCCGTTTGCGCCGTGTGCGGGCGAGTCGGGATGGAGGGCTTCTACCAGGTCGACTCCATTCCCACCCAGAGTTGTGTCCTCCTGGACTCCGAAGGCGAGGCCCTGGCCTACCCGACGGGCGATCTGGTGCTGGCACTGTGCCACGAGTGTGGGTTCATCCAGAACGTCAGATTCGATCCGGAACTGGTCGACTACTCCCAACCCACGGAGGAGAGTCAGGCCTTCTCCGGCAAGTTCCAGTCGTTCGCCCGGGATCTCTCCCGGCAACTCGTGGAGCGGTACGCCCTGGAAGGTCGATCGGTGCTGGAGGTCGGATGCGGCAAGGGCGACTTCATGCGACTCCTCATCGAGGGCGGGGTCGCCGCCGGTGTCGGAATCGACCCGGGTTTCCTGCCCGACCGGGTGGAGGGTGACCTGGGCGGAGCGAGGTTCATCCGCGACTGGTACGATCACCGGCACCTCGCTATGACCGGCGACCTGGTGCTGACCAGGCATCTCCTGGAGC
>CAZTXD010000028.1:26545-31529 GCA_964617995.1 uncultured Acidimicrobiaceae bacterium
CACCGGCACCTCGCTATGACCGGCGACCTGGTGCTGACCAGGCATCTCCTGGAGCATGTCCCCAACGTCGGGGAGTTCCTCGGCTGGTTGACCACGTCCACCGAAGCGACACCGGGAGCACGCCTGTTCACCGAGGTCCCGGACGTGGCCCGGGTGCTGGCCGAGGGAGCCTTCTGGGACGTCTACTACGAGCACTGCTCGTATTTCACCCTCGGATCGCTGGCACGGGCGCTTCGCCGGTCCGGACTGGAGGTGGAGGACCTGGAGCTAGCATTCGAGGGCCAGTACCTGCTGGCTTCGGCCGTCCCGTCTTCCGCCGCCGGGGAGCCTCATCCCGCCGAGGAGCCCGTCTCTGACCTGGTTCCGGGAGTGACCGCGTTCTCGAGATCGGCGGCAGCGTCGAGGCGACGCTGGCACGAACGCATCCGGGATGTGATCGAAGCCGGGGATCGGGTCTGCCTGTGGGGAGGCGGATCGAAGGCGGTCGCTTTCCTCACCACCCTGGGCCTGGGCCAGGTAGGCGATGGTCTTACGGTGGTCGATATCAATGTCCACAAGCAAGGGAAGTGGCTGCCGGGCACAGCGGTGTGCGTGAGCTCGCCGGAACGGCTGACGGAGGAGCCACCTGCTCTCGTGGTGCCGATGAACGCCGCCTACGTCGACGAGATCCGCGCCGACCTGGAGGCTATGGGTCTGGGTCCCCGGATCGAGGCTGTGTGAGGGGCACCTGATCGGCCTCGTCTCCAGCCGCGAGCATCACTCCGATGATGATCGTGACGATGAGGGCGGGGGCCGATATCGCCAATGCCACATAGGGGCTGTCCTGGAGCCCGGCTATGCGCGAAGCCACGAACACCGATCCGGCATGCAGCCCGAACAGCGCCCACGGGCGGAGCCGGGCGACCGATGTCCCCAGCAGGGCGACCGGGAACGCTCCCACGGTGGCCCAGCCGCCGATGATGGAGCCTGTCCTCGCTTCCCCGCCGATCGCCACCGCCCAGGCGAGGAGGGCGGCCAGGGCGTAGCCGCCACCGGACCCTATCCGGGCCTTCCGCACCGGCCACCCGGCGACGACCGCTGCCACAGTCGTCCCCATCAGCACCCGGGCCAGCTCCGTGTCGGGGACGGTGGCCCACACCCCGAACACGGTGCCGGCGACCATGAGGACGGGGATCCCCGAGTCGCCCTGTTGATGGTCGATCCTGCCGATCATCCATCCGGCCACGACGATGAAGAGCATCGTTCCGAGCTGGATCCACCATCGTGTCTCGATGCCCGAGCGGACCGCCACGGTGAACGCACCGAGGCCGACGACGAACAGACCGCCCACCATCATGCGGCGAGTCAGTTCACCGCCCAGGATCACCAGCACCAGCCCGATCACCAGACCA
Organism: uncultured Acidimicrobiaceae bacterium; assembly: GCA_964617995.1. Classification (GTDB taxonomy): domain Bacteria; phylum Actinomycetota; class Acidimicrobiia; order Spongiisociales; family ZC4RG35; genus CAZTXD01. The sequence continues at coordinate 27,937 of CAZTXD010000028.1, forward strand.
AGGCGTCGCCCGACCATTCCGAGGGCCGCCACCAGGGCCACCGCCGAGACGACCACGCCCCAGATGGGTCGGGGAGCCTTCTGCCGTGGGACGGCGAGCAGGATAACCAGGCCGATCACTCCCCATCCGAGCCCGGATTGGAACTCCCTGGTCAGGAGTAGTTCGAACAGTGTCAGGGGGTTCACTGGGAGGTCGAGAGGAGGTTCGATTCCATGACAGCGCTATGGTTTGTGGTGGGAGGCCGGTGTGGAAGTGGGACCCATGGCGAAAAGGTTAGGGCGATTGGGGTCAACCCCTTTCGTGAAACTCTCGCGTGCTCGCCAGCCACGGTGGAGGTGCAGGAGAGTGCGTCCGAGCGGATCCCTGCAATCGATTCCGAGCTGGAGGATCCAGCCGATTCCCCGTCCGGTGGCCCGCCGTCGCGGCAAGACAACGTTCGCCACCCTTCCGGACGCACACGGTGCACCTGGGGGAACGTGGCGGTGGTGCGGGGGCTGCACACGGCCACCGGGGAGGTGGAGGCCGTGGTGGGGTTGGTCGACCCCTTCAAGGAGGATTTCGGTCTCCTGCCCGGAGGCACCTACTCGATCGTCTTCCACGACGGACGGCTGATCCTGGGAGTGAATGCGTCTCCACTCGACAACGACTCCCGCTTCGGAACCGTAGTTCTCATGGTCATCGAGGGATTGTGAAGGTCCGCCGGCTGCTCGTGGTGATGGTGGTGGCCACGACCGCGTGCACCGCGGCCGACACCAGGGTCCAGCCGGCTGAGAGCCCGGCCGCCGCCGAGCGACCTGATTCTCCTGAGACGGGGGACGAACCCACCAGATCGTCGGTGAACCGCGACCCCGGTCTGGCGTGTTGGTCGTCTCCCATCGAGATCGAGCACGGGGAGCTCTCCTTCGGGGACATCACCGACGAGTTGGACCTCATCGATCCCCTGGTCGGCCTACACGGTCATGCCGCGGCCTTCGGCGACATCAACGACGACCAACATCTCGATCTGGCGGTGGGGACGTTCGGAAACCGGCCACCAGAGGCCTACGAGGTGCGTGGGGCCCTCGGACCCAACCCTGATCGCCTCCTCCTCGGCGGCCAACGATTCACAATGGTTGATCTGCCAACCGAACTCGCTCGAACCTCGGGGGCGGTGTTCGCCGACTTCGACGGTGACGGCGACGTCGATCTCTTTCTAGTTCGGCATCGGGGGCACCGTCGACAAACCGATGTGCCGTCGATCATGCTGGAGAACCGCGACGGCTCCCTCGTCCCGGTGGCAGAGCCCCTGCCCGTCGAGTTCCTGGGCCGGACGCCCGTCGTGGCCGACTTCGACGGGGACGGTCTGCTCGATGTCTATGTCACCGAGGATCGTCACGGGAAGACGGGTGGGATCCTCCTGCGCAACACCGGCGGTTTCACGTTCGAGGATGCCACCGACGGATCGGGCCTGGAGCAGGTGTTCTCGCTCAGTGCTGCCGCCGCCGATCTCGACGGTGACGGCCTGCCCGACCTCGTCACGTCTGAGCGCGTGTTCATCAACCGCGGCGGCCTCGTCTTCGAGGACGTGACTCCCGATGGGTTCGGATGGACCCAGATAGGAGTCGACGACGACCCCGCCGGCGTCGCCGTCGGAGACGTCGACAACGACGGGCGCCCCGACATAGTCGTCGGCCAGCACTACCGGTCGACGGTGGACCGGGGGGAGGAAGTCCCCGTGCGTCTTTTCTTGCAGGACGGCTCAGGGTTTCGTGAGGCTACCGATGCCGGGTTGATCCCGCTGCCCACTCTCGCGCCACACGTCGAGCTGGCCGACATCGACAACGACGGTTGGCTGGACATCGTCACGTCGGCGTCGGCTTTCGGTGGGGAAGGCCCGGCGGTCTTCCGCAACCGGGGGACCTCGCCGGTGTCGTTCGAGGCACCGGAGGGGCTCGGCTCCCAACAGTACTGGGTGGGCGCTCCGGTGGCCGACGTCGATCGAGATGGGCGGCTCGACGTCTTCGCCGTCGAGTGGGAGCCGAGCCTTCCCAGTCGGATGTTCCGTAACACGTCTCCCGGCGGCCACTGGTTGGGCGTGTCGGTGTCGGGCCCGGGGCAGGGGGTGGGAGCCATCGTGGAGGTCGAGAGCGGCGACGGTCGTCTGCTCGGCAGGCGCGAGATATCGGTTTCGGGCGGGTACGCCTCGGGGGGCCCTCCCCATGTCCACTTCGGGCTGGGCGACCACCAGGTCGTCGACGTGCGGATAACCCTTCCCGGGGAGAGTCCCGTGACGCTCGGCGACGTGGAGGCGGATCGTCACCTGCGCTGGCCGGACGGGTGCTAGAACACCGCCAGGGCGAGCCAGACGGCGGCGGCCGCCAGGATGACGAGGGCGGCGGCGGCGGACATTATGAGTAGCCAGCGTGTCGACATGGGGTGGGGTAACGCTACCGGCGGTACGATCCCGTCATGACATCGCCCTCTTTCGACTACTCCGCACGTTTGGCCAGGGCACGAGCGAAGATGGGCGAAGTCGGGCTCGAGGGGCTTCTGTTGAGCGTCGGTCCCGACCTTCCCTACCTGACCGGCTACGAGGCGATGCCTCTGGAACGGTTGACGATGTTCGTCCTCACGGACGCCGAGGCGTTGCTGGTCGTTCCCCGGTTGGAGGCACCGAGGGTAGAGCCGGGTCCCTTCGAGGTGCGGGCCTGGGACGAGACCGAGGACCCGGTTGCGCTCGTGGCGGATCGGCTGGGGGATTCGAGCCGGTTGGGCATCGGCGACCACACCTGGTCGGTGTTCCTGCTCCGTCTCCAGGAGTCGCTGACGGGATCTCAGTTCGTGTCGGCCACGCCGGTCATGACCGCGTTGCGGGTGCGCAAGGAGCCGGCGGAGATCGACCTGTTGCGGCGGGCCGCTCACGCCGCCGACCGGGTGGCCGCCCGGCTGGCGGACTCGACGATGTCCGGCCTCACCGAACGGGAGTTGTCCCACCGGGTGGGACAGTGGATCGTCGAGGAGGGCCACGACCTCGCCGCCTTCACGATCGTGGCGTCGGGGCCCAACGGCGCCTCTCCGCACCACGAGCCGACGGAACGCGTCATCGAGCGGGGGGACATGATCGTGATCGACTTCGGGGGGCGGCTCGGAGGCTACTGCTCGGACACGACCCGGATGTTCGTCGTCGGTGAGCCGACATCCGAGCAGGCCGAGGTCCATGAGGCAGTACGCCTCGCCCAGCAGACGGCGGTGGAAGCGGTGCACCCCGGCGCCGTCGCCGCCGATATCGACGCGGTGGCCCGCACCAGGATCGAAGAGTCCGGTTACGGGGACTACTTCATCCACCGCTGCGGTCACGGCATCGGGCTGGAGGGTCACGAGGAGCCGTACATCATCGAGACCAACCTCGACCCTCTCGAACCGGGGATGGTCTTCTCGGTCGAGCCGGGCATCTACCTCCCGGGACGCTTCGGAGTGAGGATCGAGGACATCGTGGCCGTCACCGACACCGGCGTCGAGTCCCTCAACCGCTCCCCCCACCACCTGACCGTGGTCGCCTGATCCCGTTTTCGCGCATCGAATGCGCGCGATAGCGCGCCTTCGATGCGCGAAAA
>CAZTXD010000029.1:0-31427 GCA_964617995.1 uncultured Acidimicrobiaceae bacterium
CGGCAACAGGCCGTTCAGGCGAAGCAGCTGAAGGAGACCCAGGTCACCGCGCGGCTCAACGAGCTGGATAAGTCCAAGCTTGTTATCACGCCTGCGGTGAAGCAGGAGATCTTCGATCTCGCTGTGAGCCTGGACGAGACCCAGGCTAACAAGTTCTGGGGTATCATGCAGCACATGCAGTCCAGCCAGTCGTTCCTCGTTGAGCTCGGCGAGCGTTCCGGTGCTGGCGTGAAGTACGGCAGTGACAAGTCCGCGTCGCAGAAGTTCGGTGAGATGACCTCCGAGCTGGTGACCAAGGGTTTGTCGTACGCCGATGCTGTCGAGCAGGTGGCTCGGGAGAACCCGACCCTGTACGACCAGTACCGCGAAGAGACGTTCATTAAGGCCTGAGAGGAGGAGACCAGATGGCTTTCGGGGGTAACTTCGTCCTCGACAAGGGCTACGTCGTTGCTGACGACTACAACAGTTCCAGCAGTGACGGTGTTGAGGCTTACCGGGCCGTGGACCTGTCGAGTGATGAGATCGATCTGCAGACGACTGCTGGTGATGCTATCATCGGCGTTGTCCAGGAGGACATCGACGCAGATAAGGTAGCGACGGGGAAGGCTGTTGCCAGTGTTCGGCTGATGGGTATCACCAAGATGCGTGTCAATGGCACTCCTGGTTCTATCAATCAGATGTCGAAGGTGGCTGCTGGTGCTGCCGGTGGGGCTATTCTGGCTACCACTGGTGATGTGCCGATCGGCATTAACCTAACTTCGGGTACCATTGCCGAGGATGACCTCATCGACGTTCTGCTTACGCCGGGTCTTCCGGATCTGACGTAACGAGACCCTGAGGGGAGTGAAATAGCAAATGGCAGTTTACAGTCCGTCAGGGTCTGGTGACGTTCATGTCGATGAAATCCTTACCCAGGTTAGCGTCGCGTGGCCGAACAATGGCCTAGTCGGTCAGCGGCTGTTTCCCACGGTTACCGTGCGAAAGCAGTCTGACAAGTACTATGTCTTCGGTCGCGAGATGTGGCTGCCCGAGGATGGTGACGTCAGGGCTCCTGGCTCGGTTGCCAACGAGATTCCAGGTCTGAAGGTTTCTACGGATACCTACTACGCTCAGGAGCACTCGCTACAGGTTCCGGTAACGGACGAGGAGCGGGAGAACAGCGATTCTCCACTCGCCCCTGACCGCGACGGCACCGAGCTGGTTACCCAGCGGGTCATGCTTGGTCGCGAGGTCGCTATGAAGAACCTTGCTACTACTGTGGCGAACTACTCCAGCGGTAACACCGTTACGTTGTCGGGTACTGATCAGTGGGATGACTACGTCAACTCGGATCCGATTGGCGATATGCGTACTGGTAAGTCGACGATTCACGGTCGGATCTTCCTTGAGCCGACCTTGATGGTTGCGCCTTACGAGGTCATGACCGTTCTGGAGGACCACCCGGACTTCCTGGAGCGCATCAAGTACTCGGAGCGGGGCATCTTCACTCCGGAGCTTCTGGGTGCTGTTCTGGGTATTCGGGAGATCGTTGTGCCTGGTGCGGGTATGAATACCGCAAATGCCGGGCAGCCACCGACGCTGGCTTACGTTTGGGGCAAGGATGTCATCATGGCATATGTTCCTGAGCGTGCCGGTCTTCGGATTCCTGCTTACGGGTACGAGTTCGCCTGGGGTCGGCAGTTCGTCGACCGCTGGCGGGAAGAGCCTCGGGTGTCGGATCTAATCCGTGTCCGTCGGCGCTATGACCTGAAGCTCACGGCTCTTGGTGATCCGGGTACTGCTGATGATGGTCTTTCCATCGCTGGGTACCTCATCAAGGACGCGGTTAGCTAAGGGGGCTAAAACATGGCTAAGGCGTGGAAGGCTCGGACCCGTATCAAGGCGGGCAAGGATAGTTCAGGGAACAAGAGGGAGTTTCAGGTCGGTGACGTTGTTACTGGGTTGACTCCTGAACAGATGGCTCAGCTTTGGGAGGCTGGCGCTCTTGAGGAGACGGCAGTTGGAGGTGCTGACACGGCTCCTGCTGCTAGTGCTTCTCAGGCTGGCGACGCTTCTTCCAAGGAAGAGGAGGAAAAGGTTTCGGAATCGGTTGCGAGTCCCGGTTCTGAGGCCAAGAAGAGCACTACGGGTTCTAGTACTGCTTCCACCACCGGTGGTACTGGTACTAAGAGTGCTGAGACCTCTGCGAGCCAGGGTGGGGGCACCAAGGAAGGATCCGGCACCAACTGAGGTGTAGTGAGATGGGCCGTGAGTCGCTTGTGGGGGAATAAGTGACTCACGGCCCATCGAGGACTTAGCTGACAGGAGGATGGAGTTATGCCTCGCATTACTGTGGCGGAGGCGCAGGCTTGGGCTGAGAGTTCCAAGTTCACCATCCCTACTTCTGGTGGTGGAAGCAGCTTTACTGCACAGGATACTTCGCAGCTGGAGCAGATTGAGGAAGAGATCCTCGCCAAGATTGCAAATGCTTACGACACGTCCGATTGGACAGATGAAAATACTACGCCTAGACTCGTTCGAGTAGCCATTGCTAAGAAGTTTGTAGCGTGGGCGTATCGTAGGCAGTACAGCGAATCGCTTGGTGACGTTGATGCTTCGTACTCGGCACTGCTTGAGGCTAACGCAAGTTCCATCATCGATGGGATTGTAGACGGTACGATCGAGATTCCGGATGAAGGTGGGTCGAACATTGGTCCTGTGTTCTATCCTACTGATGCTTCGTCCGCTTTGGAGCCTACTAGGGATGATCCTTCGTTGGGTCCAGCGAAGTTCTCGATGGGGTTGAGTTTCTAATGGCACTACCTCGTGAGCAGATAAGCTCGTTTCCCATTAGACGCGGGCAGGCGATGCTGTCTGTTGGGAACATGAGGCTCCATGGAGACATTGACTTGGGATGGCAAGTCACACCTTCCATCGGGATGGTTGCCAAGGACATCGATAGGCTCGGTCTTGACATTCGGTCGTACAAGGAACCTTTGACTCGGTCTATCAAGCAGGTCATGATTCCTTCGATCCGAAAGAACTTTGATGCTGGTGGGCGTCCTGCGTGGCCCGAACTAACGGCTGACACGATCAAGATACGTGGTGAAGCTTGGCCTATCTTGAGGCGTACAGGAAAGCTTAGAAAGGCTGCTACGCAGTTCAACATCTGGGACGTTAGTTCGACTAGTGCTTCTGTGCGTAGGCTTCCTTCGACGGCTTGGTACGGTGCTATTCACCAGCAGGGCCTGGGTGGCTTTAGTGGATTTATGTCTGGGGCTAAAAAGAGTCTTGGTCGAGGTGCTTCTTCTAGCGACATCACACGGCGTGCTTTTGAGATGATGGATGAAGCTCGGGGTGTCGGTGGTGGTAGGGCTGTAGAGATCCCGCAACGACGGTTCATTATGTACCAGGAACAGGACCTAGACGACATCCAGGAGATCTTCCTGGAGTGGTTCCTTGACCGTGCTAGGAAGGTAGGGCGGTTTACATGACGACACCGCTATCTGATAGCACGCTCGAGATCGCTGATAGGTTCTACGTCATCCTCGATGATGCTAAAGGTTCATTGAATCTGGCAGACGTCTTCTTTGGCGATCAGGACATGGTTCCTCGGACACCTGCGTTGTGCGTCGAGCCTGGGGTAAAACGTCGTGAGCTGCAAGGTGTGCCTGACACGACTCTCAACTTGATTGATACTTTCTTCCTTATTTACCACTCGCCTATCATTGAGAGCCAGCAGGCGCGTCGTGACACTATTGCTTTTGCTGAGGCGATCGAGACGTACTTGCACCTAAATCATCTGCGCCTCTTTTCTAGTGGTGGGGACCAACTTACTATTCACGGGCATTGTAGTGACTTGGATCCAGGGTTTGCGTACAAGGACAAAACAAAGTACAATGCGGTGCAGATGACTTGGACGAGTACGACTAAGACTAGGCTGCAGGTGTAGGAGGTAGCATGAGGTACGTACTAACGTCGACGCACAATAGGGCTGTGCGTGTTGACGGGTTGGGAGTAATTCGTCCTGGTGAGACGGAGATCTCTCCAGAGGTAGCTGAACGATTCAAACATCAGCGCGGACTGACACTGGTGCAGGCAAGTCTTCCTGAGGGTGTAGAAGTCGCTGTTGTTGTCGAATCCGAGAAACCACGCAATGCGAAGAAGGTGAAGTAGAATGTCCTATGGTATTGGGGCAGGAGGCCTAGTGGGCGTGGCTCTCGAGGTCCTCGAAGCTCCCGAAAGTCTGGCGGGTACTGCTGAGACTTCTGGTGGTACGCTGGCCGATGATACGTACTTCTACTACGTAACTGCCGTCAATGACAATGGTGAGACGACGGTCAGTAACGAAGAAGAGGTAGAACTCGCTGGTGGAAGTGGTAGCGGGTCGATTGACCTGACTTGGGACATCGTTACGGGTGCTGACACCTACAACATCTACCGCGGAACTGCTACTGGGACTGAAGAGCTTCTAGACAGCAGTGCTACTAACAGCTACACCGATGACGGCTCGGAAACGCCTGATGGTGCTTTTCCTACTGTTAATACGGCTACTGATCCAGGCACGTACCGTGAGCCTACGAAGTTCATTCCGATCACCTCTGAGTCGCTGCAGATGATGGAGGATACCCAGTTTCGTCGGCCGATTAGGCAGTCTGCCGATGTGATCGGTGCTGTTGCTGGTAACGAGCACGTCGAAGGTGACATCTCGATGGAGGCTCTGGAGGATTGTATCCTCTACTTCCTTCTGGCTTCTCGCACGACTGTGGAGCGCACAGGTTCAAGTCCGAACTTTGTGTACACCTTTGAACCGGCTGCCTTCGCGGTGGCTCAGTACACCCTTTCTATTACGGTTATCCGTTCTGATGAGGTGTTCGGTTACACTGGGTGCACGACTGGTAGGTTTACCTTTGGTATCAACAATGGTATGCTTACCTTTACTGTGGGCATCATTGGTCGGGACGAGGAAGAGCAGGACGAGCCGTCTTCGACCTGGCCTACTACGGTACCCTTCGGCGCTGGACAGTACGCCATCGAAATCCCCACAGGGTCTGCTGTGACTGACACCGACACCTTTGAGTGGTCGGTTGAGGACAACGCTGAGGCACAGTTCCGGCTTAAGGATAGTGGTCGTGGTGCTGAGTTCGTGCGGTTTGGTGAGCGTGATGTCACTTGCACTATGGCTCGTGACTTCCTGACGAGAGCTGACTACGACCTGTTCAAGTCGGTCACTTCCCAGAGCATGACGCTTGAGGCCACTAAGGGCACTGACAACTCCATTTCGATGCTGACTCCTGTGACGTTCAAGGAGTCGTACGAGGTGGGCTTGAGTGGTCAGGGCGACTTGGTTCGAGCTAACATCTCGTATCGCGGCACCATCAACTCTTCGGGGATCGCGTACCAGTTGGTCATTGCTTCACAAGAGGACATCTCGTCGATCTTTAGCTAAAGACCAACGAGGTTAGAATGAAAACAGACCCGGTTAGACTTGAGTTAGACAGACAATTCCACTAGCCCGAATCCCATAACACGGGCTAGTGACATAGTGAGTTCTAACTTGGTCTAATCGGGACTGTTAAAAGGTGGTAAAATCGAAGTCTGGCAGAGACTAGAGGGAGGTCTAAAATGCCGGTAGCAGTTATTCAAGGTGAACCGGAGCACTTTGATCTGAAGACGTGCCCGCCGGATGGGTATGTTAAGATCAAGAGAATGACTCACGGTGAGAAGCTGGAGCGTCGTAAGTTCACTTCGCAGATGGCCATGGAGGCCGATACGAAAAACAAGTCCATGAAGGGTGTCATTGACCTCTTCAAGGAGGAGACCAGCTTCTACGACTTCGCGCACTGTGTTGTCGATCATAATTTGACCGACAAGGACGGCAGACCATTGATCTTCAAGAATCCGTCTGATGTTCGGAAGCTTGCGGGTCAGGTTGCCGAAGAGATCGAGACGTACATTGACAAGGTGAACAACTTCGAGGACAGTGAAGAACTGGGAAACTCGAATGGCGAATCCGAGCCCACGTCGTAGCTGATCGCCCTTTCGAACAGTTCGACGTCGAAGGCTCGGTAGCGTCGAACCTTTTGCACATGTGTCACATATACAAGGTTCTTCCGCAAGCTGGAGGGCTGTTAGACCAGGACAGCCTTCTCGTTTACCTGCTACAAGTGTATGAATCGGCTGTTGCTGAGAGGCAAAGTAGAGAGCATCAGCAGCGTGAGCGAGAGATGCAGAAGGCCAGAGCACGCAGTAAGTAGGGGAGGTACAGGTACACGATGGCTATTTCCACTCGTGAGGTGTACCTCATTCTGCGTGCTCGCGACGAAGCTAGTCGAATCATCCGGGGCTTTGGTGGTAACCTGTCCCGTACAGGTGTTATGCTACAGCAGTTTGGTGCTGCAGCAATAGCTACTGGTACAGGTATTGCCACTTTGGGTGCTGGTGGACTAGCGTTCATGAAGTCCAACATGGACGTGGCCGCTGAATATGACAGGCAGGTACGAAACGCTTTATCGCAGGCGGACCTGCTGGGCGTAGGCCTTGAAGAAGTTGCGGAGATCGGACGGGGCGTCGCTCGTGAGATTGGCGTCCCGTTCGAACAGATTCAGGATACACTCTTCTTCATCTTCGGTACCATGCGTGTTGGTATTGAAGATGCCGAGATGCTTTTGCATTCCTTTGCTAAGGAAGCTGTTGCCGGTCAGACTTCCATGCAGGATGCCGGCCGATCGACTATTGCTATTATCAATGGTCTCGGTATGGAGATTGAAGATGTAACTCGCATCCAGGATGTTTTGTTCCAGCTTATTCGTAAGGGTGATATCACCTACGAAGAGCTGTCACGTTCTATCGGTAAGACCATCTCAGCTACTAACCGTGCCGGTCAGGAAATTGAAACAACGGCTGCGATGATGGCCTTCCTGACTAGAACTGGTTTGTCAGCGAGTGAGGCTGCTACTTCGGCTGCCAGGGCTCTTGAGACTATCTCTGATCCTCGTGTTCAGGGGCGCCTTGAGAAAATGGGCATTGAGATCGAGAGTGCCTCAGGTGGATTCCGTCCACTCGTTGACATCATCAAAGAGATGAACCAGGAGATGGAAGGGCTGTCTAAGCCTGAACGCACCGAGTGGTTGCAAGAGCTGTTCCTGCGTGGTGGTGGAACTAGGCAGGCTAGGAGGTTCTGGGAGACTGCTCTTGGTGGTGAAGGACAGTTTGAAGCGTTCCTGCAGGACATTGACGACATGGGGAACGCCACAGGCGCTTTCCAGGAGCGCTACGACCTCATGTCTGACGCTGTATCTACGCAGACAGAAGAGCTACGCAACAAGTGGATGCTTGTCAAGGAAGCTCTTGGCCGTGCAGTTATCCCGGCCTTTCTTGACCTGATTGAGGTTGTAGAAGGCGTACTCGAGTGGTTCGACAGGCTGCCTGAGTCTACCAAGGAAATGGTAGGCCTGTTTATCACTTGGGGTTCTGTTGCTGCGATTGTTGTCGGCGCATTCCTGATCCTCATAGGTACGCTCGGGTTCTTTGCAGCAGGTCTAATCCTTGCAGGTAAGGCACTCGCGATTATCTTTGCAGTGATGGCTGTGGTCATTACTGCTGCTATAGCTTTTGGCCTGGCTTTGTACGCTGCTTGGCAGAATAGTCAAGGCTTCCGTGACATCGTCGATAGCATTGTTGACGGACTGAAAACCCTTTGGGGCATGTTGGTCGATGGTGCTATGGCTGCTAAGGAGTCCTTTGAAGAGAACCTCCTGCCAACTCTAGAGCGGTTGTGGCAGACGATTGAAGAAAAGGTCCTGCCAATCATCCTGGACCTCATTGAGAAGTTCAAGGAACATATCAAGCCCGCAGCAGAAGATGTCGGAGCGGTTCTTAAGGACGTTCTTGACTGGGCGCTCAACGAGGTAGCAGCGACTATCGAGGAATATCTCATTCCTGCGATCAACAACCTCAACGCATGGTACAGGGAGAACGAGGAGGAAGTCGACAAGATCATCGGGGTTCTTGTTGAGTTTGTAAAGATCATCCTCATCGTTGCGGGCAGTACAGTCATTGGCATACTGATAGGCGGACTGGTCACAGTTATTGGCCTAGTAGGGATGGCTATTAACAGCTTCATCACAACTTGGCAGACGATCAAGGACCTGATCAATTGGATCGGCAAGCTCATCGATTGGTTGAACCGTGCTAGAGATTGGTTCGACGAGGTTGTCGGGGCAAGCAGTGATGCTACCGAAACCATTAGGGGGCTAAAGGATGTTATTGCAAATGCGTTCTCGAACCCTCTAAGTCTCCTACATGGCGCCGGTAGTGACATCATCCAAGGTCTCATCAATGGTATTAAGAGTATGGTACCAAGCCTAGGTGCGGCTCTAGGCGAGATCACAAGAATCATCCCTGAAGAAAAGGGTCCTCGAGAGCGTGACCGCAAGCTGCTCCGTGATGCTGGTCGCCAGGTCATGCGAGGGTTTATGGAGGGCATCTCTGAAACTGTTCCAGCACTGAGGGACCAGCTACGTGACATTACAACCGATGTTGACGCCCGCTTCCAACCAGCCCCTGTGGGGGATGTGCGAGGATCTGAAGCCCCGGCATCGAGGGACATCAATCAAACGTTTAACATTTCAACACAAGAGATCGATCCAGTGTTCCATGCTGAACAGCTTGGATGGCTAGTGGCGGTGCGACGCTGATGCTTACGGAGAATTATACCTTCAAGCTAGGTGACGATGGTGTCGTGCTGAATACTGACCCCTCATTGCCATTTGTTGACATTACTCGTGTTGTAGGTCTCAACAATACACCGTACAGGCAAACGGAGAGGCAGCACGAGGGTGTAGATGGTGGGTTCATGGATGCTGAGTACGAACAAGGTAGACATGTTATCCTAGAGGGCGACATTTACGCAGACACAGACTCGATGGAGGACTACCTTGACACCTTAAAGGAGGATTACGGACCTTCTAAGGTCCCTGTGCCCTTCTACTTTAAGTCGCCAGGGAAAGACGAACGTGTCTTGTTTGTCAAGCCACTCGGTATGCGTTACGATTGGGACACACCCTTACGCATAGGCGTGATTAGTGGGGCGCAGTTTTTGGTGTTTGCTGAGGATCCTAGGATCTATACTTCGGCCTTGCAAGAGACTGTGATTGATGTCAACTTTGCCACCGATGTCACGGGTTTCGATTTCGACTTCGAGTTCGACTTCTCTTTCGGCGCAGCAATCATTGGTAATGGTGAGGACGTTGTTGTTGGTGGTAATCGTCCTACACCCCCTACTCTGACAATTGATGTTGTCAATGGTCCGTGTGTTAATCCTCGGATTGTAAATCTTACGTACGACCGCGAGTTGCGGTTGGATATCACTTTGCTTGAGGGCGACTCGCTGGTTTTGGATACTCAAAGAAGAACCGTACTGCTAAATGGTACTGCAAATAGGCGTAGCAGCTTGATTGTAGACCAGTGGTTCTCTCTTGAGCCCGGAACCAATTTCATCGGATTCAGATCTGACTCTTCGGATGATAGCACTCTGACGGTTAGCTACAGAGATGCTTGGAGGTAGCAATGAGTGAACTCAATCCAGTACCTTGGCTACAAAATTCTGGAGCCAATAACTCTGCGCAGCTGATGCGTATGGGGGTAGGTGGACTAGTAGGTGGGCTGACTAGTGGTATTACACCAAGAGGTGGCGTGGTACCAAGCCTCGGTGGTGCTCTAGAGGTCACTGCAGGCTCTGGGTTATCAGTGGATGTTGATTCAGGGACTGTGTACGTACCCGGCACTAGTAGCGGTACACAGGGTGTGTATGTGTGTACTAGTGACGCTACAGTGAACCTCTCGCTGGATGCTGCTGACGGTTCAAATGACCGCATCGATCTGATTGTAGCTCGGATCAAGGATAGCTTCTACGATGCTGGTCCTGACGATGAATGGGCTCTGGAAGTTGTCACGGGTACTCCTGCAGGTACTCCTAGTGCTCCTACGCCAACATTCGATTCCTTTGAAACCCTTGCAGAAGTTTTGATACCAGCAACTGCAACTAGTCCAGGAACTATTACTGATACTCGACGGTACGTTGTTGCTACTGGAGGTATCCTCATAGTTGCCGATGAGGATGAACTACCATCTACAGGACTGTATGACGGGTTTATGGCCTTCATACAAAGTCTGGATCTCACTGTGTTTCACTCTGGCGGTACGTGGACGCCGATTTCGGATACGGTAAAACTTGATCATGTAGAGCCATCAGGCAGCGTGGGTACGGGTGCCATAGTTTCTATTCCTTCATTCTTGCGTGGGCGCTTTACTTCTTACACCTTAGAAATTGACGGGCACGTGTCCGTATCGGAAGAACCTCTTGTTGTACGTTTGAACGGTGATTCGGGTAGTAACTACAGGGTTAATGCATACGCGACCGATCAAAATCTCACTACCGTAGCTACGTTCGGGAGTAGTAGTACCGCTTTTCCTCGTATGGGGTATTTGGGTGAATTTGGGGGGTATCATAGGATCCACTTCCGTCCACGAAGCACCGGAAGTACAGGTCTTATGCAGTGGACGGCACAGGGCTGGGGCAACGAAGGGGGTTCTGGTAACCACATTACCGCTTCTGGTGGTCGATGGAATGGTACTGTTCAGGCAGTTGAGAATTTCACCGTTCGAACTACCGATACGGGCCACACCTGGGGTTCTAATGTGGCCATTACTCTCTGGGGGCACCTGTAATGGTTTGGTACACACTATCCGAAGAGGAGGATTTGCTAACAGACGCTAGTGCCTCTAACTACGTCGAAGTGGACGTGTTAGGCTCTACGGGCACCGGTAACGACATCAGGCGTGTAAGAGTTGGTAGGCCTCCGCCAGCATCTAGTGACAGAACTGTATTCCTGACAGGCTGTGTTCACGGTAATGAGCCGGCTGGACGACAGGCACTGTTGGACTTTATTACCGAGGTTACTAATGTAGGACCCTACTTAACACTTACAGGTACTTCGGGTGACTACGCTTCTACTCCTGATGATGCGAGTTTGCGTATCACAGGAGATATAAGTCTCCGTGCCGAAGTAGCTGTCGATGATTGGGACGATGGACTACAAGCACTTGGTGGTAGATACGTCTTTACTACTGACGACCGTTCTTACAGGCTGACGACTAACTCTTCTGGCGGGATACGTCTTTACTGGTCAACTGACGGTGCTACGTTTGAGACTGTCGATTCAGATGCTTTGCCTTCTACGGATGCTGAACGCTTAGCAGTCAGAGCTGATTTGGATGTAGACAATGGCTCCTCGGAGCACGAAGTAACGTTCTTTACTGCGCCTAGCCGTAACGGCCCTTGGACGCAGTTGGGTTCTACACAGACCTTCTCGGGCACTACTTCGATCTTTGCCGGAACATCTGATCTCGAAGTAGGTTCGTCAGATGATGGTACAAGTAATCGGTGGTCAGGTAAGGTGTACGCCTTTCAGGTGCACGACGGCACTACACTAGTTGCCGACTTGGACTTTGAAGAGCAGGCACTTAGTGCGACATCGTTTGACGATAACATAGGCTTGACTTGGACAGTTCACGGGTCTGCTTCTATCGATTCGGATTACACTGCAGACCAGTTGGACTTCTTGGAGAACTCAGGATTCATCATTGTTCCTACGGTTAACCCTGATGGATTTGATGCAGGCAATAGGGTTAACGGCAATTCTGTAGATATCAACCGTGACTTCATGGTCCAGACGCAAACTGAGACACAACTTGTATCTACCGCACTTATGAACTCTCGTCCTGTTTTGTTTGTGGATCATCATGAAGCGGTTAACCTCATCGACCCTTCTTCGGACATTGAGGTGAATGCTGCACGTCCTGCACAGGCTCATCAGCTTATGAAGGATAACGCAGTAGTGCTTCGAGATCAGATGCTGGCACGAGCTACTTCGGAGGGTTGGCCTAACGACGTATTCGGGTCTACATTCCGTGGCGATATCAGGATTCTTGATATTAACACAGCTCTGCGTCACGCGACTTCCTGTATCATCGAAACTAACTACGCAGATGATACGACGTCAGGACGCGAACATCGTGTCGAGATGCATGCAGCAATGATCGAGGAGATCTTCGACTTTGTAACTACTGAGTTCGGTATAGGCCAGCTTGCTGAGGATAGTAATACTGCCGAGACAGACAAAATTGCTGAGGGGGAAGATGGTACAGAGCCTTTCGACCTCCGTGGTGGTGTTATCCTAGATCCACCACCCTTAGCTTACGACCTGACTGATTCGCAGATCGAGACCATTTCGCACATCCTTGACGTCTTTGATATCACGTTCGACCACAACAACCGCGTATTGATGGCTCAGCAGTCCCAACCGTACATTCCTTATGTTCTGGACGACGAGGCTCAGCACTCACTCGTTGACGGCGACAGAGTATTTGACCTGACACCTGGTACGGGAGAACCGGCGACCCCAGGAGTACCTGAGAGTTTCTTGGGTGAGCCGAACTATCGGTACGTGTTTGGTGATGCGCGTACTGGGTTGATCACGGCTGAGATCCCGTTGTACGGTGTGTCCATGAATACGCTACTCAACGCGGGATACGATTTCAGCGGTTCATTCTCAGCTGATATGACAGGTTTCCGCAACCAGGATCTTTTCAATGCTACTGAACCTGGACGAACCTTCGTTGTAGCTGAGCGGGACGGCTTTCCGGTCTGGGATGGTAATGTTGTAGCACAACTGTACCAAGCCCAAGCTAAGAACTGTCAGCTCTTCGCACGTTCTTTGTCCGGTTATCCTGACAAGGTAAAGATGGATGCCAGCTACTTTCCTGACGGGTTTGTAGTCGAAGACATGGACCAGACAGAGGCCTTTCTGCTGTTGTGGGAAGTGTTACAGAGTGCTCCAGAATCAGACCTACGTGTACAACTCCCACAGCCCCTTGATACTGGCGTTACTGTTACTATGGATGTCCAGCCATACGAAGACAAGTACTTTGGCGACGTCATGGACCAGATCGCTAACGGTGATCAGGGATTTGACTGGCGGATTGTGACAACCAAGATCGACAACCAGTACGCACGAATCATGCAGATTGGATATCCGACACTGGGCCGCGAAGACGCTAACAGGCTTGTCTTTGAGTACCCAGGACCTATGATGAACTACTGGCGCACTGCTGGTGTCAATGATTCAGGTACGCACACACATGGTCTAGGATCTGGTCAGGGCGAAGATATGGTCCGTGCCGACTTTGTCCACCAAGACCTGCTCGACAACGGGTACCTGAGGTGGGATTACGACGTACAGCTAAAGGATGTTACTGACCCTAATGTACTGAGTGCACTCACTTTGCAGGAAGCGATTAAGGGTAAGACTCCTCGTAGAACGTACGTAGTAGAAACGAAGGGCAATCAGCAGCCCCAGTTCGGTTCTTATCTACAGGGAGACGCGTGCATCCTTAAGATCGAAGATCCTGCACATCCTGATGGAGTCAGATTCCCAACTAGGATTATTGGCTGGCGTGTTACACCTCCTTCTGGTTCGACTCTAGAAAAGATTGCCGTGTACTTCGAAGGAGGTTCTGGTGGGGTCTAGATATACCGATCCAGAAAGAAACAGGGTCGACAAAGAGATAGCAGAGATTCGTGAACGACTTACTGCTTTAGAATCCGGTGCAGGATTAGGAAACTCTAGCATCTCGAAGGGCAGTACTACATGGCGTGGTGGTGGCAGTGTTATCGTCGAAGGCGGTGGTGATGTCCGTGTTCACGATGGTGGCAGTATTGTTGCGAGTGATGATGACGGTGAAATCTTTGCCGTCGACACAGATCCGCCTAGGTTGTTTCTGCGCGCGTCTCTGATTACGGAACTAGTCGAGCAAATTGTAGAGGAGCTTCTGACTTCGGCTGCTGGGCAGGCATTGGCGGCGTTCGTCTTTGCTCAGCGCGTGCACGGCGACTATGTTGCGACACAAGAAACCACGACGTCTCTTACTTATACGGATCTCTCGACTACAGGTCCTACGGTTCCTGATGTACCGATTTCGTCTTCAGGATTAGCTATTGCACACGTTAGTGCTGGCATCGAAGCTAACTGTGCCGCACCCTCAGGAGGAGGGACAGCCGTATCAGGTGATATGGGTTTTGCCATTTCAGGGGCGACTACCCGTGCAGCAGGTCTGAGTGGGCAGTTCTTGAGCATTGGTAACTTCGACGCGGCAGAAGAAACCTCTAACAACGGACGTCTCGGCATTACAGCCGTCGTAGACGGGCTTAACGAAGGTGATCACACGTTTACGGCTAAGTATCGAAGGGTGCAGGGTTCTGAGCCTATACCTTTCTCAAATAGGACCTTGGTAGTAATCGGTTTGTGAGGTGGTGAAACATGAGTCATAGCAGGCACCACGACTGGCATGTAGTTGACGAGCTACATCACATTGAGGCTAGGTGCTACGACGACACCTATGAAGTTAGGTACACAGACAACCCTGACGAGATAACGTCGTACACCCCACAGGAGTTCGATCAGCTTTTGCAGTTTCTTGGTAGCTCAGGAACTTCGAAGGAGGTGACATGAGTAACCCGATGCCGTACAGGATCACGGATCCTATGTGGCGTATGTGGACAGAGGGCCGTAAGATTATTCCTGGTGTATTACTGGGCGGGATCTACGCCAACAAGCGTGGCTACCACAACACACGGAAGGCTAACCAGCTCAACTGGTCGGGTAACTACTCGGTACGACTATCGCTGGACCTGCAGGGACCGTCGGATAAGGCTGCCGCGATCGACTACACGATGAGCAGTACGGAGATGCGCCGGCGAACAGGATATCTCAGAGACGCTGTCGAACGTAGCGACCCACGACTTGCCGCAGTGCGCGAGTTCTACGGTACACTTAACGGTAACACTGTTTACGGTCGTATCAAGGATAGCCGGAACGGTGACTGGGACAGCAGTTCTGCTGACAATTCACACCTGTGGCATATCCACATCAGCATCTTCCGTGCTTATGTCGACCAGTGGTCCGAGCTAGAACCTATCCTGTCAGTGCTAACTGGAGAGTCCTTAGAGAGCTGGCTGGGACGTCAAGGTACTACAGCGCCTTTAGGTAATCCCGTACTGGAAGTAACGGACCCACTGATCAGTGATGTTCGTGTAGGTCGACTACAGACAGCGTTGAACGAGCTAGGTGAAAATCTGGATGTCGACAACTACTACGGACCTAACACAGCTGCGGCTGTTCGTCGGTTCCAAGAGGAAGAAGGTATTGCCTCTGATGGTATCTATGGCCCCGAAACAGAGGCTTCGCTAAGACAGGCGCTGGAGGACGCAATGACAATCAGCAACGAAGACCTGGATCGTATTGCTCAGGCTGTATGGGAAAGGCGTAATCCTTGGACCGATGATTGGGTACGTGAGAGGTTCGGTCTACGCGATGATGGCTGGAGAGCCCTTACACAGCTTCAGTCCATCTATGGGCACACCCGTACGGGATCCGAGAAGACTTCTGAGCTAATAGCAGGCCAAGCTGCAATCATAGCACGACTTGACGGAGGTGACGATGGTACCATCAGGGTTGCCATCCGTGAGGAGCTGGAAAGGCACTACAACGAGAAGTTTGCAGAACTTGGTGAGGAGCTAGTCGGAAGGCTGGTCTCTGAACTAAGTTCGGAAATCCGTGATCTACCTGCTGAGACCGTCGAACAGGCATCGTTTCGTGCAGTAGCTAAAGCACTGGCACAGCTACGTGTCGGGCCAGTTGCTGACGACGACCAACCTTAACCCTAGTAGTTGGTTGTCCTTATACCGAAAGTAGGCCAAGAATGACCGGTGCGCCTTGGTTTGAGTTGCCCGCCGTTAGCGTGGGTGGGTGGCTTGTTACTATCGTAGGCGTAGTCTGGTTGATGCTATCAGGACGTCTTATTCCCCGATCGATTCATAACACTATCGTCCAGGACAAAGATCAGCAGATCGTGGATTGGCGAGAAACTGCCCGTGCTGAAGGAGTTCGGGCTGACCTGGCCGTAGAGAATCAGGAAAAGCTTCTGGAAGGGATAAAGACGTCTAACGCGCTAATACGTTCGCTCCCGGGCGTTTCTGAAAGGAACGTAACGTGAGATGGTGGCCGTTTAAGCGCAAGGCACCGCACCCTGAGGGAAGCGAAAACGGCAGCGCAGCTAGGCAGGCCAGAGTTGAGGCTGAACTCAAACTCGACTTAGCTAAACAACGTCAACGAGAAGTAGATGAGGTGGTAACCTTATCAGAGGAGTTACTACGTACAAATAGTTTCGGTGAACAAGTCCGACGTGCGTTTAGGAGACCAGCATGACCCTTGAAGGAGGTGTCTTAGCACTAGTAGGCTCTCTTTTGTTCGTTGCCGCAAGTGTGCTCAGTTTGACCTTCGTGACTATCTACGCTTTCAGGTCAAATTGGCGTAGTACAGCTATAGGCAGAGCCTTGATGGGGTTCATGGTTGTAATTACAGCCATTATGCTTCTAGCCATACTGTTCAGCTCCGTGCGTATTGATGGCGACACTGCACAGAATGTCACCAGGGTTGTAATGTACGGGCTCTTATGTATAGCACTATTACGCCTGAATCTAATTCTGGTAAAGGAGCAGAATTATGACAGATACAGACAAGCCGGACAAGAACGACAAAGAACCGATCCTTAAGCGAGGCCTGATCGTAGGCTTCGTAGGAGCAGTCGTTGAGCTGTTCTTGGTGTTCGGTGTCGACTTATCGGCTGAACAGATTGGTGCCATCAATACACTAGGTGTGCTAGTAGTTACGATGGGCCTGGCCTTTTGGGCTCGACGTAAAGCTTTCTCTCCTGCGACCATAGCTAACATGTGGGAGGAGCTGCAAGCACTAAGAGCTAAGGACAGGCGGTGACATTCACCGATGCGGATCCTGTATTCACATACGGATGGCTTGGCTGGCTTTTATACTTTGCCATCCTCGAAGGATACGCACTGTACGATGCTTACAAGAAGCGGAAGAAAGATCCTGACTACTATCCAGGTATGCTTAGCCAACACGTCTGGATGTGGTTCGGAACAAAGAAGGGCACTCAGCCTGATGCCGGAGCTTGGACCCGTAGATCCATACTCGCCCTATTCTTGCTCTGGCTGAATCTGCACTTCTTAAGTGGAGGCCAGATAGTTTGAGCCGGGCCCCGATCAACCCCTTAGTAGGTCCCTCGGTTGATCGGGGCCCCTTTATACTCACTTCAACATGTGTAGGTACCTTTTGTCACCCAGCTTGAACGTAACGTAGTACAAGAAGTGACGCGTAGCATCCATAGCATGAGGCTTCCCAGGTATCCACAGACCGATTTTCTTGATCCGTTCATCTCTGCCCCAGAATGGAGGGTTCGGATTGTTTTTGCTGCGAGCCTTGATTAGCGAAGCGCTCTGCTTGACAAGAGTTACCGGCTGGCCCTTGTCCTTGTCCCTAAACTTTTGTGCGAAGAGATTTACTACGCCTTCGTAGCGTGCCGACGCATACTCGATCTTGTCCTTGTCGCGGTCGTCCCTTCTGAACTCGAAAGGTTCACATACAATGACAAGTTGCGAATCTCGGACCCGGGCCGCGTACATTGATTCTTCGCAAATCCCCCACAGGGCGGTGTAGTGTCCGCCCGAGGAAAGTTCGTCTTGTTGTATGTAGCTATCTTGTAGTAATGCAGGGGGAACGTACAGACAGTAGCCTGTTGTGCCTCCAGGGTCAAGTGCTAGAATGGTTGGCAAGGTTGGTAAGGTCACGAGAACCACATCTTTCTGCATACAGAGCAGGTCCACACTTTACGCATACCTGCATCGATTAGTTCTCCTACGACCCATGTACGACCGGTAATGAAGTCGTGGTGTGCACACTTACGTCGCATTAACCACCTACGAAGCATTATCTGTTCCGGTCTGAGGCACCTTCAGAACAGCTGCAGCCATACGAGGACAGCTCATGATGTACCTACGGTCACAGGAACACCCTTTGCGATCGTGAATCTTGGTAGCTGCTGCGATTAGTTTTTCGCGTTCCATCTAGGCTCCTAGGGTAGGACGGGGTTCGATCTCTTTGCTATCTTCAGGCCAGCACTCACCGTCAATGAATCCTTCCGGCCTGTACGGTTCAGGATGGATCAAGGTAGCATTGATTGTCACGAACTCAACACGCAAGCGGAAAATTTGTTCCAGCAGTGTATCTAGGTCGTCGATGCCGACTTCTACTGGCGCATAACCTTCCAGGAAGTCAGGCGAACCAACTATGATACGCTGTTCCCAGTACCGCCTGTCTCGCATGTATGCAAGTTGGTACAGCATGCGCATGATCTCGTTTTTCCTGTCTTGTGTGGCAACAAGCAACGCACGCCTTTGGGGATCCTCGAGCAGCCACCTAACTACTGCGATGGTCTTTCCCTGTTGCCTACCTGCTACAAAAACAATCATGCAAACCTGCTTCCTGCGTGCTCTACGTGTGCACTAGAAGCGATGACGTTCCCGAAGTTGTCTACGCCTACGTACCACATGTATACAAATGATCGGCCTACATATGGTGCCAGCCCGACCACTCTGTGCTTTGTCAGAACCCTGTAAGTAAAGTCGTAAACGTCGTTAGGTAGACTTGGAGGAGTTGCACCTTCAACAACAGCCTCCATCATTGCCACTCTTACTACGTTGTGGCCCTTATATACACGACCTTCAAGCCAATCTAGTAGCCATGTCATACCTTCATAGTCAGGGTGCCATTCCTCCGGCATTACCACTCTCGATGGCTGCAATTGTTCCACCTCCTTCGACGACTTCACCCTCGACGACTTCACCCTCAATGACCTCTCCGACCCGTGTGATTACCCATTCACCTCCTTCGTCGTTAGGCGCCTCGTATTGTAGTTGTTCGCCGAACTGGAAGTACCAACCAGTACAGAGACGCGAAACAGCAAACTCATAAACCTGGTGCGGATCATGTGCCCTAGTAAGCTGCTCGTCGGTCAAGACCTCCCTAGCGTACTTGTTATCATCCTGAAGCATGATAACAAGGCCGTTGAGTATCTCGTTCCTATATGTGACTAGTCGTAGTGTTCCGGCCATATGCGCCGTCGTCCCTCCAGTAGACCTCATAACTGCACCAGCGCTTGGTAGCCTCCTCCTCAGCGCTTTCTGTAAGGCGTTCTACGATAACTTCACCGACTTCTTCGAGCGTCAGCCCATCCCACCGATCACCATCGTTGCTACGAATACAGTACATCGTACCCCTCTCTTTTGAACGTAGCAGAACCCAAACGCCCTGTGGAGGTGTGCGACGACAAGGGCTCGTATTGATGTCTATCTGTTTCATCTTTAGACAAAGTTAGACTTTGAAGCGGCAGCTAGCCGTAGATTGGGGTTTAGGGGCTTAAGTCATTCAGTCTAACTTAGTCTAGCATAGGTCTTTGTTAAGTCTAACTACATCTTAACCTAAGAGAGAGCTACTCTTGACGCAGAGTCATCCCCTCGTAGGATGTCAACACAGAGGGTCCAGAGCTCTTTGTTCCAGCAGGCGTCGGCCAAAGCGTTGTGCGCATTCTCCGGCTTTCGGGGCTTCTCAGGGTGCCCTGCAGCCTCCCAGAGCTGCATAAGTTCGCGCGTGAATCGAGGGACGCCATTAGGTAGGCCTGCCATGGGCCCGAAGAGTTGACACAAGACTACGTGATCGTATGCACCGTACCAAGCCCAGAGCTTGTTGTCTTGCCAACGCAAGGAGCGTTGCTGAATGAAGTCACGAACTTCGTTAGCAATGACCTGCTTCGGTTTGACACAAGTACTTGTCTCATTTAGTGAGACCAGACTAATGCTTGGTTGGGGGTACTGGTTCTCCGGGGCAGCAAGGTAGGTGTCGAGACAGTTTTGTCCTGTAATGGGGAGGTGTGGCACAACATTGCGCACGAGCCAGGAGTGCCTCTTAACGCGATCCCAGTCTACACTAGAATTGACCGCGTAGTACTTTTCACCGTCATCGGTAATGATACCGATAGAGATGAGGTCGATCGTATTACCGTCCTCGAGGAACTCGGTGTCGTAGAAGAAGCGTGTCATGTGTTAGCCTTTCTGTCCGTTCTGTTTGTTTAGCTGTCTCTGCAGACGTTCCTTCTCAGCAGTGAGTTCCATAATCTGCGCTTCGAGTTTGGCGATCTTTCCGCGCAATGAAGTCTTGCGAGTAGTAACGATGATGTTGTCGGGGGAGAGGTTGTTGCGGTCACCGTCTACAAACCGTACAGTCTCGTCGGGGGCAACAGGACGTCCCAGTTTCTTTTCAGCAACAAGATGGTGCGTTAAGCGCCAACCTTCTTCCGTGCGCGTATAGTGGTATCCATTGGCAGATGTGTTGGTGTCTCCAACCTCGGCTTGCTTTCCTCGAGGCATTAGTCCTCCTCGATCAGTCCGACTTGTTGTTCTTGTTGTACACTGTAAGCACGAACGAGATTGTATCGATCACCCTATCTAAGCCCCAGTTGGCTGCCTTCAGTAACTGTAAATGGATCCACTGCTTCATTGTTGTCCCACTTCTACTAGGTCAGGAGTTCCTGGTTCAAATGCTTTGAGGACGCTTTCGAGCAGGTAGTTTGCCAGTTCCTCTTTGGAGCTAAAGAAATGCCGAGCCGACGCAACGTTGTTGTCCCAGTAGTGGGCTGCGTTCTTAGTTGCCTTCTCCCTAGCCCGCTCTTCTGTCAGGTCAACGAACATCCGAGTACCTGGTTTGGGTTCGTAATTAGGTACGCGCAGATCTTCGTCCCAATCATGATGCGTCGCCAGCTTGCCTGAACGGAGCGTAATAACAAACGGCGTTACTCCGTCACGACTGTTCCAGATCCATTCCTGTTCGGATCCGTCATCAGCAACGTACTTCATTAGGCAAAAAGCTTCTGCATGGGTATATGACATTACAGACTTCCCCAGTCCTTTCCGTAGGAAACATCTACTTCGAATGGTAGGTAGTCGGTGAACCGACGTCCGGCAGCTACCATTTCTTCCATGAGTATGTTCGCGACTTCATCCTTGTTATCTTCATGACACTCCGCGACCAGAGCATCGTGAATGGTGAGTCTGACAAATCCCAGACCACGCAGTCGAGGTCGCACATTAACAAACGCATCGAGACAGATGTCAGACGCAGTGGACTGTGGCAAGAAGGACAATGCTTCGTTGAGTACATCCTTCTTGTTCTGATCCGTAATAAGCCAGAAACGACGCCGTCGACCGAATGGAGTAACGAGGTCCTTTCCGTCCAGTACCGCATCCCTAGTGGAGGCTTGCCATGCCGTTGTAGCCGGGATAAGCGACATGAACTCTTGCAGACGCCTACTGGCTTCGCGCACAGACATGTCATGCTCCATGGCGATGGAGTATGCTTCTCGTCCGTAGGAGATTCCGTAGAAGAACGCCTTCGTTCGAACACGTTCAACTTCCTTTCGCCAGTTACCCTTTCCATATAGCTGGTCGGAAAGCTCGTCGAAGATGTCACGATCGGGGTTGCTAAAGATGTCCCGTAGGTATTCGTCCTCAGCGAGGAAGGAGATTACACGCCCCTCTGCCTGTTTGAAGTCACTGTGCACGAACACATTCTCGGGCTTAGCTACAGTGAACTGCCTTCGGATGTCTTTGTCCCGTACGATGTTCTGCAAGTTGGGGTTACGTGACGTAAGCCGTCCTGAGGTAGAGTTGTGCAGCAAGTACGTTGTGTGTACTCTACCTCGATACATTCGCTTCCGGATGCCCTCAACGTAGGTCGAGGCTAGCTTTTGCTGCCTCCTATGAACCAGCAGAGTTCTTATGAACCGAACTACAGGGTGGTCCTCTGAGATCCCCTTGTTGTCAAGTATCTTGAGCAGTTGTTCCAGCGTATCTTGATTTGTACTGTCAAGATACACTTCATTGTCTGCAAAGTATTCCTTGAGCTGTTTGGGGGAACGGGGGTTGATGTCGCGTTGGCTGATTGAGGCTAGCTGGTCCTCAAGACCTCCGAGTCGTTCGTTGAAGATGCCGCGCAGTTCATTTTGGTATCGCCTATCAATGGCAATACCGTTCAGTTCTAGGAACATCAACTGGTTGCTAGCTTTTACTAGGAAGTCATGCAGGTTTCGCAACGACTTGAACGGACGATCCTGGTAAGGCCAGTCAACTGCTGATGCACTGTTTTCTAGCAACTCGGTGAACAGCTCGTACAGGTCCCACGTCACTGCAACGTCGTATGCGTTATACTTGTACAGGATGGGTCGGGGGATGTTAGCGTAGCTGCCCTTCTTAGGGATGTACTGCAAGATCTCGTCGCCCCAGGCAGGAGTACCGAGTTTCTCAATGCCCAGTACCTTAAGGCCATGATTGCCCGGACGTTCATCTACGCAATAGGAAGCCAGCATGGTATCGAACCAAAGCTTCAGAGCACCAAAAACAGGATACAGTCCTTGCAGGTCGAACTTTCCGTTGTGCGCGATAATGAGTGATCGCCTGAGAATGTCTCCTAGGACGTCGCGAACAAAAGAGTCTTTGAGCGCCTCTTCGCCAATGACTATTACTTTGTTCTTGGCATAGCCGAGGCCAACCGATAGCAGGTCGTATTCGTTAGGATGTCCGAACGAGATATCCTTTTCGATTCCGGCCTCAATGTCTACCGCAAGGGCATAGGACTGGTGAATGTCTTGCCAGTCCTTTAGGCTTTGAAGGGCCTGCACCGCAATAGCAGGTTCCTCAAAGTACTTCCAGTCAGGAGGTTTCCACGGAGTACGTGCTGATTGCGTCAGCTTTCCTATGTCAGAAACTAATGAAGGGAAAGCGTCAGCGTTACGCATGCAGTAGGCAGGGTGCCAAGACGGTACAACTCTGATGCTATCAGCTTTGTCTGGGACGAGATCTGCTGAGATGGCCTTAGGGAGACCAACGCGCAACTTTGTGATTCCGTTGTTACCGCTACCTCTAACGAGTACTGACGCTGCCGGCCCACCAAGTGCAATGACATCAGTAGCGTCTGAATCTGCGATTTCTGAACCGAGACGCTCTCGACATGCATTAATCGCAGCCCGATTAGGAGTCGCATTATCTTTAGGGCGACAAGATACAGCATTCGTGTAGAGGGTTTCTTCCTTCTTGTAGCCATGATGCCTCAAGACCTGGTTTAGTAGCTTACCTGAGGGGCCGACGAAAGGCTTACCGTACTGCGCTTCATAGAAGCCAGGTGCTTCCCCGACAACGACCAACTTCGGGTTCTCAGGGATCAAAGAAGGTACATATACACCCGAATCACGTAGCGGACACTCCTCGCACTTCGCGCGCGGGTGCTTCCTGTCGACTAATTCGGATGTCGGCATTCGTCCACTCCAAGAAGGTTTCGATGTTGTCCTTTAGCAGCTGCACGTCTACACGCCTTGACCAGTCCTCTTCGAAGAAGCCAGTAGGCCTGTAGACAGGCTCCCCCGTAAGAGAGAGTCGCTTACGTGCAATGGTGTAGTTGAAGGGCAATGAAGAATCAACAGACCGAACGTGCCCTGCATACTTTGTTGCCGCACACACTTCGCGCAACCATTGAGGATTAGTACCCAAGAAGTGGATCTCGAACCTCTTCGGGTGTACATTCTCAATCTCGTTCGCTAGGTCGATGCGAATCGAGGGTTTGTTCACAGTTGAAATTATATGGCGTGGAATGCCTATTACTGTCACTTCAGGTATGTCTGCAAAGTGGGAGACGCACCACCGAAGTTCTGCATAGTTCTTACCCTGCAGGACGGCCATCTTCTTGGTACCGATGTGTACAGTCCTGACGAATTCGCGAACTCTCCTGATGGTGGCATCTTTGTCTGCAAGCACGTCAGGCATTACTATTTCCTGACACTGTAGATCTGTGGCTACTCGAACCAGGTCTTCCGTAGGTACGGCTGTTCCCTCGTTGGCGCCATTGTCTAGTACTACGTAGTCACCCAATCGGGAAGCGCGTAGGTACATACCCGAGTAAGTCCTACGCGACATGAGTCCTGGGATGGCTAGTGCCAAGTGGAAGTTCGACTGTAACGCGTAATTCTCCAATCCGCGTGGAGGTATCAAAGCTGTTCTCATTGTTGTTGGTCCTTCCTAAAGCTGTAGAACCCACTCATGGGCTGTCGAGCTTGCGGAACCTTCCCCATTTCCTCGTTGCCAGGAAGAGGCTCCTTAGTAGTACCATCACCCCCTAGTTGGTCTTGCAAAAGCCGTAAGCGGATAAAGGTGTACCGTGCATAGTTGGCAAGGTCCACAACTTCGGCCAAGGCCATCTCAATGGTGTCGACCTCAACAAAGGAGTCTGCACCGTACTTCTGGGCGCCCATGTCATGTCTGTCTTGGCACCGTTGATCGAACTCGGCGTTGTACCCTTCGATGAGTTCTGCGACTCTCTCATCTGACATGCTTAGCACCATTCTCTTTGCCGAATCTGAGTTCGTTCTTACGACGCTTGGCGGCGTAGACCTTTGTAGGGTCTACATCGATCGTGGCGAAGATATTACACAAGTAGATGAGGACGTCTGCAGCCTCTTCACCCATCGCATCGCGTGCCTCTTCGAAGGTCATCGAACCCCGTTCGACCTTCTTGATGAGGTTGCAAAGCTCGCCCACTTCACCGGCCAGTGCAAGACCTTGGAATCCCAGGTCCTCTTCTTGATTGGGAAACCAGCGTCGAGTGTCCGTCCTGCACTGGTGAACCATACCTAGTAGGTCGTTCACTTGGTCACATCCTCACATCCGCAGGTTGGTGTGTGCCGATCGCCGTGCTTACCATCGTTGCCGAGGGGGCGATGACGGTCGCACTCGTCGACGAGTCGGCCGAGACGGTCGATGTGTTCACGTACACGGTCTCCAACTGCTGCTAGGCCGATGGCCGTCTGTGCGACGCACAAGGTCTCGCGGATCATTTTCGGGGTATCTGGGATGCTTAGGATAGTTCGGTTGTTCAGAGCATCCCGGATCTGACGACCCTCTTCGGTACGGATCGGCACATTCTGCAGGTTTGGTTGGCGAGAAGAAGACCTACCAGTACTGTCAGTCATTTGCAACATCACCTTCAAGTGCGGGACTTTCTTCGGACGGAACTACTAGGTCACAGAGATACTGATCTGGAGCTTCCTTGAGTACAGGTTCACGGTTCTCTGTGATAGAAAGCGCCAGCTCCATACCGTTATAAAGCCCTCGCATATACGGACTAAAGTTCCAGTTACCATGACGGCTCTGGACATCAAGGACTTCACGGACGTTATCTGCAGCATCGGGCTCCATTAGTGGATGCCTCCGTTCAGGTAGGAGAGGAACTCGCGCTTGGCAGTACGTGTGTGATCTGAGAACACACCTCGCATGGCGGCAGTTGTTGTTACGGTGCCGGGCTTCTGTACGCCTCGAATAGTCATACAGAGGTGCTCACCTCGTAGGATGACTCCTACGCCTCGAGGTTCGAGCTTCTCTTCCAGGTAGTCAGCCACCTGGGCTGTCAGACGTTCTTGTACCTGTAGTGTTCTCGCAAAGTGATCTACGACTCGTGCAAACTTGCTCAGGCCTGCAATCTTGTCCTTCGGAACATACGCAACGTGCGCATGACCGATAAACGGTACTACGTGGTGGTTGCACATACTGACGAACGGAACCCCCTGAACGACAACCATCTCATCCATGCCATCATTAGGGAACGTCTTGAACTTCATGCAAGCACCGCTACACCTCTTGTGTGCAGTTAGCTCGTTTAGCATACCAAGGAAGCGCTTTGGCGTACCGTCAGCATGGTCGCCATGGTCTAGTCCAGCGTACACACCTAGTAGTGATTCGGCCCACTTTAGATCAGAAGGCGCAATGTAAAGAGCATCCGCTCCGGCCGGGTCGAAGTCATCCTCAATCTCAGTAGCTACAGGCACTCCTTGTATCCTAGGAGCATTGAGGAGCTCATCCTCTGTAATTGTCGGAACATGAGGGGGCTGACATCCGTCGCCGTAGTAGTGTGTGCCTTCGTCGGTTGTCACTTTGCCTCCAACTGCCGAGGATACCGATGAACCTGCTTCTTCCCACGCGTAGCACCATCAGCACGCCAGTGCTGCTCCTCGTACTTGAAGAAACTGCCCGTACCTGTACGGAAACGCCTCTTAGGCATTGCGTACCTTCTAGCACGGTATCCTTGTGCACGAAGAGTTGCACGATTAGGACTAGGCTGACTTGGTTCTTCCTTCTTCATCTCGCTCCTCTGAATGCCGCTCTTGCGTCGTGCAAAGCCCCACAGGGCCTTTGTAAGGCTGCCTACGTCCTACGAGCGCCTGGGTCAAAGATGTACTTGTGTGTCTGGATGTTAAGCTTCCAGTTCAGATCGCAATCAAGTACCCACTGTACAATCTCTCTGGGTTCGACCTTGTCCCAAACCGGACCAACATACACCTGCACACCTGCGTCTCTTAGCAGTGTGTCGTACCTTGTTACTGCTTCGTCAAAGTCGTGCCAGTTAGCAACTGTAAACTTAACGACGTGCCGCTTTGATCCTTGCGAACTCCCAAGGGCCCTGTGGAGGTTTGTCAGGAACATATCGGCATTCAAGTTCTTCTCTCCGCTGCCTGTAAGCTTCCAGTCGAGGATGAAGTCCATGTCCTTGAAGGCCCATTCAGGAATACTTAGTGTACCGTTGCTAAAGCACTCCAGTTTGCGTTCGCTCACGTAGAGGTCGTTGCTGAGGATCCGTAGTTCCTCGTTAGGTTGGAGGAAAGGCTCACCACCGGTAAAGCAGATGTTTTGTCCAGGCCTCGATCGCCAGATGATTTCATCTCCGAGCTCGTCTGGTGAGAATGTTTGCCACTCGCTCCTGTACTTAGCAGGATTGATGGCATGTTCCGTATCACAAGGCCATCCTGGGCACTTCAAGTTGCAGCCTGCAAAGCGTACGAATAAGGTAGGAAGTCCTACTTTAGGTCCCTCTCCTTGTGTTGAGGGATAGATTTCACTCAGCCTCATCGTCGGACTCCTCTAGAGAGACACCGTGGTAGCCTGCAATAGCATTTGCAACCCAAGAGGCGTCTGCAAAGTCCTGTCCATCCGGATTGTCTGCAGCTTCACCTGTAGTTGCAATGAACCGATGGTTGTTGGCAAAGTCTACGGTGTAGATCCTACTACCTTCGCGGACGATCTTCTTGAGTGGTGTCATACTCGGCATCACTTCACTCCGTTTCGAGGATTGGCCATGAAGCCGGCAGCGTTGACGTGCGTTTCGTGCACCTTGACGTCTACTGGCAAATTGAACTCGTCGATAGCCCACGTAGCGATCCACTTGGCAATGTTCTCAGTAGTGGGGTCTGCGGACATTGTTTGCAGTCCAGGCAAGTAGCTCGGCTGATCAGGGCTGTCAAACATGTACTTGGGCTGCTCGTCCCCTTCGTATGTAACGGAGGGAACAAGTAGTGGCCTTGCCCAAGGATCACGTTCGTTCAAGAGCAAGTGGTGGTCGAACGTCCCATCAAGGAACCCTCGAAACTTCTTCTTGACATCACCGAATGCTAGCCCTTCTAGTACGCCTGTCTTGTTCGGCAAGCCGAAGATACTCAGTTCGACCCACATTGAGTGTCCATGAATGTTCTCACATTTGCCCGGAAGGTCGTGGAGGCGATGTGCGACCTCAATGTTGTGTCTTACCGAGATGAACGTCACGGGTGAGCCCTCCTGTCGCAGAGTCATTGTTTGCCTTCGACACCACGTTCATACCACTTGTCTCGTGACCTAGTCAGCTCTGCAAGGCTTTCTAGATAGTCCAGGAGGTGGTTGGCCAAAATGAAGTCAGGCGTATTGGTGAGCGTGTCAAAACTGTAACAGTTCAGTAGTTCTGACAGCTGCTTGGTAAAAGCTGAACGTCGTTCCTCAGCAAATCCTTCTGGTGCATTAGCCATGGTTTACCTGCTTCCAGTATTCGTCATCCTCATACACTGTGTCGTCCACGGAATGAATTCCGTCGGGGATGATATGCTCCGCACGTGCACGCTCTTCTGCCTCACTGATGGCTTCGAGACGCTCTACGCAGGTACCGCAGCGACCGCAGTGGAAATGACCACCCTTGTAGCAGCTCCAAGTCATGTGTAGCGGAACGCTTAGCTGAATGGCGTAGTAAGCGATTTCGGCCTTGGTGGTGTGGATGAATGGTGCAAGAATGAACTGATCGGGGACTTGTCCGACTCCGAGCTTCGGGATCTTGCCGAAGCCTTCGTTACCGAAGCTGATAGCATCATTAGCTGTCTGAATGAACTCGGGTCGGCAATCAGGGTAGACATAATGATCGCCCGCATGTACTGCAGTAGCAATGCAGTCAGCGTTTTCACTAACTGCGACACCTGCTGCGATTGACAGCATGATCATGTTCCGATTAGGAACAACCGTCTGCTTCATGCTCTCTTCGGCGTAGTGTCCCTCAGGAACCTCGATCTCTGGACCTGCGGAGCTGTCGAACTGACCCTTAGGGCCCTTGACGGTGGGTGAGGTGAGGGCACTGTTGCTGATTAGATGCGTGATCCCAGAGAGGTCGATGACATCGTGCCGCAGGCCCAGCAAGTCAGCAGTGCGTGCTGCGTACTCGAGTTCCTTCTTGTGCCGTTGTCCATAGTCGAACGACAGTAGATGCTGCTCGTGCTGGTCCAGCTTGGCTAGACTGTGTACTAGGGTAGTGCTATCAAGCCCTCCGCTGAAGACTGTAACACACTTCATTGTTTTTCCTCTCTTCAGTAACGCTGTTGCATATGCTTCTCTGAAGTCGGCTAGTACGTCGTGATTGGGGTCGTTCCAAGGTAGTGTCACTCGTCCTCCGTCGCGACAGGTTGGTAGGTCATGCCTCTTCCAAACTTGACTGCTGTAATCAGTCCACGCTGCTCGAGTGTCTGGAAGATCGAATCTGCTGTGCGCGCTGTGAGGTGGTAGCTCTGCATGAGAGCCGAACGTGTAATTCCTGGCTGCTTCCTGATGCTGTGGTACACACGTTCCAAATCACGCTCACTCTGTGTCTTGCCGACTCCGTTGATGACGTCAATGGCATATTCACGCCACTTTGCTGCAAAGGAAATGGCGTGCAGAATGTGTATCTCTTCTACTACAATGTCGTCATCGCGAGTCTCGGACGCCGCGAGTAGTGTTGCAGCTTTGAGCGTTGAGACAGCAAGACGTGCGTACACCGGTGTCATGATGTCAGCTCTGTCTGACTTAAGGCCAGCCTGGTTAAAGTCGGCCTCGAGCTTGTTGAACCTTGCCCATGCTGCGGGAGTTAGTTCAGCTTCCCACTTCCTGGGAGGTGCTATAGCGACAGCAGTACCTTCAACCTTTACGTCAACCTTCTGTGTGTAGTGCACAAAGAGGTCTCGGATTTCTGAGAGCAGTTCCTCTTTAGCCTGTTTGTCCCTTACAACAGGAGGTCCTAACGGTTTAACACGCTTGACATCTGACTCAGCTGTTAGGTAGATGAACCTAGGTACGAACCCGGACGACACGTGATCGAGCGTGAGGAGTTGCTGCACCCGATTTCGAATGCCGCCTGTAAACAGGATCAGAACGGGTTCGCGAATCTCGATTGGTTCCTTACGCAACAACCTCTTCTGGAACTTACCGTCGTACAGTTTGGTAAGTGTTTCAGCCATTCCTGCCATGTAGTCCTTCTTGGTCATCGATTCAAGAAGTCCTGAGAACTCGTCACGCAGGAAGATTGAAGGTCTCCCTGGGCGAGTAGACAGGCCCTGCATAAGACCTTCAATCGAACCATCCGTGGCCATAATGACATCAGGGTCAACTTCGATCAAGAGGTCCATGGCTATGTCCATCGCCGTGGACTTTCGCGTTAGGGTCGTATCTGCCAGAAGCATAAACCACAGGTTGGGAATGATGTTTCCGAACGAGGTAGGTAGCGAGACTCTCCCAGACAGGATCGAACTCAATATGACGAAGGCCCCTGCTTGGTGATATTGGGGAGCGGCGTCGCCGAGGCCTGTAGCCCACTCAATGTACCTTTCCACAAACGTGTAATGCTGTCTTACTTGGGCTAGTTCCTCATCAGTGATTAAGTCGATCTGTTCAAGTTCTGGGACAACAACGGCTTTGACGTTTTCCATGTGCTTGATATAAGCACGGCAAACATCGTCCCAGAGGTGCTTTTCTGGCCTTCCGTCTCTAGTGTACTTGTTACAAGCAGCCTGTCTTGCTATTGCGAAGACTTCCTCGCGTTCCAGTCCGCCTTCGAGTAGGAGCAAGAGTAATTGCCATAAAGGCTCACTCCAGGATCCAGCAGCAGGCTCATCACTGAACAGCCTAAATACGCTACTGTTCAGTTTCCTTCGTCGTTCTTGCATGAAGGAGATAGGATCATCGATGTCGGGAATCTGATCCGGCTCGGGCATCGGGATGCCTCCGCCAGTTCTACGACTTGCCTTCGGATACAACTGAAAGTCGTCGTATCGGAACTTGTCGTCCGACATGCTGATGACTCTGACAACAAATGGAGCCTCGTACTTATAGTTGCCTGTTAGAGGTACTCTAAGTAGCTGCGTCAGATCCCATCCTGTTTTGTCACTACCGTCTGCTAGGTGATGGTACGTAATTCGATGAGCTAGGTCCTCTGCTACTTTAGGTTCTAGTGGATCCTCCATCACCCAGAAGGCCTGATGACGTCCATAAGACGATTCGACTAGTACTGTTGGACGAATCAGTAGTCGGTCCGGAGAGCATTCATCCAGATCGGCCCATACGGTTGGGCATGTGCGTACGTTTTCTTTTACGCGTGGGCCCTTACCATCACTGGCCCGACGGAAGTCTGGATCATCTAACAGTTGTGGACAGAAGTAAACATTGTACCCTTCGTGGGCGCGCTCGATGTAGTCGAGCAGTTCTTCTCCCTGACTAGGCCAGGCAAAGAGTTTCTCAAAGAAGGCACGTGTTTGAGGGTCTAGGAGAGCTATACAAACGTATCCCTGTGCACGCCCAAATACGGCCTTAAAGAAGGCTATTCGACGTTCAGCCCCTGAGTCCAATCGACACCTCCCTTCGGGTACAATAAGGTGATAGGACAATCCCTGGCGAGAGAAGTTGCCACTGGCTAACTAGGGATTGTCCTATCACATATTAAGTGTGTGAGAAACCCCAACCTCACACCGTGCGAACTAACGACTCCACAAGCACCCTACACCCCTGAAGGAGGCCGCCAATAGGTTAGTGGGCCCTTGTCGCACTTCCTCTTTATGTATTACGGGAGGAGACCGTCAGCAGGCTTAGTAGCGCCTGCCGCGGCCTTCTTGGGACTCGTACCAGGCTTCCAGTCCTTGGCACTCATGAAGCCCTTGACTTCGGCCTTCTCGTCGTACTCCTTACCGTCCTTACCCTTCTGCGGCGGCACCTTCTTGACCCGGCAGACAAACAGCTTGCTCTGCCACCACTCGGGACCAGGTACGACGTTCGGCTCGAACCC
>CAZTXD010000030.1:0-30881 GCA_964617995.1 uncultured Acidimicrobiaceae bacterium
GCGCCCGGTCAGAGTTCAGGTGTCGGACTGCTCAGGCTCTCGCCGGTGCACGACGACGCGTTGGTTTCGCACATGTGCCCACGCGTTCGCGTTGCGACTCGTCCTTACCGGAGCGCTCTCGCCGCTCTGCGTCGCTCTCTGACCGTGCCCCGCACCTGGCGCTGACGCACTGCTGACGCAGCGCATCTCCAACATCGTTTGCCGTCCAAGCCAGACATGCAGAAACCCCCAGCACGCTGGGGGTTCGGTAGTGGGCCCACGTGGACTTGAACCACGGACCTCATCCTTATCAGGGATGCGCTCTAACCGGACTGAGCTATGGGCCCCGGAGAACCCCTGATTGTACAAGTGCATTTGTGAGTTCGGGAAGTCGAGATGAGCGGTGGGGCCGAGCACGAGGCGACGACGCGTTTGGCCTCATCATGCGCCCTGGCCGATCGACGGTCGACTGCAGAAATCGTTGCGATTGATCCGCGGATCTCCCTGACAGCGCATCGCCTGGCCAGGGGAGCTACGGTGGCTGGCGACCTGGGTTTCACCCGGTTAGCACAGCGTTCGGCTCAAAATAGCTATCAGGGATGCGCTCCAATCGTCCCGCCATTCGCGAGGGTAGGCGTCGTCGGCTTATGGTTGGCGCTCATCTATTTGTCGGTGCTTCCCTCCAACGTCCGTGAGGTTTCCCGGGCATATCGGGAAAGCCAGACCATCAGGAAACCGTGGCTACTCGGCAGGACAGGCCTCCAAGTGCAGGTAGATCCGGCATTCTCGGTCGGTGAGCGGCCGGGTCACCCGGGTCTCGGCGATCTCGATCAGCTCGTCGGTGTCGAGGGTCCAGATCCAGATCGCCCAGTTGGTCGCCGACATGGAGGCGATGTGGTTACCGTCGGGATGAAAGGCCACGGATTCCACCGCGTGGTCGTGGCCCTGGAGGTTCCAGAGCTCTTCACCGGTCTCGACATCCCAGATCCGTACGGTCGCATCGTTGCCCGCCGTGGCCAGTCGCTTCCCCTCCGGACCGAAGACCACTCGATTCACCGCTCCCGCGTGACCGGTCAAGGTTCGGAGGAGTGACCAATCCTGTGTGCT
This sequence comes from uncultured Acidimicrobiaceae bacterium, assembly GCA_964617995.1. Lineage (GTDB taxonomy): Bacteria > Actinomycetota > Acidimicrobiia > Spongiisociales > ZC4RG35 > CAZTXD01. The sequence continues at coordinate 1,087 of CAZTXD010000030.1, forward strand.
CCAAAGATAGACGGTCCCATCGGTATCAGAAGCGGCCGCCAGGCTGCCATCGGGTGAAAATCCGACGTCGACAAGGGCCTCATCACCGGATCGTATTTCCCTGGCCAGGGTCCATGTCGCGGAATCCCAGAGACGGACCACCCCGTCCAATGCCACGGTCACCACGTGCCTGTCATCGGGAGTAAACACCGCACCGGCGACTTCGAAGTCATGCTCGAGTTCAGCGATGAGTTGCTGCGGAGACAGTTCCCAAACCCGGAGCGTCTTCTCGCATTGGTAGCCGACCGCCAGGACCCGACCGTCGCGTGAGAAGGCGGGGTAAAACCCGGGAGCCCAAATCCGGCACGCCTCCCCAGGCGCAGGGATCTCCTGCAACAGGTCACCGGTCTCTGTGTCCCAGACGCCAATGGCAGGCTCAAACGGGTCAACACGGTCTTGACGTCCCTCCTCGTCGATGGCGGCGATCTGGGCAGCAAAGCGACTTTCGTCATCAGTGAAGGCCACCCGTCCGCTGTAGGCCTCTGGGATTCGCGTCTGCTCGCCGCTGGCTAGGTCGACGAGTTGCATTCCGTGAAAGTCGCCGTGGGTCACCACTGCCAAGCGGCGACCCTCGTCGAAGAACCTGATGTCAATGGGGAAGCGACTGCCGATCGAGGTGACCTCACCCCGCCCAGTCAGGCTGGTGTTCCACAGTCGCACGGTGCGGTCGCCGGATCCGCTCACCAGCGTGTCGCCACTCGAGTCGAAGTCGATGCCGCCGACTGTCCCTGTGTGACCGGCCAGACGTAGCGCTCTCGTCACCTCCTCGAACGGCCGGGTCTCCCACACGCTGAGCACGCCTTCATTTAGGAGTCCGGTGGCCAGGCGATCACCGCTCGGATCGAACTCGAGGGCGATGGCATTGGCCAGCACCCCGGCGGCGAACTCCACGGGCAATTGCTCGCCGGTACGGGGATCCCACACCGTGATGTGTCCCCCAGCGGCGACCGCCAGGGGCCCATGAGGATTGAATGATGCACCCACGATTTCGTTGTCGCCCGCTATCTCGATCCTGGTCACCTCGGCTCCGGTTTCAGTGTCGAAAACCAGGACTTCACGCCTTTCCAAGAAGGGCACTGCCAGGAGAGTGCCGTCGTGGCTCACCACTACCCCTCCCCCAACCACTCCGCCAGACTCCCAGCGACGCTCCACGGCCCATGTATCTGTGCTCCACTGAATCACCGGCAGGTCCGGCGACTCTCCGGCGGCCGAGGTGTACAGCCACCTCCCGTTCGGCCCGAACACCACACTCCTGGCAAACTCCAGGTTCCCTTCGGCTGCGATCAAGCGGACCACGAGGGTTCCTGTCTGCACCTCCCAGATCCGGACCACGCCGTCCGGCCCGAAAGCTGCCAGTTGACGCCCGTCCGGGGAAAAGGAGACTCCGGGACCTCCACGGTTGACCGCCAAGTCCACCGGCGCCTCCGGTTCCAGCGTCCTGACCAGCTCGCCGCTCTCACGGTCAAGGAGCACGACAGTCGCTCCGTCCCCGGTCATCGCCACCAGACTGTCATCAGGACTGATCTGCACTCCCACGGCCTGGGCAAGCGGACGATCCGCTTCCCAGGTGGCCCTCCACAACTCACGGGATTGCGTGGCCGCGCGATGGAGCGCCTCCACCGCCTCCCGCGCATTCTCATCAGCCCTAACAGCCTCTAGGGCGAGGAGCAGGCTCAATTGCGGGTCGGTATCCACGAGGGTGGCCGAGGCGGCTGCCAGCTCCCGCGCGGTGGCGGTTCGCTCCCGGCCCCGGATGAACAATGCCAAACCCGAAACAAGCAGGACTGCCAAGGTAAGGACAGCAACGAGCGACCAACGTCTCATGTTCTGCTGTCTTCGACGTCGGTCCTCGTAACGTCGACTGGCGGCGATGAATTCGTGCTCGTCTTGGGTGAGTGCAAGATCGGTTCCCGTTAGCCACGTCTCGAACTGCTCGAGTCGGCCGCCGCCGACGAGGTAGGAAGGATCCTCGCCGGCGTCTCGCCATTCCGCGAGAGCGCTCGCCAGCCGCCGCTGGAGGAGTAAACCCTCCCGGGCCTCTTCGATCCATTCCCGGAGCCTGGGCCATTCCCGGAGCAAGGCTTCGTGGGCGATCTCCACGGTGGCCTCGCCCGTTTCCGGATCTCGGTCGAAGGTGAGGAGACGGTGCTGGCCGAAGATCTCCAGCACGCCGTCCAGATCGCTCCGGTCGAGGGGGAGTTGCGCCAGCTCTGCAGTCACCATTCTCCGCCGGAGGTGCTCACCTTCGTCGGTGAGGACCACCAACCGGAGGAAGCCTTGGCGGATGGCCTCTCGGCCTGAGTCATCCAGTCCCCGATAGAGGTCCTCGGCTCTCCGAGCCAGGGCACCGGAGATCTCTCCGGCAGCCCGGTAGGCATCGACGGTGAGCCCATCCCCGGTGCGTCGCTCGAAGAGGTCGGTGAGGGCATACTGGAGGAGAGGGAGGGCCCCCGGGCGGGCCGCCGCATCTCGGGTCATCTCCGCCACCAGCTCGGGATCCGCCCGCACCCCCACCCGGGCGGCGGGCTCGGTGACAGCCGCCCGGACCTCATGCTCGGCGAGGGGCGGGACCAGCTCCAAACAGGGCTGGAGCAGCCGAGCCAGCTCGGGATACTGCAAGAGGCGATCCAGAATGTCGGCCCGGATCGTCACCACCACCCGCAGTCCGCTCCCTCCGTGGGCCGTGGCGGTGGCGATCCAGTCGAGGAAGGTCCGGCGCGTCCGGTCGTCCTCGGTGAGGGTGAAGATCTCCTCGAACTGGTCGATGACCAACAGCGTCGGCTCCTCGACAGCCGCCGGCAGGTCAAAGAAATCCTCCTCTTCCACCTCCCCTCCGGCGCGGCCTCCCAGGGCCTTCCGCAGAGCCCCCAGGGGGTCCTGTCCCGGGTAGAGGGTCTCCACCCGCCAGTCCTCTGATCCCGACACCGCCCCCTCCCGGAGGTCCGGGATCAGTCCGGCTCGCACCACCGAGGACTTCCCCGATCCCGAGGGACCGGCCACCACCACCAGGCGCCCCGTCACGTCGCGGCGGCCGAGGCGCTCGGTGAGCCGTCTCACCAGGTCGGCGCGGCCGAAGAAGTCCTCGGTATCATCCTCGGTGAAGGGACGGAGACCCTTGTAGGGATTGCGGTGGGGGATGGCGCCTGCCGGGGAGACCAGCGCCCCCAGGGGATCGGCCGACCGCAGCATCGGGTCGTGGTCCAAGACGGCCTGCTCCAGGCGCTGCAGCTCCGGCGAGGGCTCGAGGCCCAGGTCCTCGGCCAGCACCCGACGGGCTTCCTGGTAGACGCCCAGGGCATCGGTCTGGCGCCCCGCACGGTACAAGACCAGCATGAGTAGAGACCGGAGACGCTCCCGGTAGGGATGGGCGGCCACCGCCCGCTCCAGGTCGGAGACGAGGGAGATGTCCTCCCCAGAGCGCAGGTCGGCCTCGAAGCGGGCCTCCTGAGCCGCCAGGTGGAGCTCTTCCAGGCGAGCCGCCTCCTCCCGCAGGGAGGGGGCGTCGTCTGCCAGATCGTCATAAGGAGGTCCCCGCCAGAGTCCCAGAGCCTGCCGGAGAATCTGGGCGGCGGCGGCGGGATCGGAGGCGAGGCGGGAGCGGCCTTCGTGCACGAGCGCCTCGAAGCGGTGGGCGTCGACCTGGTCGGGCTCCATCTCCAAGAGGTAACCGGGTGGCCGGCCCCTGAGGATCTCCCCGTCCCGGTTGACGAGGCTCCGCAGGTGAGCGGCGTGGGACTGGACCGTCTTTCGGGCCGCCCGGGTAGGAGACTCCCCCCATATTTCGTCGATGAGGCGGTCGGTGGAGACCACTCGGTTGAGGTTGGTCAGGAGGACGGCCAGAACCAACTGCTGTTGATGCCCGCCGAGCGACAGTGGTTCGTCCTCCCGGAATACCTCGAGAGGGCCCAGCACACCGAACTCCACCATCTTTCCCAGCCTACCGATACCGCACCATCCGGGTCCTCAGGGGTTTCGAGTTGTGGCGATCAGTCACAGCGCATCTCTAGGCGAGTAACGGTCACCGGGAACCTGGGTTCTGCCTGGTGAGCCCGGCGCTCGGCTCGGAATAGTCATCAGGGGTGTGCTCTAACCGGACTGAGCCATGGGCCCGACGTTCCGCCATGACCAGGTAGACCACTCCCCATGCCATGGCCGCCAATGCCCAGCCCGTGATGGCCGACGACCCCACGTCCGGGAAGACGAGCGATTGGAGCCCGTAGATGGCGGAGACCATCCCTGCCACCCAGGCGGTGAGACGCCAACCGGTGTGGTTCGAAGAGCCGATCAACGCCCACAGGATGACGAGCACGGCCAGTTGCGTCATCAGGCCCCAGTGGCCTCTCTCCGCGTGCACGTCGCCGGCGACGTCGAGAAGCTGGAGTCTTGCCTGATCTACGGCGAATACCAGCCAGGGAACTGCGGCTACAGCCGTCAAGCCGGCCATCGCACCATCGAAATGAGGAACCTTCAGCAGGTCGCCACGGCGAGGATGAAGGAAGGCAAGCAGCAGAAGGAGGGCCAGAACAATGACTCCGAAGAGGTCGAATCTCCCCCTCAAGACGTCTGCGACGATGATGAGCACCGGGATGGCCAGAGCCTGAAGCATCGGCGCCGCTTTCGACTGTGGTCGGTGAAGCTGGACGGCTACGCCGATCACCAGTGACCACGCCATCATGGAGAGGGCAGTGTCATGGACTCGATGAACCAGGTCGGCTCGAGTCAGGTCGTCGAACATCGACAGCAACGTGTCGTCCGGCAGCCAGAACAGGACGAGAAACGGCAACAGGGGGCCAACGAGGACAAGGAGCAGCAGTAAGGGCAGCGCTGCCACCACTCGAAGGGCCACTCGTCGTCTCTTGGGTTGGTCCATCATTCCTCCTCCACCTGAGATGGTGTGGCCAATGCATGACCACACCGCCTGCCGGGGATCAGTGCCACCACCACACTGTTGGTGCGGTCACCCTCATTCCCTCTCCGGACGGTCGTCAGCGCATCTCCTCTCGACGGTGCTTTGCCGCCACCTGCTCCAGGTCGGAACGTTCGAAGGCGTCGGCGGGGATCTCGGCCACCCGAACCGGTGTCCTCGTCGTCACGGTGGCGGTGGCGAGCCCGGACTCGAGGATGGCACGCTCACCGACGATGGCCCCCGGCCCCAGCTCGGCGACTTCCTTGCCGTCGATCTCCACCCGCAACATCCCATCCAGGACCAGGTAGATGACCGATCCGGACTCACCTTGCTGGATGAGGGTGAAACCGGAGTCGAAACCGACGATCTTCGGCTTCGCCGTTGACATCACGACACTCGACAGCTCCCGCTCCACCTGCGACTCCACCTCGGAGACCAGTATCGGACGCTCGAAGTTATGCCAGGGTGATCGGTCGTGGTCGTGGACCCTGGTCCACTCGGCGAAGTCGGTTACCCCGCTCTTGGAGGCCAGCTCGCCGTCGGGCCCGTAGATCCAGTGACGCGGGAAGGGTGAGGCGCCCACCAGCTCGAACTCCGACGCGCCGTCGGCGGTGACAGTGAGAGCCAGGGTCGTCCAGGCCGACGGGGCGGTAATCCGCACATAGGGTGGTCGGTCGATTCGACGGGGGAGCGGCGCCGCGGTGCGGCCCCCGGCCGTCTGCACGAAACGCACCCGGTCACCCTCGACGGCGGGCAGATCCTGGAGAACGGGAAAGCCGATCCCCGGCAGCGTGACCGAGATCCCGAGTCGTGCCCTCGAAGAGCCAACGATCCCCCCACCGGAGTACCCGGTGTCGACCACATCCCCGTTGTCGACTTCGACCCAGGCGGCCAGATGGTTGACGAAACGGAACCGGTCCTCCTCTCGCAGCTTCTCCAACACGTCGGGATCGACATGGTCCGGTGGGGGCTGGTCGTAGTGGCCGATCCCCAGGTCCATGGGTACCCGCATCGGCCCGCTCATGGCCTCGGACGGGATCCACGAGACCGATGTCACCGAGCTCTCGATTCGCATGCTTCCTCCGATGAAGACTCCTGATCACCATCGTGCCGGGAGGGGACCGGGGTGACGAGTGGGGTATCCACCCATCCGGGTGTGGTTTCCCCCACATTCCGATACGGGCCATCACGGTGTCCGGGCCGGCCGAGGACGCGTACTTTGGGTTCCATGACCGAATCCGAGCCGTCGATCACCGTCCTTCTCGCCGAGGACAACCTGTTGGTGAGGGAGGGAGTTCGAGCGTTGATCGACCTCGCCGAGGATCTGGAGGTCATCGGCGTGGCCTCCGACTACGACGAGCTCATCGATGGCGCCGACCACACCACGGCCCAGGTCCTGGTCACCGACATCCGGATGCCTCCCTCGTTTCAGAAGGAGGGCATCGAGGCGGCGAAGGTGGTCAGAAAGATGCATCCCGGAACCGGGGTGGTGATTCTCTCCCAGTACGACGACCCCGAGTACGCCGTCTCGCTCCTCTCCGAGGGGGCCGCCGGCTACGCCTACCTGCTCAAGGACCGGGTGGCGGAAGGCGATCAGCTCGTCCGGGCGATTCGTGAGGTGGCCACGGGAGGCTCCATGCTCGACCCCAAGATCGTCGAGGCCTTGACCAAACCGATCTCGGCGGACGGTGTCCTCGCACCCGAGGAGGAAATCCTTCTGGATCACATCGCCCAGGGGACGCCCATCAAGGCCATCGCCGTCGCCTTGAACACGACCCCGGCCGATATCGACTCCAGTATCGAGAAGCTGTGGACGCGGCTGGCGGAAGGGGTCTCGGTGGGCAACACCACCGCCATCAACCGTCTCAAGACCCTGCAGCGGGCCATCACCCTCCGCGAGGAGCAGGGGGAGCAGCTCTCCCGGTTGCTGCCGGGCGGTATCGCCGAACGGCTCCGCCGTGGGGGAAGGGGGCTAGATGAGACCGAGGAGCTGGAGGTGACGGTGCTGATGTCCGACATCCGGGGCTACTCGACCATCGCCGAGCACACCGACCCCACCGCCCTGGCCGGCCAGCTCAATAGACATCGAGCCGAGATGAACACCGCCGTTCTCGACAACGATGGGACCGTCATGCAGTTTGTCGGTGACGCCGTCATGGCGGTCTTCGGGGCTCCCGATCCGGTAGCCGATCACGCCCAGCGGGCGATGACGGCCGCGGTGGCGATGCACCAGGCGCAGGAGATGGTCAACTCCGAGTGGGAGGACCAGGGTCTCGATCCGTTCCGAATAGGGATAGGTCTCTCCACGGGTCGGGTGGCGGCAGCCCTGCTCGGGTCGGAACAGCGTCTGGAGTACACCGTGGTCGGGGACACGGTGAACCTCACCCAACGTCTGCAACAGTGGGCCGAGCCGGGGGAGACGGTGCTCAGCGCGGCGACGTGGGAGGCCCTGGTCGACAAGCCCGAAACGGACATCCTGGAGCCTGAGATGGTCAAAGGGAGGGAAACCCCGGTGCAGGCGTATCGTTTCCCCCGGAGGGCCGCATCGTGAGAGTCAGACACCCTTCGGCCATCGCCTGGTCCATCTGGGGGGTGACCGTCGCCTTGGTGACCGCAGGTTTCGTGATGATGCTTTCCCTTTCCGACGTGGACCGCCTGGATCGAGCCATCTTCTCTGTCATCTTCCTGACCTTCGCCACCGTGGGGACCGTGGTGGCGACACGTATTCCCGGAAACCCGGTTGGCTGGCTCTTCCTCGCGGGCGGATTCCTGGGAAGTCTCGACTTCGTCACGTCCATCTACGCCAGACTGGCCTGGGAGGCCGAATTGCCGGGTGGGGTGGTGGCTGCCTGGGTGGAACAGCTCGTCTTCTTCCCGTCGGTGATCCTGCTGGTGGCGCCGGCGCTGTTCTTCCCCGACGGACGGCTTCCCTCTCCCCGCTGGCGCTGGGTGGTGGGGGCGATGCTCGTCGCCGCCGTCGGCCTGGGGGCGGGATCCGCTCTTACCCCCGGGGAACTCAATGCCATCCCCGCTCCCAACCCCCTGGGTGTGGAGGCCCTGGATCCCGATGAATCCTTGCTTTTCGGATTCGGCTTCCTCTTCCTGCTTAGCCTGACCTTGCTCGGAACGGCGGGCTCGATTGTGTTCCGTTTCCGACGGTCGCAGGGTGTGGAGCGTCAGCAGCTCAAATGGTTCGCCTATGCCGCCACTTGGGCGGGTACGGGTGTGGCAACGATCTTCCTCGTGGCAACTCTCACCCAGGAGTTCGGCATGACGACCCCTGGCTGGATCGGGACCCTTCTCGGGCCGCTCGTACTCCTCGGGATCTTGGCAGTGCCGGTTGCTGCGGGTATGGCGATCCTGCGTTACCGGCTTTACGACATCGATGTCGTCATCTCTCGGACGCTGGTCTACGGGTCTTTGGCGGTGTTCATCACGGTGGTGTACGTGGGGACGGTGGTGGGTGTCGGTCAGTTCGTCGGGAGCGGCGACGAGCCGAGTCCGGTGTTGGCGGTGACGGCTACGGCGGTGGTGGCGGTTGCCTTTCAGCCGATGCGGCGGCGCTTGCAGCGGGTGTCGAATCGGATGGTTTTCGGGCGGAGGGCGACGCCGTATGAGGTCCTGTCCACGTTCTCGCAGCGGGTGGCGGCGGTGGACCCCGATGTGCTCACGCAGATCGCCCGGTCCCTGGCGGAGGGGACGACTGCCGCCGCGGCTTCGGTGTGGATGAGTCGCGGCACCGAGATGCAGCTCATCGCCTCCTGGCCCGGGGATCCGTCGTTGCCGTCGAGGGTGCCAGCCGATCATGTCCAGGCGGAACATGGCGAGCCGGTGATCCACGATGGGGAGCAGCTCGGTCTGGTGACGTTGCGTCTTCCCCCGGGCCAGCCCTTCTCTCCGGTGGACGCCCGTCTCCTGGAACAGGTTGCCGCCGGGCTGGGGTTGGCGTTGCGCAATTTGCGTCTCACCGAGGACCTGAGGGAGCGCGTCGTCGAGTTGAGGGAGTCGAGACGGCGGATCGTCGCTGTTCAGGACAGAACCCGCCGCAAGCTGGAGCGTAACCTGCACGACGGAGCCCAGCAGCGGCTGGTGGCGTTGAAGATCAAGCTGGGGATTGCGGTGACCATGGCGGCCAAGGCGGGGCTCGCCGAGGTGGAGAAGGCGCTGGCTGAGATTCGAGTCGGGGCCGACGATGCGATCGACTCGGTGCGGGACTTCGCCCGAGGCATCTACCCACCGTTGTTGGAGGCCGAGGGTCTCGGCGTGGCGGTGAAGGCCCGAACCCGCAAGATGCCGCTGCCGGTGACAGTCCAGGCGGCCGGTGTCGGCCGCCATCCCAGGGGGTTGGAGGCCACCGTCTACTTCTGTGTCCTGGAAGCACTCGACAATGCGGTCAGACACTCCGGGGGGTCTTCGGTCCTGGTCGTATTGGATGAAGCCCATGGTCATCTCCGCTTCCAGGTCCGTGACGATGGTGACGGATTCGACCTGTCATCCACCGACCGGGGCACCGGGATCTCCAACATGGCCGATCGCCTGGACGCCGTCGAAGGGGTCCTCGATGTCTCCTCGGAGCCGGGTCGGGGAACCGTGGTGTCGGGACGGATCCCCCTAGCAGTGATGGTGACGACATGAGACGGACTGCGCTGATCGCCTGGGGGTCGTGGGGCGTTGACCTCCTTGTTGTGGGAGCTGCCCTGGTGTTGATCCTCTTGGGATACGGCGACCCCGGGGATCGACTGGATGACTTGGCCTGGGTCGTCGTCCTCCTGGCGTTCGTCACGGTGGGGGCTGTGGTGGCCTCCCGGATTCCCCAAAACCCGGTGGGTTGGATCTTCCTCTCGGCCGCTCTGGTTGGAGGCATCGGCATCTTCACGGATCTGTATTTCCGGCTCGCGTTGGTGGCCGGCTTGCCTGGTGTTGTGTTGGCGGCATGGGTCGGTCAGGTCGTCTGGCTTCCCCTTTTCGTCCTGTTGGTCGCGCTTCCGGTATTGCTCTTCCCCGATGGACGGCCGCCCTCTCCCCGCTGGCGTTGGGTGGTCTGGGTGAGCCTGGCCGCCGGCACCATCGTGGGGCTGTTCGGCGCGGTGGTTCCCGGAGGACTCGTTGCCCTTCCCGAAGTCCCCAACCCACTCGGCGTGGAGGCATTGGACCCAGAAGAGACCCTGCTCGGGAGCGTGATCCTAGGAGTGGGGCTCGGCCTGGCCCTGTTGAGCTTTCTCGGCGCGGCGGCCTCGATGGTGATCCGTTTCCGGCGGTCACAGGGTGTGGAGCGTCAGCAGCTCAAATGGTTCGTCTACGCCGCCGCCTGGGCCGGCCTGGCCATGGCATCCCTCATCGTGATGATGGTTCTGTCGAATACCGGCGACCCTCCGATGGGCGGCTGGGTGGAGGCGGCAGGCACGGTCATCACCTTCCTGGGAGTTCTGGCGCTGCCGGTCGCCGCCACTCTGGCCATTCTCCGTTACCGCCTCTATGACATCGATCTGGTCATCAACAAGACCGTCGTCTTCGCCCTCCTCGCCGGGTTCATTGGCGTCACCTACTCCCTCATCGTGGTCGGTCTGGGACGGCTCATCGGTGGAGCCGAGGGATTGGCGCTGCCGATAGCCGCCACCGCGGTCGTGGCGGTGGCGTTCGAGCCGGTGCGGCATCGGGCGCAACGGTGGGCCAACCGGGTGGTTTATGGGAACAGGTCCACTCCCTATGAGGTGCTGTCCGAGCTCACCGACCGGCTTGCGCGGGCCGAGGCAGGGGAGGGGCTTCTGGCCCGGATGGCGGCTCTGCTCCGCGACGGGACCGGTGCCGATCGAGTCACGGTCTGGGTCGGTCCCCCTGGGGAGATGTCACCCGGTGTCAGCTCACCGCGCGATGCACCATCAACCGACGACGTCGATCTGCAAACCGACCATGTCTTCCCCGTTGTGCACAACGATGACCTGGTGGGCGCTCTCGAGGTGGTAAAGCCTCGGGGGAGCATCCTCTCCACGAACGAGCGATCACTGGTCTCGGACCTGGCCGGTTCGGCCGGGTTGGTCATCGGATACCAGCGGCTCAACGACACCCTGGCACACAGAGCCCGTGAGCTGGAGGAGTCGAGGCTGCGTCTGGTGGAAGCCCAGGACCGGGAGCGGAGACGCCTGGAGCGGGATCTCCATGACGGCGCCCAGCAGCTCATCGTGGCTCTCAGGGTGAAGCTCGGTCTTGTCTCCAGGATGGCGGCCAGCCACGGCGGCGAGCTGGAGAGCTTGCTGACCAAATTGGGGGAGGAGACCGAACTGGCCCTGGCCGAGATCCGCTCGCTGGCCAAGGGGATATATCCCCCGGTGCTGGCCAGCGACGGTCTCGTTGCGGCGGTTGCCGGTCTCGCTGCCGGCGCTCCCATCGAGGTGATAGTCAGCGAGGACGGAATCGGCCGTTATCCGGCCGACATCGAGGCGGCGATCTACTTCAACATCTCCGAGGCGGTCACCAATGCCGTGAAGCATGGCCACCCCCCCATCCGTGTCGACCTGAGCGAACCAGACGATGTTCTTCGATTCACAGTGACCGACTCGGGTCCGGGGTTCGATGCGGCCGTTGCCGACGGCGGATCCGGACTAGAGAACATGGAGGACCGTCTCGACGCTGTTGGTGGTCGTTTGGTGATCACGTCGGCCATGGGTGTGGGGACAACGGTCAGTGGTGAGATTCCCCTGTCTCCAGTCCCGGCTTGAGCTGACCCGCCAGCTTATCCCCGCATACCTCCGCGTCCGCTCCCGGTCAGCCGGATCTCGCCCAGACGTCCGCCAGATGTCCTGGCTCGAAGTCCGACTTGGAGAGGAAGGCAGCGGCGCCCGCCTTCAGGGCACGGGACTCGTATTCCTCGTATGTGGAGAGACCGATTACCACCACCTCCGGGTGAGCGGTCCGGATCTGTCGGGTCGCCTCGGTGCCGTCTATGCCTGGGAGGCTCATGTCCATCAGCACAAGGTCGGGGTGGAGATCCCCGATCATGGCCACACCCTCCTCACCGCTTCCGGCCTCCCCGACAATCTCGAAGCCGTCTGTCAGCTCGACGACGAGACGGGCCGCCGACCGGAACGACTCCTGGTCGTCGACGATGAGGACCTTGACGCTTCTAGTGATCACGTTCATTCTCTGATGGTCGCGTCCGGCGGCCCCTGGGTCCACATGGGAAACACCTGCCGAGGGGTGGGGAAAACCACACTCTCAGCTCTCCTCATCGGCGAGGAAGAGGAGGACCGCCCGTACCCGCCGGTTCGTCTCCTTTTCGGGGCGGAGGTCGAGCTTGGTGAAGATCGAGTTGATGTGTTTTTCCACGGCCCTTTCGGAGAGAAACAGAGCCTCGGCGATAGCGGCGTTGCTTCGACCTTGGGCGATCTCGGTCATCACCTCCCGCTCCCGATCGGTGAGCCGGTGCACCGGAGATTTTGGCTTGGAGCGACCCTCGATGAGGGCGTCGACAACCCGGGGGTCGATCACCGAGCCCCCTGATCGCACTTCGTTGATTGCGTGCTCGAGCTGCTGGAGGTCGCCCAGACGCTCCTTGAGCAGGTAGGCGAGACCGTCGGCGCCCGCACCGAACAGCTTCAGGGCATATTCGGGCTCAACGTATTGGGAGAGGACGACCACCCCGATCTCAGGATGGGCCTCACGGATCTCTCGGGCGGCCCGTACACCCTCGTCGGTTTTGGTGGGGGGCATTTGGATATCGGTGATGACCACGTCGGGAGTGTGCTCTGCGACGGCGGCGATCAGCTCGTCGTAGCTTTCCACGGCGGCCCGGAGGTCGTACCCGGCGCCTTCGAGGACCGTGCGCACTCCCTCGCGCACGATGAAGGCATCCTCGGCGAGAACGACGGAAGCGCGCATGCGACGACGTTACCCCGGCTGCTCGGCCCAAAGGCGAGGCGTGGGCTCCCCCTAGGCGAGGAGTCATCGCACTTGGTGGTGGGGGAGAACACCTAGTCATCTCCGGGTCCCTTGAACCAGGAGAGAAATGACTCCGGCAAGGGTTTAGCCTGATCGTGGACAGGCGGTCCCTCCCGCACTCTGTAACCGAGTGGCGGAGGGCCCTGGGCGTCCGCCTTCGTGGCGTGAGCCTTCATGTCGATGATCGGGGCCGGAACTTTCACGATTCGGGAGGCTACTGCTACTGATGGGAACCGGGACACAGCTTGCGGTCACACAGCGCATCCCCAGGCGATTCATGGTGAGCCACGACCACGGGTTGCGGGGTTAGCACAACACTCGGTCTCGAATGGTTATCAGGGATGCGCTCTAACCGGACTGAGCTATGGCCCCTCGGAACCGCCAATCCTACAAGGGCTTCTACACCTCGGGAAGTCGAGATCCACCGGCACCGGCGATGGCCAGCAGATCCCGAACACGGATGCGCTGAGCAGGGCCAGAAGGGTGGCCCCTATGTGAGCACACTCGATCTGTTGGGATGCTTTGAGAATCCCGGAGTGGGTGGGATGGGTCTCCACTACTTGAAGCCAGCCTTGCTGGACGGATCTGCGGTCGATGCCCTGCATCTCTTGGAGGATGTCGTTCTGAAGGGCGAGGAGCTGTCGCGCTCGAGGGAGGAGTCGCTCCCCCTCGGGAGTGAGAGCGACCCGCCGGGTCGACCGGTCGAAGAGGCGCACGCCGAGGTCGCGCTCCAGCCGGACTATCGAGCGGCTCAGGGCCTGCTGGGCGACGAACAGGCGAGCCGCTGCCCGGCCGAAGTGGAGCTCTTCGGCCACGGCCACGAAGTCGCGTAGGAGCCGGAGCTCGAGGTCGCCCATGGGCGCTGACATTAGGCATGCCCGGTGATTCACAACCCACCTGCGTCAATCGGCGACGAACAGGTGTTGGACATGGAGGGGGGTCAGGGGCGACAGTGGCTACGGAAGCCAACCGGGATCTCCAATCGCCACGACAGGTGAGTGAGACCCGACACGAGATAGGAGTCACATCATGGACCCGCTACAGGTGTACGCACTCGTTGAAGTGGTCAAAGCCAGGACCGACTCAGACTCGGGTGCACCCCGACGGCGTCCGCGGATCGGCGTAGCCTCGTCGCCGCTGCGCGGCCGCACCGAGAAGCGCCGGCCGGGAGGCCGCAGCCCCCGAGACGGCCACCGCCACCCGCGCAGGCCGTGGCGTGTGGCCCGCGTCGGGTGAGCAAACATCCGATCGCGACCGGAGACCTGGAACCCTGAGAGCTGTACCCAGCTGCTGCTCGGTGGCGCTGCCGTCCGTTTCGTGGGACGACGGCACACGGCAATGGCCGACCAGAGCGCCCGTCGTGTCCAAGCAGCGTGGTCGCTGAGGACGGTGGCCGGTCCTCGCCTCTGCGTGACAGGCGCCGGCTGACTCAAGCCCTCGTGGCAGTCACCACGTGGCCGGAGGATAGGAACTCCACACCACCACCTTCGATGACCGGGAAGGGCGAAAGCTGTTCGGCCTCGCTGAGCAGCGTCATGAGGGATGACCGGTCGAACAGATCGATCAACGCGTCACTGGCGCGTATCTCGGCCTCGGCGAAGCCGGCCGGTGACGGGAATCGCTCGGGTCCCCAATAGGTCTCGATTGCGAAGCCCTCCACACCGGCCGATCTCACGATCCGCCCCAGGTCGGCCGGATCGCCGAGCACGAATCGAGACGCGACGCTGCTCGCCGCGGCTTCTCCGAGATGGCGGCCCACCAGGTCGATCAACGCCACGTAGGCCGGGACGTCGCTGAGGGGCCCGGCGAGGGCGATCGCCAGTCGGCCTCCGGGTCTGAGGACACGCCACATCTCCGCGACCGCCTTTGCCCGATCGGGAAAGAACATGAGAGCGAGCTGGCTCATCACGCGATCGAACGAGCCGTCGGCGAAAGGAAGCTCACCGGCGTTCCCCCGCAGCCATCCGAGATGTGGGGCGACTCCCCGAGCAACGGCGAGCATCTCCTCGCTCAGGTCGAGACCGACCACCCGGCCGCGGTTCCCGACCAGCTCGGCGCATGCCCGAGCCACCACACCGGTCCCGCATCCCACATCCAGCACGCGATCCCCATGCACCACCCCGGCGAGACGGGCGAGACGCTCGGCCCACTCCTGCAGCATCGCCGGAACCCAGGCTCTCTCGTACCATTCGGCCACTTCCATACGCCGTTGCGACACGTGAGCGGCTTCGTCGGTCATCTGGTCGTCCTCCACCACCGACGGTACCAATCGGTTCCGCCGGTCGACCTCCGGCAACCGGAGACCCGCTCGATCGCGAGCCGCCGACGACCGTCGGCCCCCTGTGCGACGGCCCCCGATGGGTACGGTCGTGGTGTGACGCACGACGCAGCGCCCAATCAGAAGCGGATCCGTTCCGCCGAGTTGATCTCTGGCCTTTCCCTGGCGACGGACCTGGGTATCGGGGTGTCGCTCGAACACGGCCTCGAAAGCACCATGTTCGCCATGCGACTCGCCGACCTCCTCGGCGTCGATTCGGAGGCGGCGTCGGACACCTACTACGCCTGCCTCCTCTTCTATGTGGGCTGTACCGCCAACGCGGACCTGGCGGCGGAGCTCTTTGGTGAAGACCACGCCCTCACACTTCACGCCACTCCGACGAGGTTCGGCACGCGCCTGCAAATGATGGGGGGAATGATCCGGGCGGTCGCCCCTCCGGGCGGCGCTCGACCGGTGCGCGCTCGCCAGATCATGTCACGGCTCCCCCGGCTGCTGCGGGAGTTCCCCGAGGTCGTGGCCGCCATCTGCGAGGTGGGGCGGATGCTAACCGATCGCCTCGGCCTGCCCTCTTCCCTGTCAGCGTCGTTCGCATATGTAGGAGAGCGTTGGGACGGGAAAGGCGAGCCGGGTGCGACCGGGGGGGAGGGCATCCCCCTTCCCGTGCGGATAGTCCACGTGGCCAGAGACGCAGCCTTCCAACGCATGCTGGGTGGTTGGGAATTCGCCGGTGAGACGATTCGGGACCGAGCAGGAGGCGCCTTCGATCCTCACATCGCCGGGTTGCTCGCCGAGAACGCCAAAGAGGTCCTCGCCCTCGAGGAGGGTGGTTCGCTCTGGGAGACGACGCTGGCGGCAGAGCCCAAACCGTGGCGCTGGTTGGAGGACGAGGAGATCGACACGGCGCTCCGGGCGGTAGGCGACTTCGCCGACCTCGGATCTCCATTCCTGCTCGGTCACTCCTCGGGAGTGAGCGCGTTGGCGGCGGCCGCCGCGCGGCATGCAGGGATGGGGACGGCGGAGGTCACCGAGGTCCGTCGGGCGGCGCTCGTGCACGACCTGGGACGGGTTGCGATACCCACCCGGATCTGGCAGCACGACGGTCCCCTCACTCCGGACGACTGGGAGAGAGTGCGGCTGCACGCCTACCACACCGAGCGGGTGCTGGCCCCGTCCCCGTTCCTCTCTACTCTCGTCGCCGGCGCGGGTTTCCACCACGAGCGGCTCGACGGCTCCGGGTACCATCGCGGGGCTGTAGGAGCCTTTCTCACGCGACCAGCCCGCGTGGTGGCGACCGCCGACACCTACCACGCCATGACCGAGCCGCGGCCCTATCGGGAGGTCATATCTCCGGAGGTGGCTGCCGAGGAGATGGCCCGGGAAGCCAGCCGGGGACGACTAGACCCCGATGCCGTGGCCGCGGTGCTGGAGGCGGCGGGGGAGCCCTCACCGCCGATCGAACGACCCGCCGGTCTCACCGAGCGGGAGACCCAGGTCATCGCCCTGTTGGCCCGGGGCTGGCAGACCAAGCAGATCGCCCGGGGACTCGGGATCTCCGCCAACACCGCCGACCGCCACATCCAGCACGGCTACCGGAAGATGGGCGTGTCGACCCGGGCCGCCGCCGCTCTCTTCGCGATGGAGCACGGGCTGCTGGCATGGGGAGAACTCACCATACCCACGGGGGAGGAGCATCCATAGCTTCGTCATGAGCAGGGCAACTGAAGGAGGTCTGCTCGTGACAGAGGTATTTCGACTCGCGTTCGTCATCCTGTTCGGCCTCGGCCTGGTCGCCGCGTTCGCCGGCATGGTTCGCTTCGCTTCCAGGGGCCAGGAAGTCGAACAAAAAACCGGTCCGGTGCCAACGCCGGGGCCGATCGTCGTGGGTGTGCTGGCAACGGCCGTCCTCGTCACCGGGATCGGGGAGATGGAGGTGAACTGGCTGCCGGTGCGGTTGCTGGGAGCGGGACTGGGTGTCTACGGATTGGTGGTGCTGCCCTGGGCGGTGCGCGCCCTCGGACCGCAGGGCGTGCCCGGCGTGGCGGTGCTCCGTGATCATCGCCTGGTCACAGGCGGGCCCTACCGACGTATCCGTCATCCCGGCTACTCAGCGATCATCGCTCTCTGGCTGGGGGCGGCCTTCGCCACCGTGAATTGGGTGCTGGCGGCCATCTCGCCGGTGCTGATTCTCGTGCTGACGGTGACGGCACGGCACGAGGAGAGGCTCCTGGAGGGAAAATTCTCCGACGCCTACCGCACATACCTCGGTCGGACCGGGCGGTTCATTCCCCGGCTCACTTCTCCACGGGCCGCGTCGGAGCCGCGCCCGGGCACCAGCGGGAGGCAGGGATGAGCGCAGATGATCGCGACCATGATGCCGCTGCCGCGCGACGCAGGCTCGTGGCGGCGACCGGGCTCGACGAGAGTCGACCACGACTGAATGGCGTGCCCACCGCCCTCCTCGAGGGCGGGGACGGCCGACCCATCGTGTTCCTGCAGGGAGAGTTCGGAGCGGTGTGGGTCAGGGTCGTACCGGACCTGGCCCGCACCCATCGTGTGATCGTCCCCGATCTGCCCGGATTGGGAGCGAGCGAAGCGCCTCCCGGCACCCTCGACGAGCGGGCCGTCCTCGACTGGCTGGGGGAGCTCATCGACCGGACATGCTCCGTCCCGCCCGTGCTGGTAGGGAAGGGGATCGGCGGTGCCGTGGCGGCGCGTTACGCCGTGAGCCACGGCAGCGGGCTCGATCGTCTCGTACTGGTTGACAGCCTCGGCCTCGATCGGTTCCGTCCCCCGCCGGGGATGGCCCTCGCCTTCCTGCGAGTCCTGGTGCACCCCACCGAACTCGGGGTCGAGAGGAGCTTCCGGAACCACTGCTTCGTGGACCTCGACGGAGTGCAGGACGATATGGGGGACCTCTATCCGGCTCTGGCGGCCTACGCCCTGGACCGTTTCCGCACCGCCAGCGTACGCCGGTCCATGCGTCACCTGGCTCGCGCATTCTCCCCGGCGATTCCCCCCGAGGATCTGACCCGTATCAGGGTCCCGACGCTCCTGATCTGGGGCCGACACGACCTGGGTATGCCACTCGGGATCGCCCGTTCCGCCAGTGACCGCTACGGGTGGACGCTGCGGGTCATCGAGGACGCCCGCGACGACCCAGCGCTGGAACGACCGAGAGCGTTCCTCGAAGCGTTGCACGCCGGGGCCCTCAAGCAACAGGAGGGCCGTGACCCTGGGATGAGTTAGAGCGGCGGTCGTAGTGCTCCCCATAGCGTCATCGGTTCTCTCGAGTCAGCGACCCCCCAACAACTCGGCCGCATAGGCCACGGTCTCGTCGACCGTCATATGCCGACCTTCGGCGAGCGCGGCGTCCACCGCCCCGTCGCCGATCGCTTCCCGTGCGGATGCCTCCGCGTCGTCGAGGCCGATGTAAAGGGCCCGCTGGATGTTGGGTAGGGGAGGTGTTGCCCCGATCGAGTCCCTCAGGGCGAGGGCTGCGCCGGCGAGGCGCATGGCCTCGATGTGGTGTCCTGAGGAAGACTCGAGCGCAGCGATCTCGCTGAAGCCCTGGCCGATCCCCGGGAGGTTCCGGACGTCGGCGTAGATGAGGAGTCCTTCGAGATATGCCTCACGTCCGGCTTCGAGACGACCCAGGGCGACGTATGCCCGGCCGAGGCTGCGGATCGTCCACGCCAGATGAAAGCGGTCGTCGACCTCGCGGAAGAACGACAGCGCCTCCTCGAAATGGGGGACGGCCGCGTGAGGATCGCCGGCGGCCACCGCGGTGATACCGAGCATGATCTGATTGCGGGCGACGAGATCCGACGAGCCGACTCTCTTCGCCTCGGCCAGACTGGACTCGAACCGGAGGCGAGCCTCCTCGTCGCGTTCGCTCATCGCGGGAATGAAGGCCAGGTCGTACATCGTCTCGGCCGCCGCCCGGTCGTCCCCGAGATGCCGGTAGAGGCTCATCGCTGATTCGTAGGCTCGCTGCGTCGCATCGGGGTCGAACAACCAGAAGACCAGCCCGCCCAGAGCGGAGAACGCCTTCGCCCGGGGCAGGGAGAGGTTATCCGGGTCGGCGGCGAGGAGCTCTTCGAGCCAGGATCGGCCTTCTCGCAGGTATCCCCGTTGGAACCAGAATCGCCATATGCCGGCGGCAAGCCGCAAGCCGTCTTGGATGTCGCCGACGGCGAGGGCATGACCCAACGCTGCCCGGAGGTTGGCGTTCTCGCTCTCGATCCGATCCAGCCATTCCGCCTGCTCGGGTCCCAGGAGATGGGGTTCGGCCGCCTCGGCGAGGTCACGGTAGAAGCGGAGATACCGCCCCTTCAGCCCATGGGGTTCGCTCGATTCCCGGGATCGTTGAAGCCCGTACTCCCTGATCGTCTCCAGCATCTCGAAGCGCGAGACTCCGGCCGCGGCCGTTTGAGCGAGGAGGCTTTGGTCGACGAGGGAGGCGACACCGTCGAGGGTGTCGATTCCCAGCTCCCCCTCCGGGTTGCAGACCGCGTTGACCGCTTCCAGCGTGCACCCTCCCGCAAAGACGGAGAGACGGGTGAACAGCTCCTGTTCGACCGGTGACAACAGCTCGTAGCTCCATTCGATCGCCGCCTGTAGTGTCTGCTGGCGGGCGGGGCGTCCCTCTGCGGTGGCAGCGAGCACGGGAAGACGCTGCTCGAGCCGGGTGAGGATTTCCCGGGGCGTGAGCAGACGTACCCGGCTGGCGGCCAGCTCGATGGCCAGGGGGAGCCCATCCAGTCGCACACACAGCTCCCTCACCGCGGCGGCGTTCTCCTCGGTGATCGAGAAACCGGGCTTTACGGCCCGCGCCCTCTCGACGAAGAGCGTCACCGCCTCGCTGCTCACCAGCCGCTCGAGGTCGGTGGAGTCGTTCTCGGGGAGCCGCAGCGGCGGGAGCGGGAACTCCTGCTCGCCGTAGAGGTTAAGGACCCGTCGGCTCGTCACGAGAGCCTTCAGCCCCGGGGCCGCCGCCATCAAGGTGGCCACGATCCCGGCAGCGGGAAGCAGATGCTCGAAGTTGTCCAGCACCAGCAGCAGCTCTCGGGTGGCGAGATAGGCAGACAGCGCTTCGAGGATCGGTCTGTCCGGCTGCTCGGCGACTCCCAAACGGCGGGCCATCGTCGACTCGACGAGGTCGGCATCGGCCAACGGAGCGAGATCCACGAACCAGGCGCCGTCGTCGAAGTCGGTCGCCACCCGGCGGGCCAGCTCGACGGCCAGGCTCGTCTTGCCCGCTCCCCCCGGGCCGACGAGCGTGAGCAGCCGATTCCCCTCCAGCAGGGAGCGCAGCTCCTCCATTTCCTCATGCCGGCCCACGAAGCTGGTCACTCGGGGCGGAAGGTGGGCGTGGTCTGCGTCGGGGACGCGAGGCGGAGGGAAATCGCCGGGGAGGTCGTCGATCACCAGCTGATACAGCCGTTCCGGTCGGTCGAGTCCCTTCAGGGAGCGCCGCCCAACATCGCGCACGGTGACACCGTCGGGTAATGACCGCTCCGCCAGGGCCCTGGTCGAGTCGGAGACGAGGACCTGGCCACCGTGGGCGGCGTCGGCAATCCGGGCGGCACGAACGATGTCGAGACCGACATAGTCGTCGCCGCCGGGGATGCCAGCCCCGCTGTGCATCCCCATTCGGACCCACACCTCCACCCCGCCCGGCCAGGAGGCGGACGCGAGTGTGCGCTGGGCATCCACGGCGGCCGCCACCGCCGAAGGCGCGTCCGGGAACACCACGAGGAACCCGTCCCCCTGCGTGCCTCGTTCGGTGCCTCCCCGTGCCTGGAAGACGCCGCGCATGAGATGATGGTGCTGCTCGATCAGCTCGCGGTAGGCAGCGGTGCCGAGCTCTCCAGCGATGCGCGTGGAACCCTCGATGTCGGAGAAGAGGAACGTGACGGTCCCCGTGGGTAGCTCGCCTCTCGACACCTCCATCACGTCCGACCCTACCGCGCTCCGCCCATCCGGGCCCGGCGCGAAATCGGCCAGGTAGTCAGAGGCGCCTAGAGGCCGGTGGGGCCTTCATGCCGGCGGAGGCTCACGGGAGGGGCCAGGATCTCCTGCAGGACCACGATGTCCCGCAGGCGTGGCGGCGACCTCAACGCGGCCCGGGCGAGGTGGCGTCGGGCCTGCCTACCGGGCCGAGCCGGCGTCGGCGGTGGAGCGGGAGTCTCCGGGGACGGTTGCCTCTCGGAGCCAGTCACGATTCGTTCTCCTCACCGGCCACCGACCTGCGCATCCCGGTATCGGCCTGGACGTTCTCCATCCGGTAGTGGTCCATCACCCCGAGGTTGCCGGTGCGGAGCGCCTCCGCCAGCGCCTGGGGCACCTCTGCCTCGGCCTCCACCACCCGGGCGCGCATCTCCTGCTCCTCGGCGACGGCCATCGCCCGTCTCTCCTCGGCCTTGGCCTGGGCGATGTTCTTGTCGGCTTCCGCCT
The DNA here is from genome assembly GCA_964617995.1 of uncultured Acidimicrobiaceae bacterium. Lineage (GTDB taxonomy): Bacteria > Actinomycetota > Acidimicrobiia > Spongiisociales > ZC4RG35 > CAZTXD01. Next base: position 22,701 of record CAZTXD010000030.1, read on the forward strand.
GGGCGGTCTGCAGCTCAGCTCCGACGTTGCGTCCGATGTCGACGTCGGCGATGTCGATGGAGAGGATCTCGAAGGCTGTGCCGGCGTCGAGCCCTCGCTCCAGCACCCGCGTCGAGATCGAGTCGGGGTTCTCCAGCACCGCCTTGTGGTCATCGGCAGACCCGATCGCCGAGACGGTCCCTTCCCCCACGCGGGCGATGATCGTCTCCTCGCCGGCGCCGCCCACCAGACGCTCGATGTTGGCCCGGACGGTGACGCGAGCGATGGCCACCACCTGGATCCCGTCCTTGGCCACGGCCGCCACCCGGGGGGTCTCGATCACCTTGGGATTGACGCTCACCTGGACCGCCTGGAGCACGTCGCGCCCGGCCAGGTCGATGGCGGTGGCGCGCTGCCACGGCAGCTCGATCTGCGCTCGGTCGGCCGAGATGAGGGCGGTCGCCACCGACGAGACGTTCCCCCCGGCGAGAAAGTGGGCCTCCATCTGGGAGAGATCGAGATCGAGGCCCGCCTTGGTGGCGCTGATCTTCGGTCGGACGATCTCCGACGGCACCACCTTGCGGAGCCGCATCCCGATCAGGGTGCCCAGGTTGACGTGCACCCCGGAAAAGAGGGCCGTGACCCACAATCCCAGCGGCACGAGGTAGAGGATGGCGCCACCGACGATGACCACTGCAGCGATGATCAACAGCAGTGTCCCGAGTTCCATGAGGCTGTCCTTTGGTCGCTTCCCGTGCTCCCGACCCTATCGGCTCTCGGGAATAGCCCGGACGACGCGCCGGTATCCGTGATCGGCAACGACCTCGACCCTGGTTCCGGTGGGGATGTGGTCTCCCTCGGTGACCACATCCACCCTTCGACCCTCCACCCGGGCGATGCCGCCGGGACGCAGGTCGGTGACGGCGACTCCTGTCGCCCCTTCCAGGGACTCGCCATCGTCGGCAGGGGACGGCGTCTCGGCGGTGGCCCCGGATCCGATCCAGCGAGTCCATCCCCGCCCCGATGGCGGGACCTTCTCCCCCACCGTCTCCTGCAGCACCAGTCCACGTGGTCCTCCCCCTCGAGCCAGGAAGATGAACAGTGCAACGGTTCCTACCACTATCAGCACCAGGGAGGCGGCGATGCTGCTCAGGGCGCGCTGAACCTGCTCGCCGGTGACCAGGTCCCTGCTCAGCATGGCCAGATATGCGCCGACCAGGAAGGAGGCCAGTCCCAGGAGCCCGGCGATTCCTGTTCCCGGTATCACCGCGATCTCGATCGCGATCAGCACCAGACCCAGGACCACCAGGGCCACGTCCTCCCAACCGGCCAGCCCGGCCAGGAGATGGCCCCAGAAGAACAGCCCGATGAGGGCCACGCCGCCCAGTGCAGGTATCCCCACACCGCCGGCGAGCACGTCGCCGATCAGGAGCCAGATTCCCAACGTCAGGAGCAGCGACGAGACGATCGGGTTGGTGAGCCAGCGGACGAGGGACTCGGCGGATGTGGGCTGGGTGGGTATCACCTGGGCGTCCGCCAGGCCGGCCTCGGCGAGTGATGCATCCAGATCGCTCACAACCGCGTCGGCATAGCCCCACTCGGTCGCATCCGGCACCGAGAGGGTGAGGAGCTCGCCGGCGGCGACCAAACCGGGGATCTCCACCTCAGGATCTACCATCGCCTCGGCCACCACCGGGTCTCGTCCTCGTGTCTCGGCGGTGGAACGGAACACCGCTCGCACCGCCGAAACCGTCTTCTCGTCCGCGGTTTCGCCCGATCCAACCACCGGCGTGGCCGCCCCCATCACCGATCCTTCGGCGAAGTGGATCGTCTCGGCCGCCAGGGCCACCAACGCACCCGCAGAGAGGGCGGTGCGATCCACCAGGGCAACGGTCGGGGCGCGGGTCTGGAGCAAGGCCCGTCGCATCTCCAACGCGGCGTCGAGACGACCACCAGGGGTTTCGATGCGGAGAACGACGGCCGCTCCCTCGTCTTCGGCCTGGGAGAGGACGCGATTCAGATACGGGGAGAGCCCGAGGTCGATGGTGTCGGTTATCTCCACGACGTAGACCGACTCTCTGACCTGAGCGTCGCCGGGTGGGGTCATCCAGATGAGGAGAGCGGCACTCACCAGAGCCCCGGCGGCGATCCAGCGGCGGAGCCGAGGACGGTCGATGCGGCGCGACGTGATCATCGGAATACACCATCAGCCTATCTCGCCGGCGCCTTCTCCTCTCGTCGCAGGTGTGGGGCACGGGCGCCGGTAGGCTCGGCGCGTGCCCAACACCGAGCGCATCACCGACGACAGGTCCGGGATGGCGGCCCGCGGTCTCGAGCTGCACGACGTGCGTCGGCGAATGGAAGCGGGGATGGTCAACCGGGTTCCCAAGCCTCCCAGCCGCTCCACCTCCGAGATCGTCAAGGCCAACGTATTCACCCGGTTCAACATCCTGCTCTTCGTCCTGGTTCTGATCACGCTGCTCGTGCTGCGCGAGCCGCGTGACGCTCTCTTCGGGATCGTCCTGGTCACCAACGCCGCCATCGGTGTCTTCCAGGAACTGCGGGCCAAGAACACCCTGGACCGCCTGGAGGTGGTGGCCGCCCCAACGGTCCGGGTGATCCGCGCGGGCAGGGCGGTGGATCTGGCGGTGGACCGGGTCGTCGTCGACGATGTGGTGGAGCTACGCCCCGGAGATCAGCTCGTGGTGGACGGAGAGGTGCTGATGGCCGCCGGCCTGGAAATCGACGAGTCGCTCCTGACCGGAGAGTCCGACCCCGTCCCCAAAGGCCCCGGTGACGAATGCCTGTCGGGCAGCTTCGTGTCGGCCGGGCGCGGCCGGTATCGGGCCAGACGCGTCGGGGGACAGGCCTACGCCGCCCGCCTCGCCCACGAAGCAAAGCAGTTCTCGTTGGTCCGGTCGGAGCTGAGAGACGGCATCAACTGGATCATCGGCGCCGTGAGCTGGATCGCCGGGCCGATGATCGCTCTCCTGGTGTGGAGCCAGGTGCGGGGCGGCGACGAGTTCCTCACCGCTCTGCGGGGAGCGGTGGCCGGGGCGGTGGCGATGATCCCCCAGGGGCTGGTGCTGCTGACGTCGATGGCCCTGGCCGTGGGAGTCATCAGGCTGGGAAAGCGGAACGTACTGGTCCAGGAACTGCCGGCCATCGAGGGGCTCGCCCGGGTGGACACGGTCTGTTTCGACAAGACGGGCACCCTCACCGAGGGGCATATGCGAGTCCAGGAAGTCACCCTCCTGGACGAGGTCGACCCGACGGTCGCCCTCGCCGCCCTGGCCGCCTCCGATCCCAACCCCAATGCCACCTTGGCCGCGGTGGCGGCCGCCTATCCTCACCCGCCGCGGTGGCAGGTGCTGAACACGGTTCCGTTCTCATCTGCACGCAAGTGGAGCGGGGCGACGTTCCCCGGTCACGGGACCTGGGTGATGGGAGCTCCCGACGTGATCGCTCCCCACGACGACGAGGTGGAGGCCATCGCCGACGCAGCCAGCGCTCTCGGCCAGCGGGTGGTCCTGGTCGCGGCCGGGGAGACCCCCTTGTCGGGGCATGATCTGCCGGACGATCTCGAGCCGGTGATGGTGCTGGCTCTCGGGGACCCGGTCCGCCCCGACGCCGCCGACACCCTCTACTACCTGGCCGACCAGGGTGTCGCCGTGAAGGTGATCTCGGGAGACAACCCCCGAACCGTGGCCGCCATCGCCCAGCAGGTGGGCGTGGCAGTCAGCCCCGGTCAGGTGGTGGATGCTCGTCGCCTGCCCACCGACCTGACAGCCCTGGCTGACGTAATGGAACGGGCGACCGTGTTCGGTCGGGTCAGCCCGCACCAGAAGAAGGCGATGGTGGCGGCCCTGCAATCACGGGGCCACGTAGTGGCGATGACCGGTGACGGCGTCAACGACGTCCTTGCCCTCAAGGACAGCGACATAGGCATCGCCGTGGGCAACGGCGCTCCCGCCTCCCGCGCGGTCGCCCAGCTCGTGCTGCTCGACGGTCGGTTCGCCACGGTCCCCCAGATCGTGGGGGAGGGGCGCCGGGTCACTTCCAACATCGAACGGGTGGGCAACCTGTTCCTGACCGGGACCGTCTATGCGGTGGGACTGGCGCTGGCCATCATCATCACCAACATCCCCTTCCCGTTCCTGCCGAGGCACCTCACCCTGGTCGGTAGCCTGACCGTGGGGATCCCGTCTTTCTTCCTGGCCCTGGCGCCATCGGCGCGTCGGGCCCGGACCGGCTTCGTGACACGCATGCTCAAGTTCGCCGTCCCCACCGGCCTGACGGCGACCGTGGCCACCTTCGCCGGGTATCAGCTCGCCATCGCCGAGGACGTGACGCTGGTACAGGCCCGGACCACTGCCACCCTGATCCTCACCGCCATCGGTCTGTTCGCCCTGGGCATCGTCAGCCGTCCCCTCGTGCCGTGGAAGCGGGGACTGATCGCGGGGATGGTCGCTTTGCTGCTGCTGGCGGTGGCCAACCCCGCCGCCGCCGACCTGTTCGAGCTGGATGTGCCCCGGCCGGTGGTGCTCCTCGCCGCCCTCGGCATCGTGGCGCTGACGGGCACGGTGATGGTGTTCTCCCTGCATGCCCTGGGATGGGCCAGGGCTGTCCCCGCCATCCTCCGGGACGTCGAACCGGAGAGCTGGAGGGAGCTTCCCCAGCGCATCACCGAGCTGTCGGGCTGGCACCGATCGTTCCCCGCCACCGGAGAGATGCCGGCGCTATCGGAGGAAGAAGACCCAGACGAGCCCGGCTAGAAACGCCGACCTGCGTCTCCACCGCAGGGACGCTATGTTGGAGAGGGAGCTCTGACGGAGTAATCGTCGCCCCAACCGTCGCCCCCAATGACGCCGCCCCCGGAGGCACCGCCGTTCGGAGGGTCGACGGAACCGTCACCGGGGTGAGAAGGAGGGGAAATGACTGACCCGACACCGTTCAGTCGCCAGCTCCTGGCCGAGCACTACGGCAGCCTCGCCGAGGCATACGACGAGTTCCTCTACTACTCGCCCGACTTCGTCCGGACTCTCACCACCAGGATGATCGAGCATCTGCAGCTCGGTGGGAACGACCGCCTGGCCGACGTCGGCTGCGGGACGGCCATGTACACCCTCGACATCCTCGAACAGGTCCCGCTGCGAAACCCGGCGCTGGGGGTCGATCCCTATCCCGAGATGCTGGCCGCCATACCCGCCGACGCCAACATCACCCCCCTAGCCCTGGACGCTCTCACGTTCTCCCGCCAGGACCACCCCTACGACAAGGTGCTGGTCAAAGAGACCATCCACCACGTCGACGACCGGCCCGAGTTCTTCGCCAACACGTTCGCCCGGCTGCCGGAGGGGGGACGCATGCTGTTGGTGCATGTGCCTCCCGACGTGAAATACCCGCTGTTCCAGGCCGCGCTCGACCGGTGCCTCGGATGGCACGCCGATCCCGACGAGCTGCAAGAGCAACTGGTCGACGCCGGATTCACGGTGGTCCGTGATGCGGTCGACTACCACCTGGCGCTGCCCACCCCCACCTATTTCAAGATGGTCAGGAACTGCTACATGTCGGTATTGAGCAGCTTCGAGGAAGAGGAGCTGCTCGAGGGCCTGGCAGAGATGGACGAGAAGTACGGACACCTGGACACGCTCCGCTTCGTCGACCATTTCGACTACCTGTGTGCCGTCAAGGAGTCCGGTGAGGAGTCCGGTTAGACGGGACCAACCCTGGGTTCCACCCCACGCTGGGCGGTGTCTGCAGCCCTCGGTTCGTGACAGCGGTCACGGTCCGATGACCCACGGGTCACAGCCCACGCCGTCCGGGGGACACAGCCCACGGTTCAGGCCATGATCGCGTAGGACGCTCCCTCGACGTCTCCGCGGGCGCGTCCCATCCTTATGCTGTAGACGATGCGGTACCTCGCGGTCGCCTTGGTCCTCTTCGCCGCCTGCGCCTCCAACCGACCACCAGTCGATGCATGGGTCGAAGAGCAATGGAAGCCCCTGGTACAAATGGTTCCGGAACCGGCCGACGCCTCACCGCCAGTGTGTGACGAAGCGCTGGGAGACTTGCGGGAAGGGGCCCCCGGGCTGAGTCCCGCCCCCTCAGAAGAGCTACGGGAGGCTGCTGCCGGATGGCTCAACGCAGCGGAGTCCCTGATGTTCGAGTGTGCCTCCGACCCGGATGTCGACTACACCGCCCAACACGAGCGAGTCCTCCTCCGCCAAGCAGAAGTCGAAGCCCTGCTCGAACGCTCCTAAGACAAAGTCATCCCGAGTCAGCTCAAACCCCGACGAGTCCCACCCGGATGCACTGGCGTAGGTGAGAAACCGCAACACCGCAGCCGATACGAGGTCTGGTGGTTGGGAAGGTTCGTAAGCCATCGGGTGTTGTGTGGACGACGATGGGGATCCGACCATGACCAATCCAACAGTGTTCGACCTCGGGCTGGACCAGCGCGCCCGGCTCGACCTCGAGTTCGTCTATGTGGGCGACCCCATGTGCAGCTGGTGCTGGGGGTTCTCGCCCGTTCTCGAGGAGCTCGAGTCCCGATATGACATCCCGCTGAGAGTCGTGATGGGTGGCCTGCGGACCGGGCCCCGAGCCGAGCCGATGGACGCCGAGGCACGCAAACAGATGGCGACGTATTGGCAGGGCGTGTCGCAGCGGACCGGTCAGCCCTTCACCACCGCGTCCTTGGAACGCGACGGGTGGGTGTATGACACCGAGCCGTCGTGTCGCGCGGTGGTGGCGATGCGCGAGCTGGCGCCGCACGAGACGCTGCGATGGGTCGCGAGGTTGCATCGGGCGTTCTACGTCGATGGAGTCGATGTCACTGACCTGTCGGTGTTCCGTGGACTGTTGGATGGGTTCGACGTCGACCCCGACCGTTTCGGCCAGGTGCTCACCGAGGACACCACCATGGAGCGAACAGAACAGGATTTCTTGGAAGCTCAGCGCTATGGGGTGGAGGGCTTCCCGACCGTGCTGCTACGAGACGGCGAAGAGCTCGGCGTCGTGACCCGCGGATATGTTCCCTGGGATCAGCTCGAGCCACCGTTGACCGGCTGGCTCGAAGAGCGCTACGGCGACCTCACGTCAGGTCTCGTCTGCGATCCGGAGACGGGTCGTTGTTGACGGGACGGGCTGCGCGGTCGAGCTAGGACTGATCGAAGATGTCGGTGTCGGGAAACGACGCCACGAACGCGAACCAGAACGACGAGCGGTTGGGTACCGGCTCGAGGCGGGCTCCTGCAAGCGGGCCTTCGATTGCCCGTCCCTCTATATCCCAGACGCTGTTGGTCTGTTGGTCGCGGTAGTGGCCGTCCTCGAACACGAAGGTCAGCTCCTCCCCGTCGAGTCGCCGCTTGAACACGGAGCCGGTCGGGCCCTCGGAGCTGGAGAACACCACCAGCGGCAGGCCGGCGAGCTCGTCGTTGACCGCGGCGTCGCCGAGCTTGCGCAAGGGGTAGGCCCGAGCGGTGCCGTCGAGCACCACCCCGACGACCTCCTCGCCGTCGTCTAGGCGGTCGCCGCGCACAGATGCCGCGGCGTCGGGGAACGGACGCTGGCCAGCGTTGACCCGCTCTCGGAATCCTTGGAATGGGTCGTGATCGTAAGGACGCGTGAACCCGGTATTGGTGGTGAGCACCAGGGTCTCGGGGTTCCGCTCGAGCCAGTCACGCCATGTGGACATCCTCGACGGGAGAGGGTCGAGTTCGGAGCCGCTGAGCGCACCCACGACGGCTCGACCGGCGATGTGCCACCAGTAGCTGTTGGTCTGGTGGTCGTACATCACCATATCGTTGTCGAACAGCGCGCTCGTGTTGCCGAACGTGAGTTCCCGGCCATCGAGCCGCCGGTCATAGACAACACCGCTGCGGCACAAGGGGCAGTAGGTCACCAGGACGGGTATTCCGTCGAGCTGCTCGTTCACGATCTCGTGGAAGTTGAGGATCTTGATCGGGTATGCGTAGGCCTGTCCGGATCCGGTCAAGTAGCCGAGGATCAGATCATCGTCCTCGAGGATGTCGATGCCCCGGGGATCGACGTAGGCGGTCTGTTCGATCGGTGGGATCCGGTCTCGCAATGCCTCGATGTCGGCCGGTGTGGCGCGTGACAGAGGAATCGACCCGCCGTCGAAGGTGTCGAAATGGATGTCTTCGAGCGGCACGATGTGCTGGGAGAAGTCCGTTTCCG
>CAZTXD010000031.1:0-30744 GCA_964617995.1 uncultured Acidimicrobiaceae bacterium
CCCAACCCCATTTCGCGACAAGCCCTATAGCGCGCATTTGATGCGCGAAAACGGGAGGTGGGCTCCGGTTACGCTGGGGTGATGTCCCCGCCCGAGGTGGCCCGGCGCCTGTTTGCGCCCATCGGTGCCGACTACGAGCGGTGGGCGGCGACGTTGAGCCTCGGACAGGACCGCCGCTGGCGCGAGGCGATGGTGGAAGGGCTGGGACCCGGGGAGGGAGCGGTGGCCCTCGACGTGGCCGCCGGCACCGGGTCGATAACCCGCCTCCTGCAGCGGTCCGGCTACCGGGTGATCCCTCTCGATCAGAGCCTGGAGATGCTGGCCCGTCACCGCGGGGGCCACACCGTGTCCGTGGCCGCCACGGCCGAGGGGCTGCCCTTCCCCGACTGCTCCTTCGATGCCGTCACGTTCGGCTACCTGCTCCGTTACGTCGACGACGTGCAGGGCTGCCTGATCGAGTTGAGCCGTGTGCTCCGCCCCGGCGGACGTATCGGGATGGTCGAGTTCGGGCGACCGGCGGGCCTGTGGGGACCCCTCTGGGTCGTCTACACACGGATCCTCCTGCCGCTGGCGGGGACGCTGATCGGGGCGGGATGGCGCCGTGTGGGTGGGTTTCTCGGACGCAGCATCGACGAGTTCGCCGGGGCCTGGCCGCCTTCCCGACTGGCCGCCGCCTGGCAGTCGGCGGGGCTCACCAATGTGACGTGGCGTACGATGTCGCTCGGAGGGGGCCTGGTCATGTGGGGAATGAAACGATGACCGAACCCCAGCGAGCCTTCTACGCCCGGCGGGGGTCCCCCGTCGCCGACGTGATCACGATCCTGCATCTGCCGTATACCGCCTGGCACCTGTCATACGTCGTGATCGGCGCCGCCCTCTCCCCCCAGGTCGACTGGCTGCGGCTGGCCGGCACCCTGGTCGCCTTCGCCGCCGGACTGGGGGTGGCGGCCCATGCCCTCGACGAGGTCCACGACCGTCCTCTCGCCACCTCACTCTCCAACCGGACACTGTGGGCCCTGGGCATGGGTGGCCTCGCCGTGGCGGTGGGGGTGGCGGTGGCCGGCGCAGTGGTGATCTCACCGTGGGTGCTGGCCTGGGCGGCTGGAGGGGTGCTGCTCACGTTCGCCTACTCCCTGGAGTGGTCGGACCTGATCCACAGCGACCTCGGCTTCGCCCTCGCCTGGGGGGCCTTCCCGCTCATGGTCGGCTATTGGGCGCAGACCGAGGCGATCTCTGTCCAGGCGCTGGTGGCTGCGGCGCTGGCCACCGCCTTCAGTCTGGTGCAACGTTCCTTGAGCTCGGCCGCCAAGAGGATCCGCCGACGGCCGGATCCCGCTCCGGACTCCGACGAAAGTCAGGTGCTCCTGGCCACCTGGGAGAAACCTCTCCGCATTCTGTCTGTGGCCATGCCTCTCCTGGCGCTGACCCTGCTCTTGACCCACCTGTGAACGGACTGCGCGTGGCGTCCCACGCCCGCTTCACGACTTGACGATCGTCACCGTCAGGGCGGGGTCGTTCGAGTCGGTGTAGGTCACAGATGAGACGCGCTTCGGTATCTCGGCCAGGTCGAACGTGCAGGACGTCTGCCCGGACGCGATGGTGCATCCGTCTGCGGATCCGTCCAGATCCCAGGTTCCCGAGGTGGAAGTCCCCTCCGGTCCGCTGAGCGTGGCGACGGCCGTCCATGTCCGCCCGTTGTTCTGACTCGTGCCGGTCAGGGTCCCCTCGCCGTCCCCTCCGTCCGAGTCGGACACCACGACAGCCTCCGAGGCGGTGTCGGTGGCTCCTTCGCCGTCTGTGACGGTCAACTCGACCGTATATGTGCCGTCTGCTGCGTAGGTATGGGTGGGATGCTGGTCCGTCGAACCGGAGCCATCGCCGAAGCTCCAGCTCCACGAGACGATCCCGCCGTCGTCGCTGCTGGTGTCGGTGAAGCTGCAATCGAGGCCGTCACACGAGTAGTCGAACGAGGCGGTGGGAGGCTGGTTCTCGTCCCCCCCGTCTCCGTCACCGGGGACGGTCGCCGGGTCGAAGAGTCCCGTGTCGGACACGTCCAGGAGCGGCTCCTGTGTCCCGTCCCCGGAGTCATCGACCCAGTTGAAGTTTCCAGCTCCGATCACGGTGTCGTACAGGTGGTGAACCTCGGCGGCGCTGCCGGGTTTGTCGACACTCGCCAGCAGCGCCAAAGCACCGGCGGCATGGGGCGAAGCCATCGAAGTACCGGAGATGGTCCCATAGGAACCCTCCTCGATCGGGAACGTGGAGAGGATGCACACTCCGGGTGCGGCGATCTGGACGGCATCTCCCCAGTTCGAGAAGTCGGCCAGGGTGTCGTCCTGGTCGTTGCGACAGGTGGGAGACCCGTTCCCGCCGGGGGCTCCGTCGAAGTCGGCGAGAGCCGAGACAGTCAGGACATTGTCGAAGGCGGCCGGGCTGTAGTTGGCGGCGTCGTCGTCGGAGTTGCCGGCCGCGACGGCGAAGGCGACACCAGCGTCGACGGCCCCCTGGATGGCGTCGTATTCGGCCTGGTTGAAGCCGGAGCCTCCCAGACTCATGTTCGCCACCTCGATCGTGGCGGCGTTGCCGGCCACCCAGTCGATACCGGCCACGATCCACGACGTGTAGCCGCTGCCGTTCTGGTTGAGCACCTTGACGGACCAGATGCGGGCGCCCGGCGCCACTCCCACGACACCCTGGTCGTTGTCGAGAGCGGCGATGGTGCCGGCGACGTGGGTGCCGTGATAGTGGTCGTCGTCACCGCCGGAGGAGCAGCTGGCGTTGAACGGGCCCCTTCCCGAGCAGTCGACGCCGCCCACCACGTTCAGGTCGGGATGCTCGAAGTCGACTCCGGTGTCGATGACCGCCACGTCGACGTCGATGCGCTCGTCGTCGATTCCGTCGATTCCGATGTTGGCGTTGTCGTCGGCGAAGATCCGCTCGATGCCGGTGGGGACTTCCTGGGCGGATATCGAGCGCTCCATGTCCTCGGCGACGTAAGCCACCTGCGGGTTCCTGGCCAGGGCGGCTGCCGCCCGCGGTGCCAGCGTCACGGAGAAGCCCTGGAGGGCGTGCTCATAGACGAAGCCGACCTGCCCGCCGTGAGCGCGTGCGAGGTCGGCAGCGACGGCCCTCACGTCAGCCGTCCCGGCTTCGAGCACGACGACGTACGACTCGGTGGCGGCTGCCGATGCGCTGGCGGCTCCCAGGCTCATCACCAACAAGGCAGCGGCGACTGCGGAATGGACGATCCGGCGGCTCATGTCCCTCCTCGGCTCCAGACGGCGTCTGATAGTACCCGCCTCGAGCCGATCGGGAAGGGGCCGATTTAGGGATCTCTCGATTCGCTCCTGCTCGCCGATGTGAGTCGGATGACCGTTTGGATCCGCACCCGCAAGTTGCACGCGGGTTCTCCCCGCGTCGACGAACGAGCGAGCAGCGGCTCGTCCCTGAGACAGGTGGCTGCACGCTCGTCGTTGTGATGGGAGACGTCAGGCCTTCTTGGTCTTACGCCTCCTGGTCGGGCAGCCAGGGAGGACGGGGAGCGTCGATGCGGGCGAGACGCGAGGGCACGGGGCCGAAACGGTCGTCGTCGCGGACCTGCCAGCTCTCCCACGCCGCGGTGATCTCGTCTTTGCTGCGGGCCACGAAGTTCCACCACATCTGGATGCGCTCCCCCAGAGGCTCTCCCCCCACGAGCATGAGCCGCCCGCCGCCTCCCCGCCCCTCGAGGCGGATGCGCTCAGGTCCGGCCTCGACCAGACCGAGCCATCCCGGTTCGACGATGGCATCGTCGAGCTTGACGGCGTTGTCGAGGGGTACCACCCCGTACTCGAACTCGGGTCGGAGCTCCAGCTCGGTGACGCCGGCGCGCAGTGTCACATCCAGGCCGACGAGCTCGGTGTCGGCGCGGGCGGGCGAGGTTACCCCGCCGAAGCTCCCGATGATGACCATCGCCTGTCCGCCGGACCAGTCGACCAGCGGTAGCTCTTCGTGGTGCTCGAACTCGGATGGGCCGTGGCGGGTGCTCTCGGGCTGGGCGATCCACATCTGGGTGCCCTGCACTCCTTCCCCGGAGGAGAGCTCGGCGTGGGCGATGCCGTGGCCGGCGGTCATGAGGTTGAGCTGACCCGGCCGGATGACCTGCTCGGTGCCGAGGGAGTCGCTGTGGAGTGCCTCCCCGGTGAACAGCCAGGTGACGGTCGCAAGCCCGATGTGGGGATGCGGCCCGATCTCCAGCGGATCGGGTTCGTCGGCATCGGGGGGGATCATCAGGTCGACGAAGCACCACCCTCCTATCGTCCGCCTCCCCTTGGTCGGAAGCACCCGCACCACCTGGAAACCCCCGATGTCGGCGGTGCGTCCCTGTCGAACCTCGATGCCGAGCTGGCCCTCGTTCACCCAACGCAGGTCTCGTTCGTCTACGGGACCGCTCACCGGTGTCCTCCTGTGGTGTCTCGGTCTCTCGATCTGAGCGTAGCTCAGCATGCCGGGGCCGAGGGATGCTACCGGCTCGCCGACTGTCGGGGAGTGCGGAGCGGGCCGATCAGCAGACCCAGCGTCACCGCTGGGAGGCGATGAAGTCCCGATACCAGCGGCCGCTCGCCTTGACGGTCCGCTCCAGGGTTTCGTAGTCCACCCACACGAGCCCGAAACGCTTCGAATAGCCCTCCGCCCACTCGAAGTTGTCGAGGATCGACCAGGCGAAATAGCCGCGGACGTGGATTCCCTCGGCGATCAGCTCGGCCAGCCGCTCGATGTGGGCCCGTAGGTAGGCGATCCGCTCGGGATCTTCGACCTCGCCGTCGGGGCCTGCCCGATCGTCGTAGGCGGCTCCGTTCTCGGTCAGATACAGGGGCAGGTCGGGAGCGCGGGATGCGACTCGGCGGAGAGTCCACGCCAGCCCCTCCGGCTCCACGCCCCACCCCATCTCGGTCAGTTCTCCGGGAGGGCGCACCAACACGGCGCCATCGGCTCCGGGGAACTCGCCGGGGGCGGGCCCACCGGCCACATGGGAGAAGCGGTTGATGTTGTAGTAGTTGACGCCCAGGAAGTCGATGGGAGTCGACGCCCGGCCGAGGTCGTCGACATCGAGGCGGGAGTCGACGTCGAAGCGCTCATGGAGGCGCCGTATCTCGTCGGGATAGGTTCCCGCCAGGGTGGCGTCGAGGAAGAGCTCGTTGTGGATGGCGTGGACGACCCGGGCCACCGACGCGTCGGCGGCGCTGTCGCCGGCCGGCCAGGCGGGGATCAGGTTGAGGACGATCCCGAGGCTGTCATCGGAATGGGCGTGGGTCGTGCGCAGGGCCGCTACGGCCCGATGATGGGAGACCATGAGGTGGTGGGCGGCCACGAATGCTGCGGCCGGGTCGGAGATGCCGGGAGCGAAATGGCCGGAGCCGTGGCCGAGGAAGGCAGTGCACCACGGCTCGTTGTGGGTAGCCCACATCGAGATCAGATCGCCGAGATGATGCTTGGCGACCGTGGCGTATTCGACGAACCAGTCGACCGACGCCGGCTCCAGCCAGCCGCCTCGATCCTGGAGCGTCTGGGGGAGGTCCCAGTGGTACAGGGTCGCGAAAGGGGTGATCCCGGCCGCCCGCAACTCCTCGCACAGATTGCGATAGAAGGCCACCCCCGCCAGGTTCACCTCTCCCGTGCCCCGTGGGAGTATCCGGGGCCAGGCGAGGGAGAACCGATAGGCGTCGACCCCGAGGTCCGCCATGATCCCCACGTCGTCGCGGAATCGGTGGTAGTGGTCGGCGGCCACGTCTCCGGTTTCGCCTCCGCGGGTACGCCCGGGCGTGTGTGCGAAGGTGTCCCATATCGACGGTGCGCGGCCGTCCTCGTCGACGGCGCCCTCGATCTGGTAGGAGGAGGCCGCTACGCCCCAGAGGAAGTCACCGGGAAACCTGGAAGGCATGGGGCAACGCTAACGGGCGTCACCGGACTCCAGCGACGGCCGCAGCGGCTCGGGCAGGAAGCGGGCCCCGGCGCCGCGGCGACCGATCACGTCCTCGGGATTGGACATCCGGCAGCGCTGGAGGCTCAGGCACCCGCAGCCGATGCAGCTGTCCAGCCCGTCGCGGAGAGCTTCCAGCGCCTCGATCTCGGCGTCGAGCCGGCGCCGCCACGATCGCGAGAGGCGCGTCCAGTCGGCCCGGGTGGGGGTGCGTTCCTCGGGGAGGAGCGAGAAGGCGTCGCGTATCTCGTCGAGGCTCAAACCGATGTGACGGGCGGCGGCGATGAATGCGAGCCGGCGGAGGACTCCTCTTTCGTAGCGCCGCTGACCGCCAGACGTTCGCTCGGCCTGGATCAGGCCGAGCTCCTCGTAGTAGCGGAGTGCCGAGGGAGCGAATCCACTGCGCTCCGCTGTCTCGCCCACCGTCAACCAGTTCTCCACCTCCATCACCTCCGCGTGACTTGACTTCAAGTTGACTTCAACTTGTAGCTTAGTAGGGGACACCGACGTAGAAGGAGCAACAGATGCCCAACGCATTGATCACCGGAGGATCACGGGGACTGGGAAGAGCGATCGCCGAGGCTCTGACCCAGAGGAGATGGCATGTGATCGTCGATGCCCGGGATGGTGCTGCCCTGGACAGGGCCCTGACCGACTTCGGGCCCGATGCCCAGATCGAGGCGATCGCCGGGGACGTCAACGACCCGTCACACCGTGATCTCCTGGCCGTGGCCGCCGGGAGGGCGGGCGGTCTGGATCTGCTCGTCAACAACGCCAGCGCGCTGGGGCCTTCCCCGCTGGAGCACCTCGACGACGTCGACCCGGATGCGTTCCATCGGGTGTTGGCCACCAACGTGGTGGCGCCCCTCGCCGTCTACCAGGATCTCTCGGCTCATCTCCGCGAAGGTGCCGTGGTGATGAACATCAGCTCCGACGCCGCCGTCGAGGCCTACCCCGGATGGGGCATCTACGGCGCCAGCAAGGCGGCTCTCGATCATCTCTCGGCCGTTCTCGCCGCCGAGAGGCCCGACCTGACCGTTTACGCGGTCGACCCCGGGGACATGCGAACACGCATGCAGCAGGACGCCTATCCCGGTGAGGACATCTCCGACCGGCCTCTCCCCGAGGAGGTGGTACCGGCGCTGCTGGACCTGATCGAGCAGCGGCTCGCCAGCGGTCGTCACGTTGCAGCCGACCTCGACCTCGTGGCGGGATGAACGCCGTTCCCGCCACCAGCTTCGCCCTTCCCGGAGACCGGGCCGCCACCGCCCCACCCGAGAGCCGGGGAGTAGCCCGCGACAGGGTTCGCCTGCTGGTGGCGAGGCCCGGTCGCCTGCACCACTCCCGCTTCGACCGTCTCGGCGACCACCTGGCGGCCGGCGACCTGCTGGTCGTCAACACCAGCCCCACCCGACCGGGAGCCCTCGATGCCACGTGGCGGCGGCGCCCGGTGGTGGCACATCTCTCCAACGAGTTGGACGACGGCCGCTGGGTGGTCGAGTTGAGGGAACCCGACGGAAGCGGCCCGATCCTGGACGTCGCCACCGGGGACCGGTTCCGCCTCACCGCCGGAGGCCGGGGAGTGCTCGAGGAGCCACTCGACGGTGCCCACATCGCCCGGCTGTGGCGAGCACGCCTTCTCGTCCCGTCCTCGGTGACCCGCTACCTCGAGCTATACGGCCGGCCCATCACCTATGGCTACCTGCGGCGGCCCTGGCCTCTCGGGGCCTACCAGACCGTGTTCGCTAGGGTCGACGACGCGTGGGGAGCGAGCGCCGAGATGCCCAGCGCCGCCCGACCGTTCACTCCCGGACTGGTGGTCGATCTGGTGGCCCGGGGCGTGACTATCGCCCCCTTGTCGCTCCATTCGGGAGTGTCGTCACTCGAACAAGGTGAAACGCCTCCACCGGAGCGGTTCGAGGTCCCGTCCACGACGGCCGCGCTGGTCAACCTGGCCTCACGCCGGGGGAGACGGATAGTGGCCGTGGGTACCACCGTTACCCGGGCCCTGGAGACCGTCGCCGACAGGAACGGTCAAGTGTCGCCCCGTCGCGGGTGGACCGACCTGGTGCTGGGACCCCACCGGCCCGCCCGGGTCGTCGACGGTCTGATCACCGGATGGCATCCCCCCGAAGCCTCCCACCTGCTGCTGTTGGAGGCGGTCGCCGGGCCCGACCTGGTGGGCAGCGCCTACCGGGCCGCTCTCGACGGTGGATACCTGTGGCACGAGTTCGGCGATTCCGGCCTCTTCCTGCCTTGACTGCACGGTAGGATCTCAGACCGATCATCTGTCTGGACGGCGTCCTTTACGCCCGTTTAACGGTCGTTGACTGCACTCTAAGGCCGCGCAGATAGGTGAGCCATCGTGCTGGTATATGAGCTGTACCGACGTGTAGAGGTCCGAGGAGGCCACGACATGCAAGCCGTCTGCGCGCGCCGTCTCAGACAAGTAGCAACGACAGGGATCTCTTGAAAGGAGCATGAATGGTGAAACGCGTACTGGTGCTCATCGCCGGCCTGCTGGTCATGGCCGCATCGACGGTGGCTGTCGCTCAGACCGAGGAGACCACCACGGTCGTCGACTCGCTGAGCATCACCACTCCCTATCCCGCCGTCGCCGTGGAACCGGGTGACCAGGTCACCTTCGATCTGACGATCTCCTCTTCCGACCGGGGCGAGGTAGACCTGAGCGCATCGGGAGTCCCGGAGGACTGGGGCGGCACCTTCCGGGGTGGCGGTTTCCAGCTCGACTCCGTGATGGTGGATCCGGCCGTACCGGCCGAGGTGGAGTTCAGCGTGTCGGTTCCTGCCGAGGCCACCGAGGAGACAGTCGAGATGACCGTCACCGCGGACGCCGGCAACGAGACCGCCGACCTTCGGCTGCGTGTCCGGGTGTCGGTCGCCGCCGGTGGGGAGGTGACGATGACTCCCGACTTCCCGGGACTCCGGGATGCCGCCGGGGAGACGGTCACCTTCGACGTGACATTGCGCAACGACACCCCCGCCGACCTCCAGTTCGAGCTCGACGCCTCCGGTCCTGCCGGCTGGCAGGTGACAGCCCGGCCCTCCACCGAGGCGCAAGCGTCGACGCTGGCAGTAGACGCTGGGACCACCCAGACCGTGCGGGTGGAGGCAACCTCGCCTCCCCGGGCCGAGGCAGGTCAGTATCCCATCAGCGTTCTCGCCCGGGCCGGGTCCACAGAGGTGACGACCGATCTGATCGTCGAGATCGTCGGCTCGTTCTCGATGGATCTGTCGACCACGGACGAGCGGCTCAACGCCGACGTCACCGTCGGCAGCAGCAGCGACCTGGGCCTGGTGGTCGTGAACACAGGCACGGCGCCTCTCACCGGCGTGTCGCTCAGCGCCACCCCTCCCAGTGGTTGGGACGTGAGTTTCGACCGGTCGGAGCTGGAAGCGGTCCCCCCCGGTGAGACCGCGGTCGTCACCGCCACCATCACTCCGTCGGAGAGCGCGGTGGCCGGCGACTACGTCATCACCTTCTCCGCCTCCGGGGAGGATGTCAACGACCAGATCGAGGTGCGGACCACCGTGTCACCCTCGGCGGTGTGGGGATTGCTGGGAGTGGGGCTGATCGCCCTCACGCTCGCAGCGCTGGCATGGGTGTTCCGGCGCTTCGGGAGGAGATGACATGGAAGCCACGATCAGGACCCAGGCGCTGACCAAGCGCTATGACGACAAGGCGGTGGTGGACGACCTCACGCTCGCGATCGCGCCCGGCGAGGTGTTCGGGCTGCTGGGCCCCAACGGAGCCGGCAAGACGACCACCATCCTGATGTTGTTAGGACTGGTGGAGCCGACCTCGGGATCGATGGAAGTGCTGGGCCTCGACCCACGGCGTCATCCCCTGGAGGTGAAACGACGGGTGGGGTTCCTCCCCGACGCCGTCGGCTTCTACGACTCGATGAGCGGCCGTCAGAACATCCGCTTCACCGCCCGGCTCAACGGGATCGAGGATTCCGAGGATCGCATCTCCGGGCTCCTCGACCAGGTGGGCCTGGAAGCGGCGGCCGACCAGCGAGTCGGTGAGTACTCCCGGGGAATGCTGCAGAGGCTGGGATTGGCCGACGCCCTGGTAAAGGATCCGGCCATCCTCATCCTCGACGAGCCGACTACTGCCATCGACCCCGAGGGCGTCGCCGAGATCCTCGGCCTCATCCACGACCTGGCCAGCGAGCAGGACGTGACGATCCTCCTCTCGAGTCACCTCCTGCACCAGGTGCAGGCGGTGTGCGACCGGGTTGCGATCTTCGTCGAGGGGAAGGTCGTGGCCCAGGGGGCGCCTCACGAGCTAGCCGCCCACCAGACCGGGCCGATGCGCGTCGAGTTCCGTTTCGAAGGCAACCAGGATTCGGTCCGCCGCCGGCTCGAGTCTGTTCCCACCATCACCGAGGTGACCTCGGGGCGGGTCCCGGGGGCGTGGATCGCCGGGATCGAGCCCTCCACCCTCTCCTCCACCGTGAGGGACCTCACCTCCCACGACGACGTGTCCCTGATCGGGATCCGCCGGATGGACGAGGACCTCGACGCCACCTACCGCCGCTACTTCGAGGCTCACGAGGAGGTGAAGGCATGACCGCCGTCACCGAACGGGAAACGAGGCCGGGCGGGTGGCGGATCGTCGCCAGTAAGGAACTGGCCGACCACCTCCTGTCGGGGCGGTTCATCGTGCTGATGGGAGTTCTCGGCATCGCCACGGCCGCGGCTGTGTTCGCCGCTTCGGGTGGGATCCGGGACGTGGCACCCAGCGCCCAGGGGATCACGGCCCTGTTCCTGAAGCTGTTCACCGTCACCGCCGATCCGGTCCCTTTCCCGCTGATCGTGTTCGTCGGGTTCCTGGCTCCGCTGCTGGGGATCATGTTCGGCTTCGACACGGTCAACGGGGAGAGGTCCCAGGGGACGCTGCCGAGGCTGCTGTCCCAACCCATCCACCGGGACGAGGTGATCTTGGGCAAGTTCGTGGCCGGGCTGACCGTGGTGGCGATCATGCTGACGTCCCTGGTGCTGTTCGTCTCGGGGATCGGGATCTTCCGGCTGGGCGTGGTCCCTTCGGCGGCCGAGGTGACACGGCTGGTGGTGTGGGTGGTGCTGGCGGTGGTGTACGTGGGGTTCTGGCAGGCCCTGGCGACGCTGGCGTCGGTGATCGCCCGCCGCGCCTCCACGTCGGCTCTCATCCCGGTGGGAGTGTGGCTGGTGCTGACCCTGTTCGGGGCATTCATCTTCAGTGCCATCGCCGGGGTGATCTCCCCCCGCGACGGGTCGCAGGCAGCGGAGATCGCCTATTTCCGGACCGAGGAAGTCGTAAGCCAGGCGTCGCCGATCACGCTGTTCCAGCAGGGCTCGACGGTGCTGCTCGATCCTGAGGTACGCACGGTGGGGCTGGTGACATTGGAACAGGTGGACCGGGCCATCATCTCCGAGTTGAACCTCGCCCAGAGCCTGCTGGTGGTCTGGCCCCAGCTCGTTGTGCTGGTGGCGATGACCGCGGCCATGTTCGCCATCGCGTAGGGGGCCTGCCGCCGCCTGGAGGTGGGGGCCAAAGCCCTTTTGCGCGCAAAAAAGGCGCGATATCGCGCCCTTTTGTTGCGCGAAAACGGGATCGGTGGCATCCTTGCGGGGATGGAGCGGAGGCGGCCACGGTGGAACGAGCTACGGGACCTGCTCCAGCTCAGACCTCCCCGTCTGACCACCGAAGCGCGACTGGCGGGCGCGGCCACGATCTGGGATCTCCGGCGGATGGCGAGGCGGCGAGCGCCCCGCGCCGTCTTCGACTACGTAGACGGGGCTGCCGAAGCTGAGATCAGCCTGCGTCGATCGCGGGAGGTCTTCTCACGGGTGGAGTTCGCGCCCCGCGTCCTGCGCGACGTCTCGACGGTGGACACCTCGACCACGATCTTGGGCCGCCCCGCCACGTTGCCCCTGGCGCTCGCTCCCACCGGTTTCACGAGGATGATGCACGCCGCCGGCGAGACGGCCGTCGCCGCGGCGGCCGGGGAGGCGGGCATACCCTATGCCCTCTCCACTCTGGGCACCACGTCCGCCGAGGATCTGGCCAAGGCCTCCCCCCACACCGACCGCTGGTTCCAGCTCTACGTATGGAGGGACCGGGGCTTCGCCCGTGATCTCATCGACCAGGCGCGGGCCGGCGGCTACTCGACTCTCGTGCTGACGGTGGACACCCCGGTGGCGGGAGCCCGCCTCCGCGATGTCCGCAACGGCCTCACGATCCCGCCCCGCCTCAGCCTCCGCACCCTGGTCGACGGAGCCCTGCACCCGGCATGGTGGTGGGACCTGCTCACCACCGAGCCGCTGGTGTTCGCGTCACTCACATCGACGGAGGGAACCGTCGCCGAGCTCATCGACAGGGTCTTCGACCCGACGGTGGACTTCGACGACGTCGCCTGGCTGAAGGAGACATGGGCAGGCCCGGTGGCGGTCAAAGGCATCCAGACAGAAGCCGATGCCATCACCGCGGTTGAGCGGGGCGCCGACGCAGTCGTCGTCTCCAACCACGGTGGACGTCAGCTCGACCGGGCCCCGACAACGCTGGAGGTGCTGGGACCGGTGGTGGCTGCCGTGGGGGATGACGCGGAGGTCTACGTCGACGGCGGGATCATGAGCGGCGCCGACCTGGCGGCGGCGGTGGGCCTCGGCGCCCGGGCCGGGATGGTGGGCCGGGCCTACCTCTACGGTCTGATGGCGGGAGGGCGCGCCGGTGTGGATCGCTCCCTCGAGATACTCCGAACCGAGTACGTGCGAACCCTGCAGCTCATGGGCGTTACGTCCACCGGCGGGCTCGATCGCACCCGCGTCCGACTGCGCTGATCCTCGAGTCGTCCTCCCTGTCCCCGGCTTTCGGTTGCCGGTTGGGGGCTCGAAGAGCCGCCGATCACCCTTACTTCAAGCAGGATGATGATCCGACCGATGTATGGAGCGTGTCCTGGACGACCCGGCTGAGAAGGCTCGTACCCCCGTTCGCCGTGCTCGCGGCCGGGCTCGCCCTGACGACGGTGGCGGCCTACACCACCTGGAGGGTGACGGTCGAGGCCGAGACCACCGCCCTGGCGGCGGATGGCGAGGTGATCACCAGCCTGCTGTCGGAGACGATGGAGCTCGGCATCACCCAGGTCCGTTCGATCCAGGCTTTCTTCGAGGCCAGTGAGGAGGTGACGGCGGTGGAGTTCTCACGGTTCGCACTCCATCAAGGAGCCTCACCCGGAATGGTGGCCATCGGATACGCCCCGGTCATCGACCCTGACGACCTTCAAGACTTCCAGTCCGACGCACGCCTGCAGAGGCCGCAGTACGTGGTCATGAACTCCGATCGGCGGGTGGTGAACCGACCCGACCCGGACCGGAACCTGGTGCCCGTCTGGTACAGCCACCAACACAAGCTGCGTCCGACCATTCTGGGTGTGGACCTGGCCTCCGACCCGATCCGGCGGCATGGGATCGACACCGCCCTCCAGTCGGGACGGCCCGCCCTGACCGGAGAGGTCCAGGTGCTGGGCGATCCCGACCGCAGCTACGTGGAGATCTACGCCTCGATACGGGGAGGGTCCAATATCCGCCCGGGGGTCGTGTTCGCCTCGATCGACGTTCTCGAGCTCCTCACTCGAGCCAGCGCGGAAGTGCTGCGCGGGGCGACCCTCCAAGTCGATGATGTCACCGGAGAGCCGGCTGTTGCCGCGGCGGTGGAGCCGGACCGATGGACCTCTCGTATCCAGCTGGGAAACCGGGAATGGCAGATCGACCTCACCCGGGAGGTCACCCTGGGCGACCGTGCCCTCCTCCTCCTCGTCATTGCCGGCGGAGTCGCCATCAGCCTGCTGGCGACGGTCATATCACAGATGATCGCCTCCTCCCGCCGGCGAGCACGTCAGATGCAGCACATGATTCGCAGTACCCGAGACAAGGATGTGTTCCTGGCCTCGGTCGCGCACGAGTTGCGCACGCCCCTGACGTCGGTAGTGGGAATATCGGCTCTGCTAGCGGACAACTGGACGAACCTCTCTGACCGAGAGGTCGACGAACTCCTGTCCATCAGCCATGCCGAGGCGAGCGACCTCGGCGACCTGATCGAGGATCTCCTCGTGGCCGGACGCCTGCAGGCGGGGGCGATCCACTACCGGCCTGAGGCAGTGGATCTCCTGAACGAGGTGCGACGGGTGGTCAGTCGCCTCAACACGGCCCACGACATCGTCGTCGAGATCCCCTCCGACGTGCGAATGGTGCACGCCGATCCTCTCCGGGTGCGGCAGATCGTGCGCAACATCGTCGTGAACGGTGTCCGCCACGCCGAGTCCCGGGTCGTCATCGAAGTCCACCGTGAGGAGGACGAGTGCTTCCTCAGCATCAGGAACGACGGCGGTGCCATCGCCCCGGACCTCGTCGAGGTCCTCTTCCGGCCCTATCAGGAAGGACGAGACCGTGAGTATCCCGGCTCGATAGGGCTCGGTCTTCCTGTGTCGAGGAGGCTGGCGAACCTGATGGGCGGCCGCCTCGAATACGCCTATGCCGACGGATGGTGCACGTTCACGCTGGTGCTCCCGGCAGCAGCGACAACCGACGACGGATCGGCGTTGGCCCCACAGACCAACACGCAGACGACCTCGTCCTCGGCCGGGACGTAGGCGCCCGAGAGCAACCCGGCGAGAGCCGTCGCCGCCCCGGGCTCGGCCACCAGCCGACACTCCCTCCACAGCCAGCCCTGGGCATCGGCCACATCGGCATCAGTGACGAGCAGTGACTCGTCCACCCACCTCTGAGCGGCGCCGAACCCTATGTCACCAACCCTGGAGGCACCGAGGGAGTCGGCGGCCCGACCGCCCACCTCCACCCTCACCGGCTCACCAGCGTCGAGTGCCCGACGGAGCGCGGCGGTCCCATTGGTCTCCATCGCCACCACCCGGGCGTCGCCACGAATCCACGAGGCGATCCCGCCGATGAGCCCCGCTCCTCCCACCGCCACGACCACCGTGTCGACCTCCGGAAGCTGGCTCATGATCTCCCGCCCGCACGTCCCCTGC
The DNA here is from genome assembly GCA_964617995.1 of uncultured Acidimicrobiaceae bacterium. Lineage (GTDB taxonomy): Bacteria > Actinomycetota > Acidimicrobiia > Spongiisociales > ZC4RG35 > CAZTXD01. The sequence goes on from CAZTXD010000031.1 coordinate 15,010, forward strand.
CCGGCCACCACATCAGGATGGTCGTAGGCGTGAGCCTCCAGCGCCTCATGGGATGCCAGGAAGTCACGGGAAGCGTCCAGCGCCTGGGCGTAATAGCCGTCGACGACGTGAACCTTCGCCCCGAAGGAAGCGATGCGCTCGATCTTTGCCGGAGGTGACGTGGCGGGGACGAAGATGTCGGCGGTCCTGCCGAGCCGCGAGGCGGCGTAGGCGACCGCCAATCCGAAGTTGCCGCCCGAGGCGGCAACAACTCGATCCGAGTCGGGGTGGGCGGTGAGAAAGGAGAAGGCGCCCCGCACCTTGAACGACCCGGTTGGCTGTAGAAGGTCGAGCTTCAAGAAGAACCCCGGCCGCACCTCCAGCATCGGAGTGATCCGCACCAGACCGGCGATGCGGCCGGCGGCGTCGGCGATGTCCGCCCGTGTGATCTCGGTCACGTCGCCGGCGCCCGATCGAACCCGGCGGCGTCAACCAGCTCCCAAGTAGTGCCCTGCGGCGAGTCCCCCACCTTCACTCCCAGCGCCACCAGGCGGTCCCGGATCCGATCGGCCCGGGCGTAGTCGCCCGCTTCGCGGGCCTCACGCCTGAGGTCGAGTGCCAGCTCGACGAACCCGGCCAGGAGCGAGCGGCGGTCCTCCAGCCCGCGTCGGGCGGCCTCGACCGTCTCGACCAGGCCGGCCCGCAGCGCCCGATGGTGATCGGGCCCGGGCAGTTCCAGCAGCGCACTCAGGAGAGCATCGGCGTCCCTTGCGTCGATCGCTTCCTGAATGGACGGGGCCGCCGGCGGGGCGGGTGCCTCCCGGGATGGAACCTCGCCCACCACGTCGACCAACTCGGCCAGATCCATGCGATCCCCGGCCCGCAGCCGGTGAGTCGAGCTCCCGGTGACCAGCACCTCCCCCACGCCCTCCACTGTCATCTCCTCCCGACCGAAGTCGATGATCGCCGCCGTGTGCTCGTCGATCCCCAGGACCCCGACGTCGAGCTCCCGCTCCAGCAATGCGAACCGGCGGCCTCCGATGTAGCAGTGGCTGGTGTCGTGATCACCGCCTTCCCGGTTGTTCCAGTGCGGCACCGCCACGAGGGCGAAACCGAACGGGGAGGTCAAGTCCAGACCCTCCAGCCAGTAGGGATCGGCCCCCACCTTGTAGATCTCGTAGACGGGAATCGTCAGCCGTCCGGCGGTGAGCGCCGCCGCCGACGCCAGGGTCACCGTCCCCCCGGATGCCAGCACCTGATGCAGCACCGGTCCGGCCTCGGCCTCTCGCCACCGTGCCAGGGCGTAGCTGGGCGACCCCGGGCCGGAGAAGACATACCGGGCCCTCCGGAGCGTCGACACGAGACGTTCCCGCGCCGCCGGGCCGTCGTCGGGATGACGGTAGGAAGCGGTCTCCGCCCCGACGCCGAGCGATGTCTCGAAGAACTCGTGGATGCGGCCGGTCAACTGGGGGGCGTTCTCCTGGAAGCCGAAGGGCGAATCCATCACCACCACGCTCTCGGCTCCGGCCGCCTCGATGCCGTGCCGGTGGACCTTGACCAGGGCCGGGGCCAGCTCGCCCGAACCCATCAGGATGAGTCGTCCCGGAGTCGACATCGTCCCATGTTGGCACCCCTCGGGTACAGGTGGACCGGTTGGTTACTGTGACGGCCATGCCCCTGGGTTGGATCCCGCTCGCCGGTGACGAAGTCGAGGCCATCCACGGCCTGGTGAGAAGATGGGAGAGGTATTGGGATGTCCCCATGTCCACTCCCCGTTCCGAGGTGGCCGAGTGGCTCGACGACCCCCATCTCGACCCGAAGCTCGACACGATGGGGGTATGGAATGCCGACCACCTGGTGGCCTACGGGATGGTGCAGCATCAACCCAGCGGCCTTCGCCAGGAGCGAGCATTCATCACCGGCCGGGTCGACCCCGAGATGAGGGGCAGAGGGATAGGACGCCATCTCATCGCCTGGCAGATCGAGCGCGCCGTCGAGCGTCTGCGGGAACGTGATCCGGCGATCCCGTGGTATGTGCGAGCCTACGAGTGGGAGTGGATCGAAGACACCCACCGTCTCTACACCCGATTCGGGCTCTCGCCGGTGCGCTGGTTCGAGGATCTGATCAGACCTCTCACGACCCCCTTGACCGTCGCCCCACCCGACTCCGTGGAGATCGTGCCCTGGACGGAGGCGCCTCCCGACCAGATCCGGGACACCAGCAACGAGTCGTTCGCCGACCACTGGGGCTCGACGCCGCGGGACGAGGCCGCCTGGGAGCATGTGCTCGCCGGCACCGGGATGCGTCCCGATCTGTCGTTCGTGGCGAGGGACGGCGACCGGGTGGTGGGTATCTGCCTCAACGCCCACTTCCCCGACGACGAGGACGTGACGGGAAGACTCGACGGCTGGATAGTGCATCTGGGAGTGCTGCGTGGCTGGCGGAGACGAGGCATCGCCTCAGCCCTCATCGCACGCTCGACGGATCTGTTCCGTTCCCAGGGATTCACCCACGCCATGTTGGCGGTCGACGCCGACAGCCCCACCGGCGCCTCCTCTCTCTACCGCCGTCTCGGGTTCGTACCCCTCAACCGCATGATCACGTCCGAGCTGCGAGTGCGACCCGTCGACGCCCGGGTCGACGATGGCTGAGTCGACGAGCTGGAGGGAGGCTCTCACCGGGATACCACGGGTGGACGAGCCGTCGTGGAGGCGTCTGGGAACCCTGGTGCGATGGATGATCGCCTCCCGCGCCGCCGTCCTGGTGATGACGCTGCTGTCGGCGGTCCTGGCGGGTGTCCTCGCGTGGAGAGACGGCTTCTTCTCCTGGGACCGCTTCATCGCTCTGACAGTCGGGCTCATGGCTGCCCACGCCGCCAACAACCTCCTCAACGACCTCACCGATCACATCACGGGCGCCGACCGCGACAACTCGTTCCGGACCCGTTACGGGACACAGCCTCTGGAGGCGGGGTTGATGACGACACGTCAGAACCTGGCCTACGCCGCCGTCACCGGTGCGGTGGCGGTCGCCGCCGGTGGCTACCTGGCGTGGCTGGAAGGGGTCACGGTGCTGTTGCTCGCCGGAGCGGGCGCCTTCTTCCTGTTGGCCTACACGTGGCCTCTCAAGCACATGGGCCTGGGAGAGATGGCTGCTCTCATCGTCTGGGGGCCTCTGATGATCGGTGGTGGCTATCACGTGATGGGAGGGGGATGGTCGTGGGAGGCGGTGGTCGCCGGGCTGCCTTACGCCCTCGGGGTCACAACGGTGCTGGTCGCCAAGCACATCGACAAGGTCGACAACGATCGGGAGCGAGGCATCCACACCCTGCCGGTGGTGATCGGAGCGCCTGCGGCCAGGGCGCTGGTGCTGGGAATGGTGGCGGCCCAATACGTGATCGCCGTGGGCCTGGTCGTGACCGGCCGCTTCGGCTGGCCCCTCCTCGCCTGCCTGGGAGCGGCGACGCTGCTGCGCTATCTCTTCCCGGTCCTCGCCCACGACGCGCCCGATTCACCACCGGAGGGTTACCCAATCCGGGCATGGCCGTTGTGGTACGTAAGTTTCGCCTTCGTCCACAACCGCCGGTTCGGGGCTTTGTACGTGGTGGGTCTGGTGGTCGAAGCCGTCCTCCACCGGACCTAGCGGGAGACCACCCTCTACGCTGACGGGCCATGAGCCTCGACGGGAAGGCACTCCAGAAGGCTGTCGGCGTCCTAGCCGGCGTGGAGCGGTTCCTGGTGTTCACCGGTGCCGGGATCTCGACCGAGTCGGGAATCCCCGACTTCCGGGGACCGAACGGCCTGTGGACCAAGGTGGATCCTGACGACTTCACGATCGGTCGCTACGTGTCACGACCCGAGATTCGCGCGCGGGGCTGGAAGATGCATGCGGCCGGGGAGCTGTGGGGAGCGCGATCACCGGTCGAGCCCAACTCCGGTCATCACGCCATCGTCGACTTGCATCGGGCAGGACGCCTGGCCGGATGCGTCACCCAGAACGTGGACGGCCTCCACATCGAAGCGGGCCTGCCTGAGTCCCGGGTGGCCGAGCTGCACGGCAATGTGCGGCAGGTGATCTGCCTGGGATGCGACGCCTCCTGGCCCACGGAGTCGGTGCTGCGGCGGGTCGACGCCGGCGAAGACGACCCTCCCTGTCCCGAATGCGGCGGCATTCTCAAGACCTCGACGGTGATGTTCGGTGAGTTGCTTCCGGAGGAGGAGATGCGCAAAGCCTGGGCGTTCGCCGGTCTCGCCGGCGCCGTCATCGTGGTGGGCTCGACTGTGGGGGTGTGGCCGGCCGCCGACATCCCCATGACCATGGCCAGGGAGGGAAAGCCGCTCGTGATCGTCAACCAGGGGGAGACGGAGGCCGACTTCCTGGCAAGCGTGCGACTCGACGCTTCCGCCGGGGAGGCAATGCCTGCCATCGCCGAGAGACTGCTGGCCGGGTGATCTGAGTTGTCGGTCCTCAGTTGTCGGGGGACGCCTACACGTGAAGGCTCGGCCCCTCGTCAGGGTGAACCCGTCAGCGCATCTCCGTCGGGTCGCACCAGGAACCAGACGTCGTTGAAGCCGTGGCCGTTGACATCACCGGGGGCGACGTCGGCGGTGTAGGTGTAGAGCGGCCGGCCGGCGTAGGTGACCTGGATGGCCCCGCCTGCCCGCTCGGCGTTGCCCAGGAGATCCTGATCGACCCCTTCGCCCGCCACCGGGTCACCCAACAGCGGTGGCCAGGTCTCGGCGCAGGGGCCGGTGCAGCTCGAGGTGCGGGAATCGTCGAGGGTGAACAGATAGAGCGACCTGCCCTCCTCGTCCACGAGGTAGGCAGCGTCGGGAGAGACCTCGACCCGCACCTCGGCGAAGACGGGAGCGGTCGTGGGCGGTGGGGCGACGGACGGCGTGGCGGTCGTGGTCGGTCCGGTGGTCGTGGGGGTCGTTGTTGGGGTCGTCGTGGCGGGGTCGGCGGCGCACGCCGCCAGAGCACAGAGACCGAAAATGAGCAGGACCCGGGACATGACGAAGCCAGGTTATCGGCCATCCGTGGGGTGTGACCCCCGCCCGCCGGGGGCTGGAACCCTGGGTTTCCCGCGCAGGTCGGGTCCGGGCGACCCGCGGGCTGTGACCCCCGCCCACCGTGGGCTGGAACCCTGGGTTTCCGGCGGCCTACGCCCGAATTTCACCCCCCATGGCTCACCTACCGCCGCTCCCCTTTAACCTGGGAAGCATGACCGAATACCGGCCACCACTCGACGACATCCTCTTCACGCTCACCCATGTCGCCGACCTTCCGGTATTGGCGAAGCTGGACGGGTTCCAGCACATCGACGCCGAGACGGTGGAAGGGGTGCTCACCGAAGCGGGGCGGTTCTTCTCCGAGGTCATGGCACCGCTGAACCGGTCGGGCGACGAGCAGGGCAGCGTCCTCGACGACGAAGGGAACGTGCGGACACCTGATGGGTTCCGCGATGCCTACACCAAGTACGTGGAGGCGGGATGGGGTGGCGCCCACATACCGGAGGAGCACGGCGGAGGCGGCCTTCCCTACGCGGTGGGGATCGTGATCCAGGAGATGTTCAAGACCGCCAACATGGCCTTCTCTTTGTGTCCGCTGCTCACCCAGGCCGCCATCGAGGCGTTGATCCAGCACGGCACCGACGAGCAGCGGGCCGCCTACCTCCGCCAGCTCGTAACCGGGGAGTGGGCAGGCACCATGTGCCTGACCGAGCCTCATGCCGGATCCGACGTGGGCGCCCTCTCCACCCGGGCGGTTCGCCAGGAAGACGGCAGCTACCGGCTCACCGGGACCAAGATCTTCATCACCTGGGGGGACCACGACCTGACCGAGAACATCGTCCACCTGGTCCTCGCCCGCACCCCCGACTCCTCTCCCGGCACGAAGGGCATCTCGATGTTCCTGGTGCCCAAGTACCTGCCGGGATCGGACGGGCAGCCGACCGAGCGCAACGACATCACCACCGTGTCCATCGAGCACAAGCTGGGCATCCACGCCTCACCAACCTGCGTGCTGAGTTTCGGGGAGCAAAGCGAAGGGGCCGTCGGCTACATCATCGGTGAGGAGGAGTCGGGCATGCGTTACATGTTCACGATGATGAACACGGCCCGCATCGGAGTGGGCGTGGAGGGACTGGCCATCAGCGAGGGCGCCTACCAGAAGGCGGCGGCGCACGCCCTCGACCGGCTGCAGGGCCGGGAGGTGGGAGCCCCCGCCACCGAGATGAGCCCCATCGTTCGCCATCCCGACGTGCGCCGCATGCTGATGACGATGCGTGCCCATCGGGAGGCGCTTCGGTCCCTCATCTACCTGACGGCCCGCTACGTCGACGAGGAGCACCACGCCGACACCGCTTCGGCGCGGGAAGCCGCCGGGGAGATGGTCTCCCTCCTCACCCCGGTCACCAAGGCGTGGCCCACCGATGTGGGCGTGGAGATGGCGTCGCTGGGCATCCAGATCCACGGGGGAATGGGATACGTCGAGGAGACGGGGGCGGCCCAGTTCTACCGGGATTCCCGCATCGCCCCGATCTACGAAGGCACCAACGGCATCCAGGCCGTCGACCTCGTCATGCGCAAGCTCCCGATGGGCGGGGGGGAGGTCATCGAACGGCTGCTCACCGAGGTGCGGCGGGTAGCCGAGCAGCTCTCCCGCGACGAACGTCTCGACGCCTTCGGGATGCATCTGGAAGACGGGGTGGAAGCCGTCGAGGAGGGAGTCGACGTCCTGTTGAACCGTCTGGAGGGTTCACCCAACGACGCCCTCGCCGGCGCCACACCGTTCCTGCGGCTGCTGGGAACCGTGGCGGGCGGCTGGCTGATGGGCAAGGCGGCGCTGGCAGCCGTCCGGCTCCTCGAGGACGGATCCGGCGACGAGGGATTCCTCTCGGCCAAGCTGGCGACTGCTTGCTTCTACGGTGAGCAGATCCTGCCTTCGGCGCTGGGTCTTATCGAGTCGGTCACCTCCGACGCCAAGCTGCTCTACGCCATCGCCGACGAGGCGCTGCCCGTTTGAGTCGCCGGAGGGTCAGGCGACCACGCCTGCCCCGAGCACGGCCTGGGCGAAGTAGACGATGAACGCCAGCACCACGACCCACAGGAGCGGGTGGACCTCCCGGGCCTTGCCCTTGAACAGCTTCACCGCCGCGTAGACGACGAATCCGGCCCCGATACCAACGGTGATGCTGAACGTGAGAGGCATCAAGACGATCGCCAGCAGGGCCGGGAAGCCCTCCTCGAGGTCGTCGAAGTCGATGCCCTTGATGAGAGAGGTCATCAGGAACCCCACCAGGATGAGCACTGGAGCGGTGGCGGACGAAGGAATGAGGGCAGCAAGCGGCGACAGGAAGATCGACAGCAGGAACAGCAGCCCCACCACCACCGCGGTGAGCCCGGTCTTCCCGCCTTCGGCCACGCCGGCGGCGCTCTCGATGTAGCTGGTGTTGGAGCTCACTCCGGAGGCGCCGCCGACGGCCGCTCCGATGGAGTCGACCAGCAACAGGGGCCCGACCCGGGGGATGCTCCCGTCCTCTTCGATCAGCTCTGCCTGTTCGACGATGGCGGTGGCGGTGCCCATCGTGTCGAAGAAGTCGGTGAGCATGAAGCTGAAGATCGTCAGCAGGGCCGCCAGCAGACCGAGCACGGTGAAGACCTCCCCCAGGTCGAACTCACCCAGGGTGGCGAAGCTGGGCGTCACCGCCATCGTGTCGGGGATCGACTGGACACCCATGATGAGCCCGATGACTGCCGTGATCAGGATGCCGAGGATGAGCGCGCCCTTCACTTTGCGCACGTAGAGAAACACCGTCACCGCCAGGCCGATGAGGGTGAGGGCCGCCGCAGCCGAGTTGGGGAACACGAACTCGACCGGGACGGGCCCGTCGCCGGGGGGCTGGCGGATGAGGCCGCCGTTCACGAACCCGATGAACAGGATAAAGAGCCCGATCCCCACGCCGATGGCCCGTTTGAGTGACATCGGGACCGCGTTCATGATCGCCTCCCGGAACCCGATGAGGACGAGCACCGTGACCAGGAGACCCTCCAGGACGATGACGCCCATGGCACCGGCGGGGGTGAGCCCCTGTCCCAGCACCAGGCCGAACGCCACGGCCCCGTTGATCCCGAGACCGGCGGCCAGGGCGAGGGGATAGTTGGACACCACGCCCATGGCGATGCTCAGCACACCGGCGGCCAGGGCTGTGCCGGCGGCGACGGCGGCGGGGTCGAGACCCGTCACCCCCAGGATCCCCGGGTTGACCAGGATGATGTAGGCCATGACCAGGAAGGTGGTGATCCCTGCCCTGATCTCGGTGCCCACCGAGGAGCCCCTCTCGGTGATCTTGAAGTAAGAGTCGAGACCCGATATTGGTTCGGCCGATTCCAGACGTGAGTCGGTCATGGCACCTCCGTGGATAGCGGCGTCCAGGAAACGGAGATACCGTACCCAGGCGATGGGGCGCCTGTCGGCCAGAAGGTGGGTCTTCTTCGGCCGGGCGGGGGATCATCGGTTTCAGTCACCGACAAGGACGAGCATGCAACTGGCCGGAAAAGTCATCGTTGTGACCGGAGCGGCCCGCGGGATCGGAGAGGCGATGGCCCGCCGCTTCGCCCGGGAGGCCCCCGCCGGGCTCGTCGTCTCCGACATCGACGCCGACGCCCTGCCGTCCGTGGCCGAGGAGACCGGGGCGCTGGCCGTCGTCGCCGATATCTCCCGGGAAGGCGACACGATCCGCCTCGTGGACGCGGCCGAGGAGGAATACGGGCCTGTCGATCTGTTCTGCGCCAACGCCGGGATAGGCATCAGCGGCGACGAGCAGACCCCCGACGGGGAGTGGGATCGGCTGTGGGAGATCAACGTCATGTCCCACGTCCATGCGGCCCGCCGCCTGGTGCCCGAGTGGAGGGCTCGAGGGGAGGGCTACTTCCTGCCCACCGTGTCGGCAGCCGGGCTCCTCACCAACCTCAAGGCGGCCCAGTACTCGGTCACCAAGCACGCCGCCCTGGCCTTCGCCGAGTGGCTCGCCGTCACCTACGGAGGCGACGGAATAAAGGTCTCGGCCCTTTGCCCCCAGGGAGTACGCACGCGTCTCCTCGATGCCGCCGAGGAGTTGCGTACTCTCCTCGACCCGGTGGCGATCGAACCGGAGGAGGTCGCCGATGCCGTGGTCGAGGGCGTCGCCGCGGAGCGCTTTCTGATCCTCCCCCACCCCGAGGTGGAGCGCTACTTCCAGAACAAGGCCGGTGACTACGACCGGTGGTTGGGTGGCATGCGCCGGCTGCAACAGTCGCTCTTCGCTGAATAGGTTCTCGGTACTCGGTACTCAGTTCTCACGGCACGGCGACGGGATCACGGGCGCCCGGCCTAAATTCACGGGCCCGCGGCAGGCTCGATCGCTACTTTCCTTCCGGGACCCATGACTTCTACCGCTCCGAGCTATCGCGCCACGCTCTCGACGTATCTCCTGCCGCTGCGGGGACGGCTGGTGCTGCTGTTCGCCGCCCTCCTCTCCTCCATCGGTCTGCAACTCGTGGTCCCGATCCTGCTGGGCCGGTTCATCGACGCCTCGCTGGCGGGGAGGGCCGTGTCGTCTCTGATGGCGATAGGAGTGGCCTATCTGCTCGCCGGAGTCGTCAACCAGTTCCTCCACGCCGCCGCCGCCTACATCGGCGCCGACCTGGGCTGGCGGGCCACCAACCGTCTCCGCCACGACCTGGCCGACCATCTCGTCGGCCTCGACATGGGTTACCACACCAGCACCACCCCCGGGGAGATGATCGAGCGGATCGACGGCGACGTCACCGCCGTCTCCAACTTCATCGCCCGCTTCGTCGTGCGCCTGGCCGGTAGCGGGCTTCTCCTCCTGGGGGTGCTGGTGGTCACCAGCGTCACCAACGTCTGGCTGGGGGTGGCGGTGGGCGCCTACATCGCCGTTGTCATGACAGTTGTGCTGCGACTCCGGTCGTACGCCGTGTCCGCCGCCGAGGAGGAGAGGGAGACGTCGGCCTTGCTGTACGGCTTCATCGAGGAGCGGCTGGCGGGAATAGAGGACATCCGGGCAAACGGCGCCGGGGAGTTCACCATGTTCCGTTTCATCCCGGTGATGCGCGACTTCTACACCCGCACGGTTCGGGCGTGGCGGCGACGTACCGTCTTCTGGGTCGCCTCCAACACCGCCTTCTGGTCGGGTGACGCCCTCGCCCTCGCCACCGGGGTGTGGCTGCATCAGCGAGGCACCATCACCGTCGGCACCGCCTATCTACTCCTTCAGTACATCCAGCTCGTCCGCACCCCCATCGAGCAGGTGGCCCAGGAGTTCCAGGAGCTCCAGAAGGCCGCCGGGGGGATCGTGCGCATCGACCATGTCCGGGGCCTGGAATCGCGACTCGAAGAAACAGGCACCGAGCAGCTGCCCGACGGCCGCCTGGGGATCACTTTCGAAGACGTGTCGTTCCGCTACGAGGACCGGCCCGTCCTCACCGGGGTCTCCTTCGATCTGGCTCCGGGAACGGTACTGGGCCTGTTGGGACGCACCGGCGGCGGCAAGACCACCATCACCCGCCTCATCTCGCGCCTCTACGACCCTCAGCAGGGCCGGATCCTGATCGGCAACCGAGACGTCCGCGACCTGTCCCTGTCCGGGTTGCGCAGGGCGGTGGGGGTGGTGACCCAGGACGTGCAGCTCTTCGCCGCCTCCGTGCAGGACAACCTCACCTTCTTCGACCGGTCGATCACCGACGAGGCGCTGCTATCCGCCCTGGCCGCGGCCGGCCTGGAGCGGTGGATCGACAGGCTCGGCCTCGACACGCCCCTCGGCACCGGCGGGAAGGGTCTGTCGGCCGGGGAGGCCCAGCTCCTGGCCTTCGCCCGCGTGTTCGTCCAGGACCCGCGTGTGGTGATCCTCGACGAGCCGTCTTCGCGGCTGGACCCTCACACCGAGTCCCTCATGGCCGACGCCACCGAGCGGCTGTTTCGTGGGCGTACCGTGGTCGTCGTCGCCCACCGCCTCGACTCGGTGCGCGTCGCCGACGAGATCATGGTGGTGGAGGATGGGCGCATCGTCGAGCACGGCCGGCGTGAGGCGCTGGCGACCGATCTCGACAGCCGCTACGCCAGGCTCCTCGCTGCCGGGACGGGAGAGGAGCTGCAATGAAGCCTCTCCGCCTGGCGATGGAGCTGATCGCCTACCGGCCCGCCAAGTGGTCGGTGGCGTTCGTGATGTGGACTCTCATCCACGGTTCTCCGATCATCTTCGGGTTGCTCGTGGGAGCGGTCTTCGAACGACTCTCTGGTGGGGAAGCGGTGGGGGCGAGCCCGTGGACGCCGGTGGCGATCTTCACCGCCATAGCCCTGGGACGTAACGGCCTGCTCTGGGTGGGTGACGTGACATGGATCACCTACTGGAACGAGCAGGTCCTCCAGCTTCGCCGCAACCTCCTGAGCTGGCTGATGGAGGCCCCGGGATCGCGCACGATCACCTCCTCGCCGGGGGAGGCCGTGTCGACATTCCGCGACGACGTCGACGACCTGGTCGAGTACGTCGAGAACCTCGTCGATGGGGGAGGCCTGGTCCTCTTCGCGGTGGGCTCGGTGGCGGTCATGCTCACGATCGACACGCGCCTGACGGTTCTGGTGTTGATCCCCCTCGTCCTCACCGTGATGTTCACCCAGTCGCTCAGCCCCCAGATCCGCTCCCGCCGCCGAGCGATGCGCGAGAGCACCGAGGATGTGACCGGGTTCATCGGCGAGACGTTCGGCGCCATTTCGGCGGTCAAGCTGGCCGACGCGGCAGATCCCGTCCTCGACCGGTTCGCAGAACTGAACGAGACCCGGCGACGGGCGGCGCTGCGCGATACCTTCCTGACGGAGCTGCTCCGGTCGATCAACACCAACATGGCCACCATCGGATCGGGGATAGTCCTGATCGTGGCGGCGTCGTCGCTGCGGGAGGGAACGTTCAGTGTCGGCGACCTCGCGGTGTTCCTGACCTACCTTCCCCGCCTCACCGGCTACATGGCCTTCGCCGGGGACATCATCGCCCAGCATCGACGCACCGGTGTCGCGTACGAGCGGATCCGCCGGCTGGCGGTGGACGCCCCCGACTCGGTTCTCCTCGACCGTGCCAGGGTGCCCCTCGACGGAGACATGACGGCCCCGCCGACGCCGGTAGGGTTGGTCGAGCCGTTCAGGTCGTTGTCGGTGGCAGGCCTCACCTTCTCCCATCCCGAAGGAGTCCCGGGAGTGACCGACGTCTCGTTCCGGGTCGACGCCGGTGAGTTCGTCGTGTTCACCGGCAAGATCGGCTCCGGCAAGTCGAGCCTGCTGCGTGCGGTGCTGGGTCTGGTGCCGGCGGAGGGCACCTGGCGATGGAACGACGAGGTGGTGAAGGACCCGGCGGCGTTCCTCGTCCCGCCCCGAACCGCCTTCACATCTCAGGTGCCACGGCTGTTCTCCGACAGCCTCGCCAACAACATCGCCCTCGGCCGGCAGGTGCCCCGGGAGCGAATGAGCGAAGCCGTGTCCCTGGCTGTCCTCGACCCCGACATCGACCGTCTCGAGCACGGGCTGGAGACTGCCGTCGGGGCGCGGGGGGTGAAGCTGTCCGGAGGTCAGGTGCAGCGCTCGGCGGCGGCGCGCATGTTCGCCACCGAGGCCCAGCTGCTGGTCTTCGACGACCTCTCGTCCGCCCTGGACGTGCACACGGAAGCCGAGCTGTGGGGCCGGCTGTTCGCCCGCCGGGACGTGACTTGCCTGGTCGTGTCGCACCGACGGACGGTGTTGAGGCGAGCCGACCGGATCCTCCTCCTCGACGGGGGACACGTAGTGGACGAAGGCTCCCTGGACGAGCTGTTGGAGCGGTCGGCTCTCATGCAGGACCTGTGGGAGACCGCCGCCGCCTCCTGAGCAGGGAGGAACGGGGGAACCGGAGGGGCGGCGCCGGCGTCGGAGAGATCATGAGAGCCCTGGGAGCCGTCCTCCTCGTCTCCTCCCTACTGGTGGTGGTGGGGCCGGCCGGTCGAGCAGAAGCGTGTTCCTGCGCGTTGGCCGACCCGGCCACCATGCTGGAGGAGTCCGACGCCGCCTTCGTGGGGACACTGACGGAACGTCCCGCCGAGCCCAACTCCCCCGACGGCTTCAGCGGCGTGTTCGTGTTCGAGGTCGAACAGTGGGTCAAGGGTGACCTGGGACCCCAGGTGGGCGTCCACTCGGCCCTGGACGGAGCGGCCTGCGGCTTAGAGATGAATGTGGGGGAGAAGGCGGGGATCTTCCTCCACAACGACAACGGCCGGCCCAGTGGAGGCTTGTGCTCGGTCACGTCACCAGAGGCGCTGCTGGCCGCCGATCAGCCTCTGGTCTTCGACGGCGCCGGCCCGCCCGTGTTTCTGGTCGCGGCGGAGACGGGGCGCACACGTATCGCCACACTCGATGCGGCGGGACGTCTGCTGGCAGCGGTGAGTGATGACCGGTTCGGATGGTCGGTATCGGTGTGCCCCGAGGAAGATCGGGTGGTGGACGTGGCCGAGGGTGAGATCACCGTCAGGGAGGTCGAGACACTGGATGAGGTCCGGAAAGCGGAGGCTCCACCGGAGGGGAGGGTCGAGCAGGCGTGGTGCCTCGATCCTGGCGGCGACCGCATCCTCGCTCAGGTCTGGAACGAGTCGGGCGGCGCTCCCCGGCTGATGGTGCTGGGCGACCCGGAGCCCATCCATGTCGGCGAGACGGATCACCTCGACGTGACCACCGAGTACGTCCTGGTGGCCGGTACGGCGACGAATGGTGCCGTCGAGTTGGTGCGGATCGCCGATGGTGAGACGCGCCGGCTGGCCCGGGGCGGCGAGCCGGGTCGCGCAGAGTTCTCCCCGGACGGCCGCCACGTGCTGGTGGCCGAGCCCGACTTCACCGGAGATGACGGCGGATGGGCCACCGGGCTGACCGTCTACGACGTCGGGTCGGGACGGGCTACATGGACCAGGGCACCGATGGCCGACCTCGAGGTGTATGGCTGGATCGATGACACCCGGATCGCCGGAGCCATCTACCCGGTCGACGCCGACTTCCCCCGCAACGTGGCCATCGACATCACCGACGACTCCGTCACCGACCTGGGCCTGGAGGGCTGGGGGCACACTCCGGTAGGCGACGCCCTGGTGGCGGTGAGGGACGGGCGCCTGCTCGTGCTGACCGCCGGCGGGGAGGTAGGGACGGTGGCCGCACTCCCCACCCCCGGCCATCGACTGGTGGCGGTGCTCGACGACTCGGTGACCCCGACCATCTCCGAGACGACAACCACGGCTCCTTCCGACGGCGAGTCGCCTACGACCCAGCCGCAGGCGGCTATCGCCGGCGACATGGCCCTCCCCGTCGGCTGGCTGGTAGGAGGAGCCGCCGTTGTCGCCGGGCTCGCCGGGATCGCCCTCGTGCGGCGCCGTCGGAGGGCGTGAACGTTTGCCGGGGGATTGGGGCAGAATATGGGGCATGGATAGACGGCGCACGGTGGTGACGGGTGTCGGCGTGGTGGCAGCTCCGGGCGTGGGTCGTGACACCTTCTGGAAGGGTCTGGCCGAACGCCCCGGGATAGGCCCCTACGAGGTCGACACCTGGGATCCCGAGCCTGAGATCCCGCGCCGTGAGGCCCGACGCCTCGACCGCTTCTCCCAGTTCGCCCTGGTGGCGGCGGCGGAGGCGCTGAACCAGGCCGGCGACCTCGACGTCGACCCCAACCGGGTGAGCGTGAACGTGGCCACCGGGATCGGTGGCCTGGCGGCACTGGAGGACCTGATCGGCGCCGCCTACGAGGACGACCCGAGAGTGTCGCCGCTGTGGATCCCGATGATGATGTGCAACGCCGCCGCCGCCGCCATCTCCATCACGTACGGGTTCGGGGGCCAGGCCTCCACGCCGGTAGTGGCGTGTGCGGCGGGAGCACAAGCGATCCTCGACGGGATGCGGCAGGTCGAATGGGGTTACGCCGACGTCGCCATCGTGGGAGGAGCCGAGGGAGCGGTACGCAAGCCGACGATCGAAGGCTTCGTGGCCGCCCGGGCACTTTCCCCGAGTCTCACCGCTAGACCGTTCGACGTCGATCGCGACGGGTTCGTCCTGGGAGAAGGCGCGGCCATAATGGTGGTGGAGACCCGGGAGCGAGCCGAGGCACGCGGTGCCACCATCCTCGCCGAGCTCCCCGGCGGGGCATCCACCGCCGACGCCCATCACATAACCGCTCCTCATCCCGCCGGGGAGGGGGCGGAGCGGGCGGTCCGCCTGGCGCTGGCAGACGCCGGCCTCAGTCCAGCCGACGTGGGCTATGTCAATGCCCACGGCACGGGCACCGACCTCAACGATCGCACCGAAGGCGGGGTCCTGGCCCGTGTGTTCGAGGACGCTCAGCCTCCGGTATCGTCGGTGAAGGGGACGACCGGCCATGCCCTCGGCGCTTCCGGGGCCATCGAGGCGGCCGTCGGGGTGCTGGCGATCGAGCGCCACGAGCTTCCTCCCAACGTCGGTCTCGATGTCCAGGACCCGGAGATCCCCCTCACCGACATCGTCACCGAGAGACGTCCCTGGGATCCCCGTCCGGTCGTGTCCAACTCCTTCGGGTTCGGTGGACACAACACCGTCCTAGTGATCAACCCCCCGTCCTGACGCTTCCGCCCCGTTTTCGCGGCAACGAGGCGCGCGAAGGCGCGCCAGCCCAGCGCGCAAAACCGCCCGGCCCGTGCCCCCCGGGGCCCCGGGCCGGTGGTCCC
>CAZTXD010000032.1:0-30005 GCA_964617995.1 uncultured Acidimicrobiaceae bacterium
CCCGTTTGCGCGCATCGAATGCGCGCTATAGCGCGCATTCGATGCGCGAAAACGGTCAGTGGGCCAGGTAGGCGTGGACGAGGTGGACCGCCACCGCCCCCTCGCCCACCGCCGAGGCCACCCGCTTGACCGATTCGGAGCGGACGTCGCCGACGGCGAAGGCGCCGGGCACGCTCGTCTCGAGGAGCATGGGATCGCGGTCGAGCGCCCAGCGACCGGCCGCAGTCAGGTCCCCTCCCGTCAGCACGTACCCATCGGTGTCCCGGGCCACCACCCCCTCCAGCCACTCGGTTCGTGGCCGGGCACCGATGAACACGTACATCGACGACGTCTCGATCCGGTCCTCACCGGTGGAGGTGGCCACCGTCACCTCCACGAGATGGTCGTCGCCTTCCACGCCGGCTATCTCGGCTTCGGTGACGACGGTGATGTTCTCCATCGACTCCACCTGGTCGGCCAGGTAGCTCGACATCCGAAGCCGGATGCTTCCCGATCTCACCAGCAGCATCACTCTCTCCACCCGATCCGCCAGATGAACCGCCGCCTGACCGGCCGAGTTGGCACCGCCCACCACGACCACCGTCCCCACACCGTCGGAGTCGGAGGGAACGACCGTCGCCCCGTAGTAGATGCCGCGTCCGATCAGGTCGCCGGCTCCGGGGACCTCCAGCTCGCGATACTGCACCCCGGTGGCCACGATGACGGCGGAGCACCTCAGCTCTCCCCCGTCGTCGAGGGCGAGCACACGGTAGGGACCGTCCCTCTCGAGGCTGCCCACCCGTCGCGGGGTCAGGAAGCTGGCTCCGAACTTTCGGGCCTGGGTGAGGGCGCGGCGGGCGAGGTCGGCCCCGCTCACGCCTCCGGGGAAGCCCAGGTAGTTCTCGATCCGGGAGCTGGTACCGGCCTGACCGCCGGGTGCCTCGGCCTCGACCACCGCCGTGGCGAGGCCCTCGGATGCTGCGTACACGGCCGCGGCCAGGCCCGCCGGGCCGGCACCCACCACCACGAGGTCGTAGAAGTCGGCGTCGGGGGCCTGTTGCATCCCCACCGCCGCCGCCACCTCGCCCGGGGTCGGATCCGACAGGATCTCACCGTCACCCGTCACGACGAGGGGAAGGCGGGATGAGGGTGCGGCCTCGATCAGTGTGTCTGCCTCAGGGCTGCGCCCCGCCTCCAGCCACCGGAACGGGACCTGGTTGCGGGCGAGGAAGTCCCGGAGGCGATGCGAGGACTGGGACCAGCGGCCTCCGACCACTCTCAGGTCGATCTCGGGCGGGCGACGCCGGCTCGCCTGCCAGTCTTCGAGAAGGTCGTCCACCACCGGATATAGCCGCTCCTCGGGAGGGTCCCACGGCTTGAGGATGTAATAGTCGACCCGGGCCTGGTTGATGGCCTCTATGGCGGCATCGGTGTCGGCGTAGGCCGTCAGCAACACCCTCCGGGTCCCGCCGAGCAGCTCACCCACCCGGGTCAGCAACTCCGTGCCCACCATCCCCGGCATCCGCTGGTCGGCCACGACCAGGGCCACCTCCTCACCTCGCAGTACCAGCTGGTCGACGACCTCCAGCGCATCGGCTCCGGAGGGGGCGGCGACCACCCGATAACGGGAGGCGTAGCGCTGGCGCATGTCCCGCTCGACGGAGGAGAGGACCTCCGCATCGTCGTCGACGACGAGGATGGAGGGCCGAGGGCTCATGGATCCTCACCCGCGGGAAGCGTCACCACGAACCTGGTGCGCCCCGGTTCTGACTCCACCGAGATCGTACCCCCATGGCGATCGACCACGATCTGATGCACGAGATTGAGGCCCAGCCCCGTCCCCTCCCCGGGAGGCTTGGTCGTCACGAAGGGATCGAAGACGCTGTCGAGGAGATCCCCGGGGATGCCGGGACCGTCATCTTCCACCTCGACCACCAGACCACCGCCCCGGGGGTAGGTCCGCAGGGTGATCGTCCCCGAATCTCCCAAGGCCTCGGCGGCGTTGGCGATGAGGTTCGTCCACACCTGGTTCAGCTCTCCCGGGTGGCCGAAGATGGTGGGAGTGTCCCCTCCCCGCTCCCGGACCACCTCGATGCCCGTCAGCTTGCTCTGGAGGATCACCAGGGTGTCATCGAGGCCGGCGTCGACATCCACCGGAGCCGCCTCGGCGCGATCCATGTGGGAGTAGCCCTTGAGCGCCCCGACTATGCCGCTGATACGCCCGGTGCTGGTACGCACCTCGTCGAGGAGCTTGCCGGCTCTCTGCTCGTCGACGATCCAGCGCAGGGCGGCTATGACCTGGCGGCGCCGGTAGCGCTCGGCCGCCGAGTCGAGTGAGTCGGCATCGAAGCCCAGCGCCGCCAGATCCGACGCCAGGTCCCAGGCATCCTCGACAGCCCCCTGCTCCAGCCAGGTGGCGATCCGCTCTTCCCTGTCGCCACGGTCGAGGGGATCCTCGTCGGCGACCTCACGGGTGGTGTCGCGCACCCAGGCCAGCCCCTCGGGGCTCATGCCGAACGTCAGCAACCCGATGCCGTCGTCGATGAGCCGGCCGACGACGTCGCCCAGATAGCGGGTCGCCCGTCCGGCGGCGGCGGCCGGGTTGTTGAGCTCATGGGCGACTCCGGCGCTGAGCTTACCGAGCACCGCCAGGCGCTCCTGTTGGCGCAGCATCACCTCCTGGGCGACATAGGCCTTCTCGACCTCACGCAGCCGGAACTGCTCGACGGTGAGGCGGTGGTTGGCGGACAGGAAGATCCGGGTGGCCCAGTAAGCCACCAGCGCCACTCCCACGATGTTCATGAACAGGAAGAGGTCGACGGCCGACGACGGCAGACGGGCGTCTGTGAAGGGAAGGTCCCTCACCCACACCGATACGGCCGTGAGTGCGACGAACGACCCGAAGGCGGCGACGGCGGCGTCGGCACCCAGCACCAGCAGGGCACCGATCGGTGCCAGGAGCGCCCACAGGCCAACGGCACCGGAGGGCACCGGTCCGCCCAGGTGCATGGCCAGCCCGATAGGGATCACGAGTATGAAGACGATCTCTATCCCCCCGAAGACACTCGCCCTCCCGTGTCGCCGGTAGGCGAGAGCATTCACCACCGACGCCACCGAGAAGCCGTAGGGGAAGAACGACGCCGAGGGAACTCCCAGCAGCAGGTAGATCGTGCCCCACACCAGCCCGGCGATACCGATGAAGGTGGTGAAACCCCCGATGACCGCTTTGGCCACCCGGGGATCGACCGCCGGGCGATGCTCCTTCCGACTGATCCACCCGCGGCGAACCGCCTCCATGACCGTGGTCGACATTGGGGGACGATCCTACCCGGCCGCGCCGGAACACCCCCAGGCGGATACCCTGGCAGGCGGTGTCCGTCCTCGCCGCCGTCCCCGTCAAGCGATTCTTCGTCGCCAAGAGACGCCTCTCTCCGTTCCTGTCCCGCCGGGCGAGGTCGCAGCTCGGCCGTGACCTCGCCACCCACACCCTGGAGACGGTGCAGCGGGCCGGTGCCATGCCCCTGGTGCTGGCCGCCGATGGCGAGGTGGCCGCCTGGGCGGAGACCCACGGCTGGGCAAGCGAGATCGACCGCGAGGGCGGGCTGGACGGCGCCGCCGCCTTCGCCGCCGCCCGCGCCGCCGCCCGGGGAGAGCCGTGGGTCATCATCCACGCCGACCTGCCCCTCCTGGTACCCGAGGACGTGACCGTGGCGTTGAACGCACTGGAACGAGGACTCTCACCGATCGCGCCCACCGACGACGGCGGGACGTCTCTCATCGGTGGCAACCGGCCGCTGCGCTTCTCATACGGTCCGGGCAGCTTTCACCGCCACCTCGCCCAAGTCACCTCGGCCGAGGTGATCGTGCGCCTGGGCCTGGTCCTCGACCTCGACCATCCCGCCGATTTCTCCGCCGCGACTGCCCATCCCCGGGGGGCTTGGCTGGCCCGATACGCTTCCGTGCGATGACCGGAGCCCTCGACCACAGCCGACCGCCCCTTCCCGGCCTGGAGGTGCCACGGTCGGCGATGACTGTCGGTGCCCATCCCGACGATGCCGAGTTCGGAGCCGGGGGAACCCTCGCCCGGTGGGCGGCCGCCGGCTGCGAGGTGAGCATGCTGGTGGTGACCGACGGCTCCAAGGGCACCTGGGATGAACACGTCGACGTCGGCGAGCTCATAGAGACCCGACGCAGGGAACAGCGACGCGCCGCCGACATCCTCGGTGCGGGGAAGGTCGTCCATCTCGACCACGTCGACGGGGAGCTGGAGCACTCCATGGCACTGCGCGAGGAGCTATGCCGTTGGATACGCACGATCCGTCCCCAGGTGCTGTTGGGCCACGACCCCTGGCGGCGCTACATGCTCCATCCCGACCATCGTGCCGCCGGGATGGGCCTGATCGACGGCGTGGTGGCCGCCCGCGACCACCTCTTCTTCCCCGAGCAGGGACTCGCCAAGCATCGCCCCGAGAGCATCCTGCTGTGGCAGGCCGAGCAGGTCGACCATCACGAGGACATCTCCGACACCTTCGACCGCAAGATCGAGGCGTTGCTGTGCCATTCGTCGCAAGCGCCCACCACCATGGGAGACGCCACCGCCTCCGACGAGGCACGGGCAGCGTTCGTCGACGGCATGCGGGAGGTGGCGGCGACCTACGGCGAGGCGATCGGGGTGGCGGCGGCCGAAGGCTTCAAGCTGCTCCGACAATGACCGGGTAGATTCCGGAGCATGACCGGTCCCGTCACCCGCCGTGGCTTCCTGGCCTACCTGGGAAAGGGAGCGATGGCGTTGGCGCTCGTCGGTGTCGCCTGTGCCCGGGAGGAGCTCACCGTGGGAGAGGCAGGTGCATGGCGCCGGGTCGACCTCGGGTTCGTGTCCGCCTACGTGGTCGTCCACAACGAGGAGATCGCGGTGATCGACACCGGCGTGGCCGGCAGCGCCGACGACATCGAGCAGGTGATCGCCGGACTCGCCCTCGGCTGGGAATCCGTCGGGCACGTCGTGCTAACCCACGCCCACCCCGACCACGTCGGCTCTCTGCCCGAGGTGCTGGCTAGGGCACCCGACGCCACGGGCTACATCGGGCCGGGGGACCTGGCGGCCGTGGCGTCATCCCGACCGCTTCAGGCCGTGGGAGACGGGGACCGCGTGATGGGAAGCCTGGAGGTCATCGAGACACCCGGGCACACGCCCGGCCACATCTCGGTGCTCGATCAGAGCCTCGGCCTCCTCATCGCCGGCGACGCCCTCCGGGGAGTCGACGGGGCCGTGGCCGGCCCCGACCCCGCCTTCAGCGACGACATGGACGAGGCCGCCCTCTCGGTCGAGAAGCTGGCGTCTCTCGGGTTCGACACCGTGGTCTTCGGCCACGGCGAGCCCGTCGAGGAAGGAGCGGTCGAACAGGTCGGCGCCCTGGTCGGCTGACGATCCCGGGACTGTTGCGCTGCGCTGCCCGTCAGGTTTAAATTGACATATGTCGATATGTACGCCATCATGCATCGACAACCCTCGATATGAAAGGACAGGGGTATGGGACGACTGCAACTGGCGCTCACCGTCGGAGACGTCGACGAGGCGGTGGCGTTCTACAGCAAGCTCTTCGACGCGGAGCCCGCCAAGCGCAAGCCGGGATATGCCAACTTCGCCCTCGACGAGCCTCCTCTCAAGCTGGTGCTCATAGAGGGTGAGGCGGGAGGCGCCCTCAACCATCTGGGGGTGGAGGTCGATTCGACCGACCAGGTCGCAGCCGCCACCTCCCGGCTCGCAGAGACGGGTCTGACCACACGGGAGGAGGAAGGCGTGGAGTGTTGCTACGCCCGACAGGACAAGGTGTGGGTGACCGACCCCGAC
Organism: uncultured Acidimicrobiaceae bacterium; assembly: GCA_964617995.1. Classification (GTDB taxonomy): domain Bacteria; phylum Actinomycetota; class Acidimicrobiia; order Spongiisociales; family ZC4RG35; genus CAZTXD01. The sequence continues at coordinate 5,831 of CAZTXD010000032.1, forward strand.
GGCGCCCCCTGGGAGATATACGCCGTGCTGGGTGACGCCGAGGTGATGTCGTCCACCGCCTGCTGCGCCTGACCCTCCGGACGCGGAAGAGGGGCGGTCCCCCGACCGCCCCTCCTCCTGTTAGCCCGCCTCGTCAGCGGATTGCGGCACCTGTGTCCTTGTCGAAAAAGTGGATCTTCGACGTGTCCACGACCAGGCGGACCTGATCCCCCGTGCGTGGCGCCACATCGGGATTGACCCGGGCCGTGAACTTGCTCTCAGACCCCAGGGTCTCCTCGCCGGCCCCCTGATCCTCCAGCAGCTCCCGGATCTCGGGGGTGATGACCGGAGGCGACTGCAGGGCGAAATGGACGTATGCCTCGGAGCCGAGCTGCTCCACCAGGTCCACGTTGGCGCCCATCTTCACCGATTCGGGGGCGTTGGGTGCCGCCGCATCGATCTCGAACGCCTCGGGCCGCAGACCGAGGACCAGTTCCTTGCCGGCGTAGTTCGACAGACCCGGCCGGGCTGCCACCGACCGGCGGTCGACATCGAGCGACTCCCCGGCGAACTTGACCGACATCTGACCGTTCGCCTCCTGGAGAGTGCCGTAGACGAAGTTCATGGAGGGACTGCCGATGAAACCCGCCACGAAGAGGTTGGCAGGGCTGTCGTAGAGGTTCCGGGGGGTGTCGATCTGCTGGAGGTTCTCCTCCTCACTGGAGATCTGCTGGAGGTTCTCCTCCTCACTGGAGATCTTGCGCAGAACCGCCACCCTGTTGCCCATCGTCATCGCCTCGACCTGGTCGTGGGTGACGTACAACGTGGTGGTGCCGAGCCGCTCCTGGAGGAGCCCGATCTCGGAGCGCATCTGCACCCGCAGCTTGGCGTCGAGGTTGGAGAGAGGCTCGTCCATGAGGAAGGCGGCGGGCTCGCGCACGATCGCCCGTCCCATCGCCACCCGCTGACGCTGACCTCCCGAGAGAGCCTTGGGGCGGCGGTCGAGGTAGTCGGAGATCTCGAGGATCTTGGCGGCCTCCTGAACCCGGGAGTCGATCTCGTCCTGGCTCATCTTGCGCAGCTTCAACCCGAAGGCCATGTTGTCGTACACGCTCATGTGGGGATAGAGGGCGTAGTTCTGGAAGACCATGGCGATGTCACGATCCTTGGGGGGAACGTCGTTCACGACCCGATCGCCGATGCTCAGCTTGCCTTCCGTCACCTCTTCGAGCCCGGCGACCATCCGTAAGAGAGTCGACTTGCCGCAACCCGACGGGCCCACCAGCACGACGAACTCGCCATCGTCCACGTGGATGTCCACGTCGGCTATCGCCCTCGTGCCGCCCGGATACACCTTGCCCACACCTTCAAAGGTGATCGATGCCATTGTTGGGTCTCCTTCCGCGACCGTCGTCCTGAACCTAGCATGGGTTCGGCAATCATGACCGGGGAGAAGCCCCGATTTCCACAGGAGGCAACGTGGCCGAACGAGTAGCCGTGATCACCGGCGGCACCGGCGGACTGGGCACCGCCCTCGTGCATCGCCTGCTCGAGCGGGATGTCCGCCTGGCGATCACCTACATCCTCCCCGACGAAGCCACCGCCTTCGAGGAGACATTCGACGTCGACGAGGATCGCCTCATCCTGCGCCGGGTGGACGCCACCAACCCCGAAGCGGTCACATCCTTCCTCAAGGAGGTGGCCGACACCTGGGGCGCCATCCATCAGCTATGCGCTCTCGTGGGAGGCTGGGCCGGGGGAAGGGACGTCGAGGAGACCGACGACGTCCGCTTCGAGCGGATGCTCGACCTCAACCTCCGCTCCGCCTTCTACGCCGTGCGCGCCGCCGTCCCCCATATCCGCCAGGCAGGTTGGGGACGAATCCTCCTGGTGGGGAGCCGGGCAGTCGAGGACACACCACCGGGCCAGGCGGCCTTCAACATCGCCAAGGCCGGCGTGGTGGCCCTCACCAAGACGGTGGCCCAGGAGCTGGAGGGCTCCGGTGTCACCGCCAACGCCCTGATGCCGTCGGTGATCGACACGCCCGCCACCCGGGCCACCCTCCCCTACGCCGACTACGTCCACTGGCCCACCCCCGACGAGATCGCCGCCGTCGCCGACTTCGTCCTCTCCGATGAGTCCTCGGTCATGAACGGCGCCACCGTCCGCGTCTACGGCCGCGCCTGACCCGTTTTTATCAGCGAAACGGTGCGTCCAGCGCACCGTTTCGTAGGGGAGAAACCACGACCGCCAGGTTCGGTGACGCGTACCTTTGGGAGAGGGCAAAAGAGAGGAGCAATCCATGCCCCGTGACCTGACGATCAGCCTGGACGACCGGCCCGGTGCCCTGGCCACCCTGGGCGAGACGCTCGGCGCCGCCGGCGTCAACATCGACGGTATCTGCGGAGTCACCGGCGCGGGAGAAGGCAGAGGAGAGATCCACGTGCTCATCGAGGACGCCGAAGCCGCCCGCTCCGCCCTCGCCGGAGCCGGGATCGCGGTGTCCGCCGACGACGACGTCGTGCTGGTGGACTTCGAGGATCGCCCGGGCGAGCTCGGTGAGATCACCCGCAAGGTCGCCGACACCGACACCAACATCAGCCTCGTCTACGTGTCGTGCGACGGTCGGCTGGTGCTGGTGACCCAAGACAACACCGCCACCCGGGAGGGTCTGGGATTGGGCTGACCTCCTCACGCGTCGAGCTGGCGCTGGCGGGGGACGTGATGCTGGGCCGGGGCGTGGACCAGATCATGGCCCATCCCTCCGACCCGACGCTGCACGAGACCTGGGTGGGCGATGCCCGCCGGTATGTGGAGCTGGCCGAGGCGAGGAGCGGCCCCATCCCCAGGCGTGTCCCACCGGGATACGTCTGGGGTGACGCCGCTCACACACTGCGGGACGCCGACGCATCGATAATCAACCTGGAGACGGCCGTGTGCACGGCCAGCCACCCATGGCCTGACAAGGGCATCCACTATCGGATGCACCCCCGCCACGTGAACTGTATGTGGGAGGCCGGCATCGACGTGTGTGCCCTCTCCAACAACCATGTCCTGGACTGGTGCCGCCAGGGGCTGTTCGAGACTCTCGATGCTCTATCCGCCGCCGGCGTGTCCACCTGTGGCGCCGGTCCTAGTTGTGACACCGCTCGAAGGCCCGCTTGCGTGGGCGTCGACGACGACAGCAGGGTGCTGGTGCTCGGGCGGGGCACGAATTCGAGCGGCATCCCCGACGGATGGGAGGCGGGACCCGACCGCGCCGGTGTCGCCCTGGTCGATCCCGACGACCCGGGGGCAGCCCGGGAGATGACAGGGTGGGCGGAGACGAAACGACGCGGGGACATCCTCGTCGCCTCCCTCCATTGGGGAGGGAACTGGGGATACCGGATCCCCCGGTCTCACCGACGATTCGCCCACGACCTCGTCGATCTCGGGGTCGATGTCGTGCATGGACACTCGTCTCACCATCCCCTCGGCGTCGAGATCCAGCAGGAACGCCCGATCATCTACGGTTGCGGCGATCTGATCACCGACTACGAGGGCATCGGTGGCTATGAGGAGTTTCGGCCCGACCTGGCCCTCATCTACCTGATCACGATCGATGCCGATTCAGGCAAGATGCAAGACATGCAGATAGAACCCTGGCGCGTTCACAAATTCCAGCTGGTATCCCCTACCGACGAGGAGGTGGAGTGGCTGACCGAACGCATGGGTCGCGAGTGCCGACGACTGGGAACGGCCGTGACCAGGGCCGGGTCGCAGCGACTCCGGGTCGAGTGGTGATCTTGGAACCCGCCGACACACGGAGGAAGCGATTGCGACGCGCCGGTGCGTTTGCGCTGGTCGTGCTGGCCGTGGCCGCCACCCCCCAGTTCCGGACGAGAGCGAAGGCCGCGGTCACCCTCGGCGACGCCCTCGGCCTTCCCGTTCCCCGCCCCTTCGCCCCCGAAGTCGGACCCGAACCCGCCACCATCGACGGGGTCGCGGGACGCATCTACGAGTCGGGCGACCGTGCCCTCCTGATCGTTCCCGGCGCCGCTCCCGCCGGAGTGGAGGACCCACGGGCCAACACCATGGCGGCGGCATTCGCCCGCTCCGGTCACACCGTGTTCATGCCCGAGCTGGACCTCTACGGCGAGGACCTCACCGACGCCGACCTAGAGCGGATAGTGACCTCCGCCGCGGGGCTCGCCCGACGCCACTCCCACCCGGTCACGCTGCTGGGCATCTCCTACGGTGGCTCCCTGTCCCTCCTCGCCGCCGCCGACGATCGCCTCGACGGCCATCTCGCCAAGGTGGCCACCTTCGGCGCCTACGCCGAGCTGACCGGGATCATCCAGGCGGTCACCACCGGAGTCTCCATCGTCGACGGTGAGATCATCCCCTGGGAGGGTCATCCTCTCGCCCGTGACATCCTCTTCGCCCGCACGGCCAGCCTGCTTGCCGAACCCGACCGCTCGGAACTGGTGGACGCCCTGGGAGGAGCCCTCCCCCCCGATAGCCTGTCGGAAACGACCCGCTCCGTCTACGACCTCCTCACCAATCGCGACCCCGGCCTCACCTACGAACTCGCCGCCAAGCTCCCCGAGGATCTCAGCAGGTTCCTCCAGAGGTTCTCTCCCGCGTCTGTGGCCGACGATATCGACGTCCCGGTGGCCGCCCTCCACTCGACCGACGACCCGGTGGTCCCCTACGGAGAGCTGACCAGGCTCCAGCTGGCGCTCCCCGGGGCGCGCACCACCACAGTGGGCCTGTTCGAGCATGTCGACTTCGACGCCGGGTCGCCCCGCCAATGGCTGGCGGTAGCCCCCGACATGGCGAGGCTCTGGAGTTACACCACTTGGCTCATGACCGACGCCTGACGCGCGGGTCGGCGACGGTCGGCTCAGTGGCCGATGGCTTCAACGGGGAATGTCCGGTGGCTTCTCAGCACCAGAAATGTGATGTAGTGGGTCACCAAGAGGGCGGGAACCCAGAACGCGGGTATCTAGTAGGAGGCACCCATGTAGGCCTCCGCCTCGTAGATGGTCGCCAATGAGATAGCTGCCGCCAGGTCGATCGATCCTGCCAGGTTGAAGACCCACACCACCCAGCCACCAGAAGCTGGGATCCCCGGACGGGGTCGTGATCTGCTGGGGCAGCAGCGCCGGGTCGAGGGCCCCGTGAGGCGCCACCCTGCTCTATTGCACACCCGGTCGAGGCTTTGCTCCCGGCGCAGGAGTGTCAGAGCCCATGGAGGTTCACGTCGTAATGTGGATGCCGAGGTGGGCGGACAGATGGTCGACCAGGTCACGGGCGTCGTCTTCGGCACCGTGGATGAAGCTCGACTTGCGTCGCCGGAGCAGGTTGAGCCCGATTCGGTAGAGCCCCGGCGACTCGGCCACCACCCCGCCTTCGTGGCGTAGACGGCCCCTGTGGTCGAGCACCGGGATGTGCAGCCACGAGTAGTCGGGACGAAACCCGGTGGCCCAGATGATCGTGGCGATCTTCCCGGAGGCGAGGTCGATGGTGAGGGGCGGTGACTCCTCCACCCGGGTGGGAGAGAACCGGTGGGGCGGATCCACCTCTCCGTCAATGCCGTTGTCTATGGCCCATTCGTCGAACGTGTCCAGCAGACGGCCCAGCTTCTGGTCGGCGAGCGTGCATTTGTTGCGTAGCGAACCCGATAGGTGCGCTTTCCCGTCGGCGATGCCGGCGAGACGGCCCACCAGCTCGACCCCCCGATCGGTGAGGACGTTGAGATCGAGGGTGGCGCGCTCCGGCGTCCCCACCAGCTGCGGTGACGAGACGTGGCGGGCCCGGACGATGTCGTCGACCTCGTCGTAGCGCTCGTCGAGGATGCCTGAGCGCTCCATCCACCACATGACGTCTCGGCCCCGGTACACGCGGGGCATGCGCACGTGCTCGCCGACGGCGAGCGTCACCGGCCGACCGGAGCGTTGCACCTCGTCGGCGATCTGGATTCCGGTCGCCGAAGCCCCCACCACGAGCACGCCCCCGTCGGCCAACTGCTCGGGTCGGCGGTAGTCCTTAGGGGTCACCATCTCGACCGACCCGGGGATGGAATCGGCCAGGGGAGGCACATTGGGCACGTTGAATCCGCCGGTGGCCAGCACCACCGTCGGGCTCTCCCAGACACCGTTGTCGGTGACCACCTGGTAGGTGCCGTCGTCGCGTCGCACCGAGGAGACGGTCGTGCGGGAGTGCAGGGGCGGGTCGACCAGGGCGCCGTACCGTTCGATGAACTCGATCACCTCCGGCATGCTCATGAAACCGTCGGGATCGTCCCCCTCATAGGCCAGGCCCGGAAGCCGGCTCTGCCAGTTGGGAGTGAGCAGACGCAGCGCGTCCCAACGCTCGGTCCGCCAGGTGTGCGCCACCTCCCCACGCTCGATGACCACATGGTCGATCGAGCGCTGGGTGAGGAAGTGGCTGACGGCCAGGCCGGCGTGCCCGGCCCCGATGACGACGGTCGTCGTGCGCACCGGCGGGATAGCTCAGTTCACCTCAACGGTCACGTTCGTCGGGTTGGTGATGGAGTCGAACACGGCCGAGCGCTTCTGGGACTGCGCCACCAGCGCCTCGATCTCCTCGGGGGTGGCATCGGCGTCGATGTCGTAGTGGACCCTGATGCCGTTGAACCCGTTGCGGACCTCCGGGTCACCTCCGAGGATGCCGAGAACGTCCATGTCGCCCTCCACTGTCGCCTTGACAGAGCGGAGCTGAATCTCCCGGTTCTGGGCGACGGCGGCGACACCGGCGGTGATACAGCCCGCCAGGGCCACCAGCAGATGCTCCGCCGGGGTGGCCCCGTGGTCCTCGGAGGCGAACACCTGGGGATGGTCGGAGTCGAAGCTGAAGGTCGTCACGTGCGATTGAGCATCACCCAGTCCGTAGAAGCCCTCCACGCTGGAGCGGCTGTGGGTGCCTCGCTGCCACTCGTTGGTGGCCCGCCACTTGAACTGGGCGCCGGCGGGCGCCTCGGAGAGTGCGGCTCGGGCGTCGAGCAGTGCCTGTGTGTTGACACCGTTGTCGACGGGTGCGGATGTGGTCATGGTTCCTCCATGGGGTCGCGGCACGGTTCGGTGGCGCCTGGGAAAGGCGTATCGGGAGAACGCCGGGCAAGTGATCCCCTCCGGGGTCCTCTCGGGCGGCTGGCGCTCTCAGGAGCCGACGATCCGGCTCGCTGTGGCCGCCCGAGAGCCAGGACAGAGACAGGTCGCACAGGGGGACCCGGGTGGGGGTGCTGAAGAGAGTGACATGGTGCGTAGGCTCCTTTCGCCGGCACGCGCTCTTCAGCCGCAGCGGGGTGGGTTCCCGCCCACGGACTCATCGGTCAGGCATTGGCACCGATCGTGACCGGTTGCCGCGGCTTCATAGGGCCTGTCCCTCCACCGCTCTGGATGAGCGCGTCGAGGCGCCAAGTACAGCAGAGACGGCTCAGACGGTCAATGCGATGATCGCCCGCCCGCTAGACGCTGGAGACCGCCGGGCTACCGATTAATGCAGCCCCCATTCGTCGTCGACGACAAGGATCTGCATCTTCCTCCCGAATCGCTTGAGGCTTGGGGGCCAGGCCCCGCTGCTCGGGGTTTGGGGCTGCGTCGTCGGGATGGCGGCGGTGGTAGAAAGGCAACGAGACCCCCGCCGCTGGTGGGAGTCTCCATGGGGGGCAGCCCCGACCGGATTCGACCCGGCGTTACCGGCTTGAGAGGCCGGGCCAGGGGTCGACAGAGCCTAACGACGATCAGATAGGCGAAAAAGCGGCGTTGACCTTATGAGTATGACGGGGTACGACAGAAGATTCCACGTATGACTGGATCATCGCCATCGGAATCCACGCGTTGAGTGCGTGATTGTTCAGGAGACGACGTAGAGCCGGAAGAATCCGGCGTCCACGTCAAGGGCCTCTACGGAACCGAACCCGGCCTGTGCCACTAGGTCCCGGATTATGGGCTCTCGGATCACCGTCCCGATTGCCTCCGTGGGCTGTTCGGCCATGGCAGCGGGTAGACAGTGGGTGACGCTCCATCCGTACATCATCCGCTCCATCTCGTCACCTGGGGCGGTGAACTGGTCAGCCACCTTCTCGTCGGCGATGAGAAGGACTCCGTCCGGCTTGAGCGCGGCTCGGGCTGCCTCGAGGACGGGGACCGGCTGGGACATGTCATGAAGGGCCTCGAGGATCGTCACCAGGTCGAAGGGCCCTTCGGCGGCCATGGCCGAAGCGTCGGCCGCCTCGAACCGCACAGTGACCCCGGCTTCTTCTGCGTTGCGCCGGGCCATGTCAATACTGGCCGCATCGTTGTCCCAGCCGATCACTTCGGTTTCCGGTAGGTCGCGGGCCATGGCGATGGTGGACCACCCCACTCCGCATCCGAGATCGGCGATGCGGCCGCCGCCGGCCAGCTTGGCGGTGAGACCGTCGACGGCTCCCAGCCAGGCCGGTACCAGATCGTGGGTGAAGGAGGGGCGGTTGATTCCACCCTGACCGTCACGCATCGCGGCTCCGAACCCGGCGAAAGCCACGCCGCTGCCGGTGTAGTAGGCCTCAATGACTTTGGTGAGCGTCTGTCCGACTCCGACGATCATGTCGGCCAGCGGCGAGACGTGGCGGGGGTCATCGGGTTCGACCAGCACCGGCCGACCGTGCTCGGTCAAGAGGTAGCTTCGCCGAGTGTCGCCGCCGTCGGGGTTCTCCACGGTGAGCAACCCGGCCACGGCCTGCTGTTCGAGCCACTCTCGGGCGTAGCGCTCGTCGATGCCGGCCGCAGCGGCGAGCTCGCCGGGTGTGACTGCTCCGCCGGTCATCGTCTGGTAGAGGCCGAGTTCTCGTCCAAGGTGAATCGAGTACAGCTCGAGGGCAGCCACTGCAGACGAGATGAGCCTGTCCTCCAGAGGCACCCCATCCTTCAAGCCCTGATCACCCGAGGGCTCGTCGGGGGTGGGAGTGATGCTCATGATTCTTCCACTTGCTGGTGTGCTCGCCCTCAGGAGCGTTCAGGCGGACTGGAAGCGGACAGCCACGTCGTTTGGTTTCTGCAAGGCCAGGTAGATGGGGCACCGCTCCTGCCAAGCCCGGGCGATCTCGGCGACGGCGGTCTCACCGTCCGGTGAGTCCACAACCACATCGAGGGTGATGCTTCCCAGATCGGGTTCGACACCGTCGATGCCCACCAGCCCTCGTCCATCCGCGTCGCAGCGCGCGGTGGCTTCTATGGTCTCGACCCGCATCCCGAGCTGTGGGGCCAGGATGTCCTGAACCAGGACGACCGCACAGCCGGCCAATGCGCTCAGCAGGAGCGCGGTCGGGCTGGGCGCCTGGTTGGTGCCACCGAGTGGAGTGGGCAGGTCGGTTCGCCATGTGAAAGGGCCGGCGGTGACGGCGGCCTGGCCGTTCTCGGAGCGTGCCGTCACGGTGGGTGTGCTACGGGCCTGATCCGGCTCCCCGGTCCAGGCGGCGATGGTTTGGTCGATGATCTCGGCTCTCATCGGGTTGTACCTCCTTCGGTGTTGAGCCCGAAAGTACGGCGAGGAGAGGCCGACAGGAACGGCAAGATTGCCGTAATTGCTGCCCCGGCTTGCCGTATCTGTATCAGATGGCTGCGAGGAGTTCGAGTTCGCTGGCTCTCCGCACCGCCTCGGTCCGTGTTCGGCAGCCGAGCTTGGCAAGAAGGTTGCGTACGTGCATGTCCACGGTGCGAGTGCTGAGAAAGAGCTCTTCGGCGATCCCCCGGTTGGTGAGACCGGCGGCGATCAGCTCGAGCACCTCGTGTTCCCGGGGGGTCAGGCTGGTGGGATCTCGATATCGTGCCGCCCTGCGACCGAGCCGGCGCTCCAGATCCTCACCAAGGGCCTCCAGCTCAGCCAGGGCGGCAGCGGCCAGCGGCCTGGCTCCCAGGGCTTTTGCCGTGTTGTAGGCAGAGACCAGCCTCTCCACGGCCTTGTCCCGATCGCCTGCAGTCCCCAACGCGGCTCCTGCACGAACTTGTGTCTCGGCGATCTCCGCTGGAACACCAACAGCGCTCAGTAACTCGAGAGTGCGCCCGAATTGATCTGCTGCCCGCCGTGCGTCACCCTCCAGCAGTGCACTCTCCCCAAGCGCGTGGGCGAGAGCACCGGTCGCCTCTGCGGTGCCGGTCGCTGCGGAGATGCGGGCCAGCAGGTCCGTGCACGCTCCGAGGTCGCTCGCCAACCGGTTGCGACCGAAGAACGTCGACGCCCAACGGAGGGCAGGGACGGAGTAATGGCGTTCGTCGCGTGCCAGGCACCGGTGGAGCAGCTCCCTGAGCCGTGTCGCTGCGGTGTCGTGGTCGCCGGCGAGCTCATCTGACCGCGCCAGCCCCCAGGTGGCTTCGATCTCAAGGCTGAACAGCTCGTGAGCCTGGGCGAACGACACTGCCGGAGCCAGGAGGCGACGGGCCTGTGACACCTTGCCCCGGTTCGCCATGATGAGGCCGGTAACTGCCGAAGCCACCATCCGCGCCACCTCTGGGGCCTCGCCGTCGGCCAGAACCTGACGGCCCACTTGGAGCGCACGATCCCACTCCCCGGTGTGGCGGAGCGCCGGCGCCAGACAGGCCATACACACGTGGGCTTCGGCATCCAGGCCACGGCTACGGCAGAAGGTGACGGCATCGGTCAGCACGTCCAGACCCGCGGAGTGGTCGTCAGCGCGCTCCAGGGTAAAGGCATGTAGAGCGTAGACCTCGGCGGCAACTGCGTCGGGGCCTGCATCGAGGACGAGGTCGAGTGCGGCTCGGCTCATCTCGACTCCGGTGGCTCTCTCCCCGAGCTCGGCGCGTATCAGCCCCTCCAGGGCCAAGACGCGGCCCCGTAACCATGTCGCTTCCACGACGGGGGATATGTCCCCCGCTTCCTCCTCTGCGGCCTCGATGGCGGCTTGCGCTGCCTGCACCAACCGCAGTGCACCCAGCGGCTCGGCATAGTCGATCAGGTGGTGGGCTGCTGAAATCCGCTCGACTGCCGCATCCAGCGGACGTCCGGCGGCGATGAACTCCTCGGCGGCCGTGTGGCGGGCCGCCATTGCACGAGGCCAGTCATTGGCCAGCTCGTAAACGCCGGCCAGTCGCCGCTTTGTCAGTGCCAACGCCTCGTGATCACCAGCCGACCGATAGGCCGCCGCCGCCTCCTCCCAAGCCCGGCACGCCTCCTCGATCTCGCCACAGCGCTCGGCGCAGTCCCCAAGACGGTCGAGTGCCGAGAGTCGGGCTCCTTCGTCCTCACCCGCCGGCCACGAGCCAAGTGCAGCTTCAATGGCGTTCTTGGCGTCGCGATAGGCGTGCACCTCGCATGCAGCCTCGGCCGCGGAAACCAAAAGCGGGCGGGCGCGAGCCGGTTGGTGCGCCGCGGTCCAATGCGCTGCCACGATCGAGGGGGACTCGCCCCTTGCCTGCAAAGCGGAGGCCAATGCCGCATGATGGTGCCTCCGGCGGGCCCACGGAGTGGTCCGATACACCGCCTCTCCGACCAGATCGTGGTGAAAGGCGGCCTTGGTGCGCCCTTCCGTTCCGCTGGGCTGCTCGACGAGCAAACCAGACTCGAACATCTCTTCCAGGGCCGGTCCATCATCGGCGAGCTCGACGAGCACATCGACACCGACGGGCGATCCTGTCGCTGCCGCGATCTCGGCCAGTATCCGCGCCTGGTCCGACAGACCTGCGGTACGGAGAAGGATGGCGTCCCGGACCGACTCGGGAACCACCTCGGAAGCCGCGATCGCCCTTGCCTCCTCCCCGGCCTGAGCAACCGCCGACGCCAGCTCCTGTATGTAGAAGGGAAGTCCCCGGGATCGGCGATGCACGGTATCGATCACCTCGGGGGTGGCTCGGTCTCCGAGCACGCTTCTCACCAGCTGGGCACTGTCCTCGAGGGCCAATGGGCCCAGGTGGATCTGTGCCTCCGACCCCGCGGCGCGCCGCAACCGAGCGCGCAAGGTTCGCAGGAGGTGTTGGCGGGGCAGCTCGTCGCTTCGGTAGGCCCCTATGAGCAGCAGAGGAAGCCCGATTGGCGGTTCCATCCAATCGGCGAGCAACGTGAGCGTGGCGGCATCAGCCCACTGCAGATCGTCGACGAACAAGGCCGTGGGATGGTGCTCGGCAATACGCTCGAACGCCTCCCGCATGCCAGGCCGAACGTCCTCGGCCATCGTCTCCGGCGGAACCCCGCCCGGGGTGGGCATCAGTAGGGGCAACACCATGGGCGGCAGCTCGACCTGATCCGGTCCGTCCGCCGAGGAGCGCAGGTAACCGCGAAGGGCGGTCCTCAGGGGGCCGTACGGTTCGGCACCGCCGCCATGAGCGCCTCCCCGCAAGACTTGGATGTCTGCCCGGGAAAGGACCGACTCGACCAGCGTCGTCTTCCCGGCACCTGCGTCACCAGAGACCAGATACGTTCCACCCCTGCCCACGCTCAACCCGGCGACAGCCTCCTCGAGGATGTCGCCCTCGCCCTCTCGCCCGACGAGCGTCCACACCACCGGCATGGAAGGAGTGTATGCCGACCCCGTCAACCCATTCCGGTGCGAGGCGTCCTGTCCAAGAAACTGAGATCACCATCGACGTCCACGCCCACGTCATACCAAGGCCGGAAACAAGGCCCACTCTGCGCCAACTGTCGAGCGGCGCTCGGCCGGCAGCTCGAGGTAGAGCAGCGGCAGCGATGAAATCTCGGATCGGTGCCGGCGGTGTCCTTGATCGGTGGGTAGTGTCGCCCCTTGTATCCCGGGTGGTTGTCTGATGAGGGGATGGATCCAGCATCTACCGGACCGCCAGAGGCCGTGGCGGCCCGCTACTACCGCCTCGACGGGCGGGAACGGTCGAAGAGCTTCGCGAGGAAGCTCGACGCCGAGCGCTGGCTGAGTGCTCAGCTTGTCGATCTCGATCGGGGACAGTGGGTGGACCCGGAGCTGGGGAGGATCTCCTGGGCCAGCTACTCCCAACAGCTCCTGGCCGGCCGGTGCACATCGCCGCCAGGACCAGAGAGACCTAGCGGGCGTGCCACACCCGGACAACGGCCCTGATCGGCGAGGTGCCGCTGGCTCGGATCACCCCCGAGCTCCTCCGACAGCTCATCGCTGACCTCACCGCCTCTGGCTACGCCCCCGGGACCGTCGCTGAGACCCTCCGCTGGGTGAGGCTCACCCTCAACCAGGCGGTCAGAGACCGCCGGATCGTTACTTCACCCGCCACCGGAGTCGAACTGCCCACCCCACGTCGTTCTGACATGCGGCTCCTCGATCCCTCCCAGGTCCAGCTCCTCTCCGACGCCCTCCCCGACCGCAATCAGTCCCTCCCCGTGGTCGCCGCCTACACCGGGCTCCGCTGGGGCGAGCTCGCCGGGCTCGCCGTCGCCAACATCGACATTCTCCGACGTCGCCTCACCGTCCGCACCGCGCTCATCGAAGCCGCAGGACAACCCCCTCGCCTCGGGTCACCCAAGACCGCCGCCTCGGAACGGACCATCACCCTCCCCCGCATCGTCATCGACATCCTGGCGGTCCACCTCCAACAACACCCACCGGTAGAGGGGATGGTGTGGACCACCCAACAAGGCGGGTTCCTCCTCAGAGGGTCGTTCGGCCGGATCTGGCGCAAAGCCGTGGCCGCCTCGGCAGGTCAGCCCTGTCGGGTGCACGACCTCCGCCACACCCACGCCTCCTGGTTGATCGCCGCCGGAGAACACCCCAATCCCATCCAAACCCGACTCGGGCACTCCTCCATCCAGGTCACCATGGACCGCTACGGGCATCTGATGGAAGGCCTCGACAGCCGTACCGCCGACCGCCTCGACCAGCTGACAGCCATCTGGAGCAGCCCAGGAGCGGCCCAAACCGAAGAGAAAGCGACCGAGACGACGCCCGACAACCCCCTGACAAGGGGGAATGGGCGGCAGCCCCGACCGGATTCGAACCGGCGTTACCGGCTTGAGAGGCCGGCGTCCTAGGCCGCTAGACGACGGGGCCAACGGTCGGCGTCATCGACGCCGACTCGCTCGGGGGGAAGGACTCGAACCCTCAATAACAGGGCCAGAACCTGTCGTGTTGCCTATTACACCACCCCCGAACGCGCACTCGATCACATCGGATCGTGTGGCGGGACACCCACATGGTAGCCATGCGGCGGCATGACGTCATCCCCGGTCCGCCATGACCCGACCCAGAAGGGGTACCGTTTCCTCCGACATGCTCGAGTTCATGTGGGGATACACGATGGGCCAACGGTCGGCCACCCAGGCCGCCCAATACGCCCGCTCGGCATCCACCGCCGAGGCCATGACCTCCCATCTGCGCATGATCGGGGTCGATGAGCGGATCGACCGGGTGGTGCTGCTGGTGGAGGCGATGTGGGCCCTCCTCCGCGAACACGGCTTCTCCGACGAGGAGCTCGCCGAGAAGCTGATGGAGCTGGACCAGTCCGACGGCACCATCGACGGGCGACGCACCCCGGCTCCCTCCACCTGCCGGAGCTGTGGATCGAAGGTGGCGGCGGGCCTCCCCGCCTGCCAGTTCTGCGGCACCGACCTTTCCTCCGGGGAGGAAGATCCCTTCTCCTCTCTCTGAGGCTGCAGACCCGATGAGGGTCCGAAGCGGGAAGTACACTCCCACTCCCGAAAACGGATGAACATTGAGAATGGCCAGGGCTGAAAACCGAAGGCGGCTCGTCGGCGACATCGACCGTTGGGATCCGATCGCCTTCATCATCGTCGCCCACGGCCTGGGGCTGGCGCTCGCCGGGGAGACGGACTCCCCGGTGCTCATCGCCATCCTGGCCGGGTCGCTGGCGGTCGTGCGGGTGGTGGGAGTGTGGCTGGCTCCGGCTCGCACCCCCGGCACGGCGCGCCTGGCCATCTCCACCCTGTCGATCGCCGTCGCCTACGCCGTCATAGTCGCCGACGGCGGCACCGAGTCCCCGTTCTTCTTCTGGATCCTGCTGCTGTTGGCCTGGCAGGTGCTCATCTTCGACCGCAGCCGGTTCCTGCTCCTGGGAGGCTTCGCGGTGGCGGCTTACGTCGTGGCGATCACCGTCACCTCCGAGATGGGTGTCACGGCGATGGCGAGGCTGGGGCTCCTCCTCGCCTTCGTGTTCGCCCTGGCCGTGGGGCGAACTGTCCACGACCTCCAGGTGTCCGAGCTGGTCCGACTCGACGAGATGGTGGGCACGGTCGTCGCCGACGCCCCCATGGCCCTGGCCATCTTCGACTCCGATCGCGACACCGTCCTCTACGCCAACCAGGCCGCCCGTGAAATGGGCATAGCCGACCTCGACTCGATGGGCCTGCTGGTGCTCGAGGACGCAGCGCCCACCCAGCAGGTCACGACCCTCGCCGGCCAGGTGATGGGAACCGGATTCCGGAACTCGCCTCCCCGTGAGTACCGATCCATCGGCAAGACCGCACCCGAGTACCGCATCGGCTTCCACGCCCGTCGGGCCAGGGGAGCGGCCCCGATGGTGATGGTCTACGGGATGCGCCTCGAGCACTAGCCGGGCACGCTCTCTTTCCATCCGGGATGAACGATCTGACGCCTTTCGACGTCATTCCAGACGAAACGCGCCTTGGCGAGATGGAGGTAGGTCGTGCGCAGGCTCATCGCGATCATGGTCGTGGGCGCCACGCTCATGCCGGCGGCGCCGGCCGCTGGGGGCGGATCATGGCTGGAGACCCTCGACGAGTCCTACCAACCCGGCGACGAGGTGACGGCGGTGGGATACGTCGGAGCGGCCGCCGCCGAAGTCACGGACGACTTCGTGGCCCGGCTGGATCTCGCCTCCCTGACCGGCACCGGGCCGTCGTCAGCTCCCGTGTGGCATCCGCTGGGACCCGTGACCATCGAATCCAGCGGCCTCGGGGGCTACCTGTCCAGCCGGGTGTCGATCAGCTTCACCCTGCCGGACGGTCTGGAGCCCGGCGAGTACTACGTCGCGGTCACCGACGAGTCGGGCAACCACTTCGGCGATCTGATCGGTTTGGTCATCTTCGTGGGAGTCGACCCGCCCAAACCGCAGTGGATCGAATGGCCGCTCGACGAGCCGCTCATATCCGAGCTCTCCGACGGGGCCGTCATCGCCGGGCCGGGCTTCGCCGTCGAGGTGTCCGACCTGCGCCAGGACCGCTATCCCCCGGGAGCGAAGAACTTCATGCTCGACCCCGAGGCTCTGGATCGGCCCGGACCCGCCCCTCTCGCTGACGAGGACCGCCGGGTCGATGTCAACGCCGCCGAGCCATCGGCGACTCCGGTTGCTCCGGCACCGATCCGACCGCCGGCGGCTCCCGGCGACGGCGTCGGCGATCCGACGCCGATCGAGGAACGACCCAGCCCCACATGGTGGGTCGTCGGCTCGTTGCTGTCTGTGTCGGGAGCGGTCGTTGCCCTCCTCTGGCTCCCGAGGGGGAGGTCCGGAGCCCATGATGGGCGGGCGGCCGAGGAAGACCACGAAGACAGGGTCCTGGTGTCGCGGTGAATGGCCGGGAGTGAGCTAGCCACCGGAATCGATGGTGGTGACGGTCCACACCTGCCAACGGCCCCCGCGCCGCGTCAGCTCGATGACCCAGTGGAACGACTGTGATGGCTCTCCGGTTCGAACGAACACGAATCCTCCCTCAGCCCGGGCCCCGCCGTCCCACTCCTCAACGTCCAGGTCCTCCACCAGCACCGTGTACGGCGGCGGTCCGATCGGGGCGGACTCGAGCCTCTCTGCCTCCTCCTCGAACTGGCGGTATTGAGGGCCGTCGGGAGCGAACCAGGACGACACCTCCTCCAGGTCACCGGTGACGGCGAAGCGACCCCAGGCCGCCATCGCCCCGGTAACCGCCGCGCGCACGTCCGCCCACGCCGACGACGGAACCGGCGAGGTCGTGCTCGGGCGAGGTGGAGGTCGGGACGAAGACGGATAGGAGCCCGCAGGCGAGGTCGTGGAGGCGGTCGAGTTCGACACGACATGCTCCTGGGTGGAGATGGAGGCGAAAGCGAAACCTCCTAACAGAAGCGCCAGGAGGAGGCCAGCGGCCACCCGCGATGGACGGATCACGGGGACAGGGCCGGGATGGCCGTTGCCCGCGCCGAGATCGCGATGTCGTCTTCGACCAAGAGCCCGAGCAGGGTCAGGCTCACGGTGGTCTCGGCCGTCACGGTCGCCTCGGTGCCGTCGGCGGCCGTCACGACGTTCACCACGAACGTCGGCACCCCCGGCTGGGCATCCACCGCCGCGGCGACCCGCGAGCGAACCGCGTCGGGATCGAGACGGAGCTCACCATCGAAGCGCCACCTCTCCTCGTCGATGCCGGAACCGGCCGCGATCGCCGCTGCGTCCACGACTGAGGCGAGCTGCCTGTGGGTGGACAACCCCCGCCACAGGTCGATGGCGATGCCGCCCACCGCCATCACCACCAGCATCATCCCCACCATCCACAGCGTCACCGAGCCCCTCTCGTCGCTCATGGCAAACTCCGGAAGGCGTCGACCGGCTCGGCGTGAGCCGCCCTCACCGTCACTCCTCCCACCTCCCCCCACGGCGTGCTGATCAGCGCGATGTCGACCGCCACCTCGGCTGTCACATACTCGCCACGCTCACGGACGCAGGAACCATCTCCGCACATGATCACATGCACCGAGGAGGCATCGAATCCCCTCCCCGATGCCATCTGTCCGATGGTCGAGGCTCCGGCCGTGGCCGGGTCGCCTGTTGCAAGGACGGCGCTGCGAGCACCCTCGGCAGCGGCGGCCCTCACGAAGGCCCGCGCCTCCAGCCAGGGACCGAACGACAGCACCGCCACCAGGGCAGGCAACACCAGTAGCCCGACACCGAGCGCCAGCTCCAGGGGAGCCGATCCTCGCTCGCTCACGGACCCGGCTCCATCAACGCCCGTGCCTCCTCCTGAAAGTCGAGGGAAGGCACCCCGGCCGTCCATCCGGGCACGCTGCCGCTCACCCAGGCAACGACTTCCCCTCCGTCGATCTCGCACCCCGCCTGCAGCGAGGTGCCGATGTCGCCGCCCAGCACCTCCGCCAGGGAGTCGGAAAGCGCCGCCGTGCACTCGGCTTCGCCCGCCCCGTGGACCGACCCGGCTCTCACCCCTCGCTCTGCCGCGGCGAGGGCGGCGCCGCGGGCGAACTGGAATGCGACGAGCTGCACCAAGCCCACGACGACCAGCATCGCCAGCGCCGCCGCCACGACGAACTGCAGCGACGCCACGCCCCCGTCGGCTCTCAGGCGCCCAGTAGCTGCCCGCGGATCCAATTGACCACGTCGACGCCGAGCGCCTCCAACGCCGCCCAGATCACGACCAACGCCCCGATCGCCAGTGCGGCGTTGCCCATCAGCTCGGCGGTGTTGAGCCCTCGCTCGTCCCGGTGTGCGACCCGGACCAGCCTTGTCACCCTCTCGATCAGTTGCTGCATTGGCTCAGCTCCTTTCTCATCGCCAACCCGTCAGCAGATAAGGCAGCGGGGCTGCCACGAACAGGAGAAGAGTGGGGGCCAGGAGGGCGATGGTGGGAACGAGCATCGCCGCCCTCCGCCGTGTCGCCGCCCGCTTCATGGCCTCCCTCCGTGTCTCCCTCACATCCTCGGCCAGGGCCAGCAACCCCACCGCCAGGTCCACTCCCCGCTCATCGGCTATCGCCAGAAGGCGGTAGGTACGGGCAGCCGCCGGCTCCGGTGTGATGTCGGCGATACGATCGAAAGACTCCGCCACCGACATGCCGGCACGATGGAGACGCACCGCCTCCGCCAGTTCCGCCACCACTTCCCCCCCGCCCCGGGAGATCACCTGACCGACCGCCTGCATGACCGCCCCTCCCGCTCGCACCCGCAACGCCAGGAGCTGGTCGATGGTGTAGATCTCGATCCGCATCCGGAGGCGGCGGGACTCGAGCGACCTCTCCACCCTTCCCCGGGTTCGGCCAGTCACGGCCACCGCTCCCACCACAGCGAGCCCAGCGATCCCGGCCGTCGACAGTCCCACCGCCGCCGCTACAGCTCCCCCACCCAGTGCTCCCAGGGCCAGCGCCCGCAGCTGACCCAACCGGAATGCCGCCACCCGCTCTTCGTCTCCCAGCTCGGGATGGATTCCGGCCTGACGCAGTCGCAACGCCAGGGCCTCGTCGCCGGCCCAATCGAGGCGGCGCCCGACGGCCCTTGCCAGCCTCGTCACCATGGGCCCGAACACACCCACCAGCGGGTTGCCGGCGCCCGCGCCCAGAACCGAGCCGGCCGGTGAGATGTAGGGACGCACCCTGGGAGCCAGACGAGGGGTCGGTGGCAGCAGCCAGCTCATGATGCCCGCCACCGCCAGAGCGGAAGCCGAGGCTGCCATCACCATCACGGGAGTCATGGCCCCAGCACCCGCGGCTCGTCGGGATTCCGGCCCAGTCGACTGACGAGAATCGATCCGGTCATCGACAGAACTCCGCCTGTGAGGATCACCGCCAACCCGGCGGAGGTGGCGTAGAAGTCACGGAACGGACCCGGCCGCGCCGTCATCGCCACCAGCACCAGCCACGGGAGAATGAAGACGGCTCGGGCATTGATCTTGTGCTCCAGGGCGGCCGTGTCGATCTCTTCGGCGACCCAGACGTCTCGGGCGGTCGCTTCGGCCAGGTCGCGGAGGATGTCGGGAACGACCGAACCGCCCCGTTCGTGGGCGACGATGAGCACCTCCACCACCCGATCGGTGGTGGGGTCCGCCATAGCGTCACGGATCACTTCCAGGGCAGGCACCACGCCCAGGCTCCTGGACAGGAACGGATAGGAGCCGAATGCGTCTCGCAGGGGGCGGGGACCGGTTCGGGCGAGATCTTCGATGGCCCGCGACAGCGACCGGCCGGCCGAGATCGACGCCAGCAGATCCCGGAGCCCATCCGGCCAGGCCTGACGCACCTCACCGATGCGCCTGCGACGCTGGGCGCCGAAATACATCCGGGGGAGCGTGCCGACCAGCAGAGACGGCACCGCCGCCACCGCCCAGCTTCCCGTTAGGAGCGTCACCACTCCCAGCGTCACCGCACCCGCGGCCACCGACGTCAGCCAGAACTGGAGCGGGGTTGCAGCCACCCCCGCCTGGGTCAGCCACTCCGAGGCGCCTCGTACCCGGGATCGCCGTCGCCCCCTCGGGATCAGCCCGAGCGCCGCCGCCACCGCACCGCCCACCGTCACCGCACTCAGCACGGGAGCCAGCACCCTCATGCCACACCTTCCCGAGTGCCTACGATCGCACGTAGGGCCGAACCGTCGGGGAGAACCCGTTCGATTCGATCCACCAGCGACTGAGGCGGAAGCGCACCCGTCCACTGGAGCGGTGCTCCTATGTGCTCACGAGCGAAGATCGGCTGGCTGGAGAAGTCGTCCCGCAGAGACGGGACTACCGCCAGGATCTCCATGACCCTCCTGCGGATGGGCCCGTCGCCGACTGCGTCTCTGTCGAGATGCACCACGACATCCAGAGCCGAGGAGAAGACCTTCCGAACGACCGGCTCGGTCACGTTCTCGCCCGCCATCAGTGCCGCGTTCACGAGCGCATCGAGGGCGTCGCTCGCCGAGTTGGCATGCACCGTGCAGGCGAAACCACACCCGGCGTTGACGGCTCTCGTCAACTCGAAGCTCTCTGCTCCCCGGACCTCGCCCACCACGATGCGATCCGGCCGCATCGCCAGCACCAGCTTGACGAGATCCCTGAGGTCGATGGCTCCACCGCCGTCGAGAGCCGGTGGTCGTGCCTCGTAGAACGACCCGTGCACCAACGGCACGTGCAGCTCCCGAACCTCCTCGCAGCAACGTACGCAATGCCCGGCGGGGACCGCACCGATCAGCGCCGAGAGCAGCGAGGTCTTCCCCGCTCCCGGCGGACCCGAAACCACCACCGACGTCGTCGCTTGCATCACCGCCCACAGGAAGCGGGCGGCCGGCGCCGAAAGGGCCTCCATCTCGACCATCGTGTCGAGGGTCTCCCGGCGCAAGGCGTAGCGGCGGATGGTGGCCGACAACCTGTCCGACACCGGCGGGATGACCGCGGTGAGACGAGCCGAGTCGTCGAGGATCCGGGCCTGGACCAGGGGACTGGAGGCGTCGAGCCGCCGATCCGAGTCTGCCAGCAGCCTATCGAGGACCTGGCGGTTCTCCCGCTCGGAGGTGGGCTGATCGAGCGCACGGAGACGACCGGCCGAATCGATGAAGGTCACACGGCTGCCCTCGATGAACACCTCCTCGAGGTCGGGTCGTGCCAGGAGATCGGTCAACGGCCCGAACTCGGCCACCGACCTGAGGACCCGATCGATCATCCCCGCCGGATCGGCCAGCGCCCTGCTCCTGCCGAGATGCGCCCGGCGCTGGTAGTCCTCCACGGCGCCGCTCACCACGGCACGGGCGGCATTCCGGTCTGCTGTCACGTCGATGCCCCGCTCCTCCACCAGGGCCACCGCCCTGCGACGGATCTCCTCGTAGGCGTCGCTCATCGGGTCAGGTCCCTGGCCAGACGCCGGACCGAGCGCAGGAACGGCCCGCCTTTCACGGGACTGCCCGCCCAGGCGGCCTCTGCCACGCGTGGGTCCTCGGGGAGGAAGCGAATCTGCACACCGGGGAGGGCGCGGGCCAGCTCGGCCTCGACCTCACCTCTCCTGTACCCGGACCGGCCGGCCCGGTTGACCACCACGACCACCGGCGTGTCTGGGGCGAGCACCGTCGCCTCGTTCACCCAGCGGACCAGCCGGGTGACCCCTACCGGATGGGGCAATCCGACGGCCACGACGACGTCTGCCTGCGCCACGAGGCTGCGGGCGAGCCCGAACCGACCCTCCCCGAGCTGTGGCCTCTCCAAGCCGGCGCCCACATTCACGACCACGTTCGTATGCACAGCCGCCAGCTCGTCCACCACCCCTTCCACCTCTCCGGCGTGGAGCTGCGCCCAGTCGTCACCGTGGGCGAGACCGGCGACCAGATAGGACCGACCCAGCGGGGTCATCGCCTCTCCGATTGCCCCGGAACGGTGATGGACCACATCGATGGCCGTCCGAAGGTTGGGATGGAGAGGGGCACCCATCCTCTGCGCCAGTGCCGGAGCGACATCGTCGCCATCGACCATCACGCCGGTCAGGACGTCGCCCAGGGCGATGACGACCTCCGTTGCTCCGCACCCACCTTGGGGGGCACCCACGACGATGACCCTTCCTCTCCGCCCCGGTCGATGCTCGCGGTCATCGTCGAGGACGGGGTCGGGGGCGAACTGGTGAACCCGTCCCACCACGGCCAGGAACTCGTCGGGTGAGGCCTCGGCCTCGACCACGTCGTCCACGCCGCAATCGAGGAGGCGGCGCTTGGCATCGGTTCCGTCCCGGGCGTCGAAGACCCCCACCACCAGACATCCCCTCCGGCGCACCTGCTCGACCAGCCTCGGGGTGAGGAACGAGCACACGTCGTCGATGACCAGCACGTCGAAGGACTGGGTGATCACATCCTCGGGTCCCATCACCACCGTCCGAACACGGGCGCCCCCGTGGTCGGCCAGGAAACGGTGCAGCCCGTCGACCCAGGGCCTCGCCGAGGCAGCGAGGGCGAGTTCGATCTCACCCATCGGACGCACCGGTCGTCACCACTATGTCGACCTTCCCGTCGGCGATCGCTTCGGCGACCGCAAGGACCTCGTCGTCGGACAGTCCGACCACTACATGGCGGTTGCCCGACCCTGCCAGAGCGCCCACCCTGTCCTCCGACACCGCCAGCACCGGGGCGTCGCGAACCACGTAGCCGGCGACACCGTCGGAGTCGACGTCGACGATGTCGACGCGGTCGCCCACCCGGATGGTCCCGCCGGCGGCATGGGCAGGATCCATCGGAACTGCCATCGACGCCATCCCGCCGGGCGCCACCTCCGAGAGGAGATCTCCCGCTCCCACCATCTCTCCCGGCTCCAGGCTCCGGCGTGCCACCCTCCCGTCCACGCCCTCGAGCGAGGTGAGGAGGGTGGCCAGCACCGAAGCGTCCGCTTGCAGAGGCGTGGTGGTGAGGTCGTCGACGCCAACGGTCTCCCCCGCCGCGATGGGACGGGCAGCCACCACGACGGCCGTGCTGTCGTCGCGGGAACGCAGGAAGGCCACGTTGGCGATGAAGGCCAGGATGGCCGCCACCACGACGGCGATGTGCCCGAGGCTGAGTCGGCGTAGCGGGCTGCGGGGCCTCCGTCCTTCGGCAGGTTTTCCCTCCGAACCAGTGCTCAGCCCAACACTCATGCCCACTCCGCCATGGCAGGGACGAACCTACGCTGAGGTTGTGACGAGTGCGAGGGAGCGCGAAATCGGTGTCTGACGAGCTCCGTGATCTGGGTCGGGAACTGCGTCAGGGGGCAGGTCGTGAGCTGCGGGAGGAAGCCGCCACCGACGAGGAGCTGAGCGAGATGCAGCGTCGCCGGCGACTCGACCTCGCCTCCGTCGCCCGCATGGCGATGCATCGGGGTGACCGGGTCACGGTGGCAGCGGGTGGCCTCACCCTGGGCGACCAGCTCCTGGCGGTGGGTGACGACTACCTGACCATGGCCTCCGACCCCGGGGTGGTCGATGTGGCTCTCGAAGGTGCCATCGTCACGGTCGAGCCGCGGCGGGAGGGCGGGAAATCGGGCCGTCCGGCCTCCCGCACCTTCCGCGCCCGCCTGGCCGAACTGGAACAGGACGACAGCGTCGCGGAGGTGGTGACCCACAGCGGCATGCGAACGCGGGGCAGGATCGAGGTCGCCGCCTCCGATCACCTCATGATCGCCGAGGAGTCGGCGCTGACCTATGTGCCCTACGGCGAGATAGCCGTCGTGTTCAGTCGGAATCCGCCTCGACCGGACTGACCCTGTCAGTGCCCTCTTCTCCCTCCGGCACCACCGGGTGAGCGCGGATGAACTCGAAGAGGTCGTCCCGGAAGAACTTGAAGACCCGGCCACCCGGCAGCTTGTAGGCCGGCAGCCGCCCCTCCCGGGCGTATCTCCTCACCATCTGCACGTTCATACCCAGCAGATCCGCCACCTGGGCCGCATCCAGGATCGGTGGGAGATCCTCTTTCGCCATGTGTCGTCCTCCAATGACGTACAGCGCCATCGTATGAGAGAGCCGTGTCTATGTGAAGGGGGTCGGCTCAGCCCTCCACGGTCACGACCCCGGTCATCTGCGGATGGATGGCGCAGAAGTAGGTGTACTCGCCCGGCTC
>CAZTXD010000033.1:0-29183 GCA_964617995.1 uncultured Acidimicrobiaceae bacterium
TGCCAGTCGCTGCGGTAGACGCCGGTCGCTTCGACTCTCAGCACCACTCCTGTCGCCGCCCGAACTCGGTGATCAACGCTGCCTGCATCCAGCGGCGAGCCTACCGACTGCCGGCGCTGGTGCCCGTCAGGCTCGCGAGATCACGTCTCCAGAGCGCACCGTGCCGGTCTCCACCACCCGGGCGTTGACACCCCGGAGACGCAGTGCCCGACCGACCGGTGAGTTGACGAAGCGCAGAGCGTCCACACCGAAGCGTCGGGAGAACTTGGCGCATCCCGTATGGAGTGGTTCGGTGACCTCGATGACGGCCGACCCCAGAGCGAGGCGGCTGCCCGTCGGGAGGTTGTCGACGCTGATATCGAAGTCGACGTAGAGCTGGTCACCGGCAAGAGCTCTCCGATCCGGGTCGCCGGCCACCAGCAGGGCACACCGCGAGTTCATCAGGGTCAACTGCTTCTCCGGGTGAGCCGAACCGTCGGCCGTGCTGGAACTGCCGCGGGATCGCCAATTGTCGCCCATCAGCCCCTCGTCGGTGTGGAGTTGGCATGCCTCCAGCACCTCGCGTTCGTCGACGGTGGGCCGCCGAACGATCAGCTCGACTGTGCCTCGGCCCGACGGTGACCGACGGATGTGTTCCAGTCCTTGTTCGAGTTCGGCGGTGATCAGGTGCTGCATTTGTGGTGGTACCGATCATGGCACCGTTTTCGCGCATCGAATGCGCGCTATAGCGCGCATTCGATGCGCGAAAACGGATCTCGTTGGCCGTGTCAGTCGGAGAGCATATGGGGGTAGGTGTGGTCGGTGGGGGGAGTCATCGTCTCCTTCACCGAGCGGACGCTGAGCCAGCGCAGCAGGTTCAACTTCGAACCGGCCTTGTCGTTGGTTCCCGACGCCCGGGCGCCTCCGAATGGCTGCTGGCCCACAACCGACCCGGTCGGCTTGTCGTTGATGTAGAAGTTCCCGGCGGCGTGACGCAGACGCCGCGTTGCCGTCTCGACAGCCGCGCGATCGTCGGCGAAGACGGCTCCGGTGAGCCCAAAAGGCGAGGTCGAGTCGACCAGGTCGAGGGCTCCGTCCCAGTCAGCGTCGTCGTAGACGAAGACGCTGACGATGGGGCCGAACAGCTCCGTCTCCATGATGTCATGGCGGGGCTGGGCAACCTCGGTCACGGTGGGCTGGACGAACCACCCCTCGGAGTCGTCGGCTTCCCCGCCCACCAGGACGTCGAGCTCCGGATCCGACGACGCCCGCTCCAGCCACGACTCGTGACGTCGGAAGGCTCCCTCGTCGATCACGGCACCCATGAAGTTGGAGAGGTCCGCCACATCTCCCATCGCCAGGGAGGCCGTTCGGTCGATGAGCTGGTCCTTGAGCTCCGCCCACAGGTTGGATGCCACATACACGCGTGAGGCCGCCGAGCACTTCTGTCCCTGATACTCGAAGGCGCCGCGGACGACGGCCGTCGTGAGGGCGTCGACATCGGCGGAACGATGAGCGACGATGAAGTCCTTGCCGCCGGTCTCACCGACCACCCGGGGGAACGATCGGTAGTCGGAGACCGACGACCCGATCGCCGCCCAAAGGTTCCGGAACACCGCGATGCTGCCCGTGAAGTGCAGCCCGGCGAAGTCGGGGGATTGGAAGCACGCCCTGCTCACCAGGCCGCCGTCTCCGTGCAGCAGGTTGATCACACCGGGGGGCAGGCCCGCCTCCTCCAGCACCTGCATGAAGAAATGGGCCGACAATGCCTGCTTTTCCGACGGCTTCCACAAGACCGTGTTCCCGCACAGGGCGGGAGCGGTGGGGAGGTTCCCGGCGATGGCGGTGAAGTTGAACGGAGTCAAAGCCAGCACGAATCCCTCCAGAGGGCGGTAGTCGAGCTGGTTCCAGATCCCCGATGGGTGGAGGGAGGGCTGCTCGGCGAGGATCCCGGCGTAGTAGCTCACGTTGAAGCGGAGGAAGTCGATCAGCTCGCAGGCGGCGTCGATCTCGGCCTGGTGAACGGTCTTCGACTGTCCCAGCATGGTCGAGGCATTGATCAGGTCCCGGCGGGTCGTCGACAACAGCTCGGCCGCCCGGAGGAAGACGGCTGCTCGCTCGGCGGGAGTCCGCCCCTCCCACTCCGGCTTGGCTGCCTGCGCGGCCTCGATCGCCGCGTTCACCTCGCTCTCCCCGGCGGCATGGATCTCGGCGAGGCGCAGGTCGTGTCGGTGGGGGGCGCGACGTTCGAAGGTGTTTCCGGTGTGGACGACCTCGCCCCCGATCACACACGGCGCTTCCACGGTCACCTTCTCGAGTCGCCTCACCTCGTCGACCAACGACGCACGTTCGGGACTCCCCGGTGCATAGCCGAGAACCGGTTCGTTGGCGGGTTCAGGTGGGTAGAAGGAGTGTGTGGTCATTGGTGTGCTCCCGGCTTGCTCTTGGCTCCGAGGCTAGAGGAAGTGGAGCGCTGTCGAAGGCCCGTCGTCTGGGTGAGGAACACCCCGACCGAGACCAGCACGATCCCCCCGAGCTCGAAAATGCCGGGCTGCTCGTCGAGGAAGATCCAGGCGAGGAGGGCGATCTGGATCAGCATCGTGTTGTTGATCCCCGCCGACTCCACTGCCGACAACCGCCGGAGGGAGAGGTTCCACAGGGTGAAGGCGAGTGCCGTGTTCACGACCGCCAGCCAGGCGATGATCACCCACGCCCTCGTCGACACCGTCGGGACACCTTCGGTGGCCAGTCCGGCCCCCACCAGGATCACTGAGCCGATCGTCATGCTGAGGGCGGTGAGCACGACCGGCGGAACGTGGGCTTGGCGGTTCAGGTGCCGACCGATGAGGGAGCTGGCGGCGTTGGCGCCGAGCCCGACGAGTGCCGCCGTCATTCCGACGAGAGTCGCCCCGAGATCACCGGTGAAATATGACCAGGCTCCGATCCCTACCAGCACCGCTCCGAGGACCTGACGGCGCTGGGGGATCTCAGCCAGCGACCACGCCGACAAACCCACCACGACCAGCGGTGTCCACGACAGCACCAGGCTCGAGGTTGCCGCCGGCTGGTTGTCGATGGCCACGAACTGAGCCCCCTGAGTCAGGGTGTAGAAAACGGCACCCAGGGCAACGACCCTCAGCCAGGTGAAACGGTCCAGCCCGCCCAGATGGCGACGCAGCGATGGCCGACCGATCACGACCGCGGCCAGCACCACGCTGGCCAGGCCGTAACGGAAAGCGGCGAAGGTAATGGGTCGCAGAGCCTCGTCATCCAGCCCCCACCGGATCAGGATCCACGAGGAACTCCACAGGACGGTGACGAGCAGGGCCGTCGCCGTCGCTCGCAGGTGGGATAGGTTGGGTTCGCCGGACATTCCAGCCTCCTCGATCGGCACGCGTTGGTTCGTGCCGACCTATCCCCTCGAGGCTTTTGTCCAGTGAGGTGCGAGCCCGCTTGGGCCTTCTGTGGCGCTCGGACCGGTCCCCGCGGTTCGCGGGCGGAACCCTAGCCACCCTTCGGTCGACACCCCCACGCTACTTTCGGGTGCCTTCGTCGACAAGGTCGACGGGGAAGGATCTGCTCGGAGCGCGCAGGGGACGTAGGACGCATCGAGGCGAATCCACGCGTATCGTCCGGCGTGTCGACCGAGGAGGACCTCACATGCAGCAGCGAATAGTCGGCATCGCCGTCGTCGACATCGCGGTGATCGGCCTGGCCCACCTGATCCGGGAGGTGGGGGATCTGGACAACGCCATCGTGGCATGGGCGATCGCCACCGTCGGCCTGGTCACGCTGCTGGGGCTGCTCTCCGCCAACGACAGGCAAACGCGGGTGACGACCCGGTTCGCCATCGCTGTGTCGGTGTCGGTCGTGTGGGTGGTGAGTGTTGGACATCTGATGTTCTACACCGGCAGTGAGGGAACCCTGGCGGGCGAAGCCGTCAACTCATTGACACTGGCGATGTCGGTGGTGATCGCCTTCTACTTCGGGGCGCAGGCGTTTGAAACGGTGGCCCGAACCAGAGCAGCCGGCGACGGGGATGGCGCCGGGTCCGATGAGGAGGACGAGGATCGTCAGGTGGCACCGTCCACCGCCGCGGAGACTCCACCGACGGAGGTGTGGGACTGAGTCGACCGGCGGCGAAGGGCGTGCGATCAGCGTCGGAGCGGAGGATCCCAGCCGGGGCGGAGCAGCTTCCTCATCTCGGGCGCCAACCACGCTGGCAGCACCGGAGACTGTCGCCGACGGGCAACCAGAATGGCGGCGTTCGTACCAGGCATGGGACGGAACGCCGTCCTGGGTACGATCTCCCCGAGCTCGAAGGTCCACCAGGGCGCCCACGCCGCCGACCGCAGGGTGGTCGGTGGCGATATGGCACGCTTGTGTGCGACCTCCCGCTGCAGGACGAGGTCGGCGCGCCACGGGCCGCTATCGGGTTCGTCGAAGAGCCGGGCCAGGATCGAAGTCGTCAGCCGGAAAGGAGGGTTGGCGATCACCCGGTAGCTCCCGGTCGGCAACGGGACACGTCTCAGGTCTTGCTCGACCACCTCCACCAGGTGATCCACCTCGAGTGCCGTCGCACGCCGACGGAGTTGCTTCGTCCATACCGGGTCCAGCTCGACGGCCAGCACTCTGGCGCCCGCCCGGGCGGCAGCGATGGTCAGTGCACCGCGACCCGCTCCGAGATCCAAGACCAGCTCTTCGGGGGTGATCCGGGCGTTCTGGATCAGACGATCGACTACGTCATAGTCGGTCAGGAAATTCTGGCCGTGAGCGCGACGTCGAATGTCGCGCCGTGTCCGCCGCTCGGACACGGGTGAGCCTGGTCACATTCATAGCGACAGCCTACCGGGGGTCCCCCACCCCACGGAGACCATTTGGGACCGTAACCCTCTCCCATGTGGGTCCCCCGGGAGCAAGGAGGGAGGCAGTGTCCCTCGCCGATCAAGCGCGGTCTCGTCATGACGTGGCCCTCCCGGATCAGTCGAGGCGGATCAGACCCGCCGCGGTGGGCTCGAAGCCGCACGCCTCGAAGTAGAACGGTGCCAGTTCCTCCTCGAAGTCGACGTGCAGCCACTCACAGCCTGCCCCGGCTGCTTCGTGGCGGGCGACGGTGATCATCCTGGTGCCGACCCGCCGTCGCCGGACCCGTTCTGCCACCATCACATCCTGGATCCAGGCGTGGGCGTGACCGTCCCAGATCACGTTGGCGAATCCGACGAGGTCCCGGTCCCGGGCCGTCACCCAGCCCATGCTGTGCTGGGCGGTGATTCGACTCCACTCGACCATGTCCACGCTGTGGCCGAAGGCTTCGGCGTGGAGGGCATTCACCTCCTCGTCGGCGAACGGCTCTCTCCATGCGTACGTGATCGTCATGCTCAGATGAGGTCCACGAGGTCGGCGATCGAGCCGACCACCCGGCTGGGTCGGTAGGGATAGCGTTCGACTTCGCTCGCCTGGGTGGATCCGGTGAGGACGAGGTAGGTGGTCAGCCCCGCTTCCATCCCCGCCACGATGTCGGTGTCCATCCGGTCACCGACCATGGCGGTGGTCTCGGAGTGGGCGCCGATCTCGTTCATGGCGCTGCGGAACATCATCGGGTTGGGCTTGCCCACGAAGTAAGGGTCGACGCCGGTGGCGCGGGTGATGAGCGCAGCCACCGAGCCGGTGGCCGGCAACGGTCCGTCGGGGGAGGGGCCGGTGGCGTCGGGGTTGGTGGCGATGAATCGGGATCCCTTGTCGACACTGCGGATCGCCTCGGTGATCGCCTCGAAGGAGTAGGTACGGGTCTCTCCCAGCACCACGAAGTCGGGGTTGCGGTTGGTGAGAGTGAATCCCATCGAGTGGAGGGCCGTGGTCAGGCCCGCTTCGCCGATGACATGGGCGGATGCCCCCGGCATCTGGTCGGAGAGGAACTGGGCGGTGGCCAGCGCCGAGGTCCAGATCCGCTCCTCCGCCACCTCCAGACCGGCATCGGACAGTCGCGCTGCCAGGTCACGCTGGGTGTAGATCGAGTTGTTCGTCAGCACGAGGAAGGGTCGGCCTGCCTCCACCAGACGGGCGATGAACTCGGCCGCGCCCGGTATGGGAACGCCCTCATGCACGAGGACTCCGTCCATGTCGGTCAGCCAGCTCTCGATGGGGTGGCGCTCGTTCACGTCACCCGGAGGCTACCCAACCCCCTCCGTCCGTTCTCGCGCACCGAATGCGCGCTATAGCGCGCATTCGGTGCGCGAAAACGGGGTGGCTACGGCGTTCCCGTTGACCAGCCCATCGCACGCACGAAGAACGAGGCCGTCTGTGCCCGCGTCACGGTCTCGTCGGGGCAGAACTCGTCGTTGTCGGGCGGGTTGCACCCGAGAGTTATCCCTGCCGCGGCGATGCGGTTGATGTTCTCCTCGTGGATGCTGCCGTCGTCGTCGGTGAAACGGTCGACGTCTCCGCCCTCGGTCAAGCCGAGCGCCCGGACCATGAACGAGGCCCACTGGGCGCGGGTCACCGGGTCGGCGGGGCAGTACTCGTCGTTGTCGGGCGGGTTGCAGCCACGGGTGATCCCGACCTCGGCCACCGCGTTTATGTCCGCTTCGAAGATCGACTGGTCGTCGTCGACGAAGTGGTCCGTGTCCGGACGGAGCAGGTTCAGCGCTCGGTTGAAGAACGCCGCCGCCTGCCCGCGGGTCAGCTCGTCGGCGGGGCAGAACTCGTCGTTGTCGGGCGGGTTGCAGCCCCGGGTGATATCGGCGGCCGCCAGGACCTCGATGTTCTCCTCGTGGACACTGTTGTCGTCGTCGACGAACCTCGCGCCCGGAACACCGCGTTCGAGGCCGACGGTGGCACCCCTGATCTCCCCACCGGGGTTCTCCACGGTGTGCACATTGACGTAGGCGGTCCCGGCACGGAGATGGTCGAGGAGCGTCTCCATCGTCCCGTCGAACACGTCGACGACGGGGATGAGGTCGCTCTCGGTCAGGGTCCCCTGGGCGAGGATGCCGTCCCGTGTCACCGGTGGGTCGGCGAACCCGAACAGGAACGCCACCACCGGTCCGTTGACGCCGGGTGGGCCGATGTGGATGTGGGCCTGGGTGACGTCCACGAGCCCGTAGGTGATGAGGTTGAAGTCGACGGACATCTGGCTCGAGTCGATGGCCAGGGCCGTCAGACCGGTGCCGGAGGTGGTCACCGGCGGGACCTCGCTGGACCCGGAGAGGTCGGCCTTGAGGTTGAACGCCGCCGGCCGCAACTGGTCCCTGATCTCACCATCGGGATTGTCGGTCGTGTGCACGTTCACGTAGGTGTTGCCGGCCTCCATCAGCTCGATCAGCTGTTCCATCGTCCCGTCGAACTCGTCCTCGATCTCGATGAGGTCGTCCTCGGTGATGGTCCCTTCGGCCAGGAGCCCGTCGGCCGCCACCGGCGGGTCGGCGAATCCGAACAGGAAGGCGGTGACGCCTCCGTTCTCGGTCTCCGATCCCACGTGGATGTGGGCCTGGGTCACCTCGTCGAGGCCGTTCACGTACAGCCGGAAGTCGAGGCTGGTGCCGTCCTCGGACACCGTGACCGACGTGAAGCCGGAGCCTTCGCTGTCCACCGCCGGTATCTCGTTGTCGCCCGACAGGTGAGCGGTGAACACCGACTCGGGGTAGTGGGTGTCGGCCACCGCCCCGATGGAAGCGACCCCAACCAGTACCGCCAGCGTTGCCATGAGAGTGAGCAGTCTTCTCGTCATCGTCCCTCCGAGGTTGCCTGCATTGGCGACGAGGCCCGGCGGGCCTCCTCCTCCGCCATGTCCGCCAGGGTATACGAAAATGTCGGCCTGTTGGTTCTCCCGGTCCCCGGCGTCTTGACGGTGTCCGCCGGAGTCGTACAATCAACCTCGATGATCGCCCACGCCGCCGTCGCCTGCTGTTGCTGCTGTACACGCAGCGGGAGGCGCGCGTAACGGTCACGTCCACATAGACCACACCCAGTTCACGCACCGAACCCGCATCCCGCCGATGCGGGTTCTTCGCGTTCACGAGGAGCCAACATGACGACCACCGTCCCCTCCGGGACGACAACCACCGATCGGGAGCTACGTCGCTACGGCGACATCCGCGACCTGCTCCCCGATGTCGACAACCCCACCCCGATGGTGCGGGTCAACCGCCTCCTGTCAGATTCGGGCCTGGATCTGTACCTGAAGCTGGAG
The DNA here is from genome assembly GCA_964617995.1 of uncultured Acidimicrobiaceae bacterium. Classification (GTDB taxonomy): domain Bacteria; phylum Actinomycetota; class Acidimicrobiia; order Spongiisociales; family ZC4RG35; genus CAZTXD01. The sequence continues at coordinate 8,168 of CAZTXD010000033.1, forward strand.
TGGTTCAACCCGTTCGGCTCCGTGAAGGACCGGGCCGCCGCCTACATGCTCGCCGATCTGGAAGAAAGCCTGGACGGGCGGGAGCTGGTGGAAGCATCCTCGGGCAACACCGCCATCGCCCTCGCCGCCCTGGCTGCCCTCACCGACAGGAAGCTGACCGTCACCATCCCGGACGGAGTCCCCGAGGAGAAGAAGGTGCTGCTGCGCATGTTGGGAGCGGAGGTCTGGCCCACCCCCGACGACCTCTGCCCGGTCGACCATCCCCGAGACGGGGCCATCGCGTTGGCCCGCTCGCTGGCCGCATCCGAGGGCGGCACGCGGTATGTCATGCCCAACCAGTACGACAACGAAGCCAACGTACGCGCCCACTACGAGACCACCGGGCCCGAGATCTGGCGGCAGACCGAGGGCGAGGTGCGCTATTTCATCGCCGGCTTCGGGACCTGCGGGACCATCACCGGCGTCGGACGCTACCTCAAAGAGCGCGACCCCACCATCGAGGTAATTGCCGTCGAGCCTCAGCCGGGCCATCGCCTCCCCGGTTTGAAGAACTTCTCGGAGGCGAAGGAGCCCTCGATACTCGACTGGAGCGTCATCGACCACGTGATCAGGGTCGACGACGAAGCCGCCTATGCCGCCACCAAGCGGCTCTTCCGTCGGGAAGGCCTCATGGCCGGCCCCTCCACCGGGGCGATCCTCGAAGCGGCCTCCCGGTTCGCCGATCGTTCCGGTGTCGCCGTCGGTATTTCTCCCGACGGCGGCCACAAGTACACGTCCTACTTCGCCGGGACCCTCGGCGACGAGGGCCTCCCCGTCATCTGAAGAAAGGAACCACGATGACACGACCGACAACCGACGAAATCCGCGTCACCGAGACGCTCGACACCACCGGGCTGCTCTGCCCCCTTCCCGTGTACCAGGCCGGGGCGGTGCTGGCCAGGCTGTCCCCCGGGGAGGTGCTGGAGCTCATCTGCACCGACCCCGGCTCACTGGAGGACATCCCGGCGCTCGCCCGGCAGAGAGGGGATGTCCTGGTAGCGAGCTCGCAGGACGGCGGCACCCAGCGGTTCTGGTTGGAGAGAGGAGCGGGTCGATGACCAGTCCCGCATACGACCTGGCCGCGGATGCCCCTCCCGAGTCCGAGCCCCGGCCCCGGAGGCTGGCAGTGGTGGCCTCCAAGGGCACACTCGACCAGGCCTATCCACCGCTCATCCTCGCTTCCACCGCCGCCAGCCTCGGCTGGGAGGCGGGGATCTACTTCACCTTCTACGGGCTTGACATCCTCCATCAGGACCGGTTCCGGAAACTGAAGGTCGCCTCGTTGGCGAACCCTTCCGGCCCCGTGCAGCTGCCCAACCTGCTGGGAGCCGTCCCCGGAGCCACCGCCGCCGCCACCAAGGTGATGCGGAAGTGGATGAAGGACGCCCGGATGCCCGACGTGCCGGAGTTCATCACCATGGCCCAGTCGGTGGGTGTTCGCTTCTTCGCCTGCTCGACGACCATGGGCGTCATGGGAGTGGAGGAGTCGAAGCTCATCGAAGGGTGCGACATCGCCGGCGCGGCCGCCTTCCTGGACTACGCCGCCACCGCCGACGTTCAGCTCTTCGTCTGACCGTCGCCCCGCTGACCCGGCCTCCTTGGTGTCCAGCCCCCGTCAGGGGGTGGTGGAATCCTGGGTTCGGGGGCCCGGTATGCCGGGAACGGAACCGAACGCGGTATGGCCGCCGTCGATCAACGCGAGAAACGATGTCGAAAAAGACGTCATGGGATCGTCGTGGTGACGAAGGTATCCGATCAGGAAAGGAGCGAGGATGCCGAAGTACGCAGCGCTCATCTACGGACCGGCCGAAGCCCAGGGCCAGGGGACACCCGAGGAGTGGGCACAGATCATGGCCGACTACACAGAGTTCGGCGAGAAGGGCGGCGCCGCGGGAGTGATCGCCGGAGGCGAGGCACTGGAGGACACCAACACCGCCACCACCGTGCGGGTCGAGGGCGGCAAGGGCGGTGAGGTGGTCCACACCGACGGCCCCTACGCCGAGGCCAAGGAGGTGCTGGGCGGGTTCTATCTGCTCGAATGCACCGACCTGGACGAGGCGCTGGAGTGGGCGGCCCAGATCCCCGGTGCCTGGCACGGGAAGGTCGAGGTGCGACCGGTGGTCGACTTCTCCCAGGGGCAGTGACCCGGACCGTCGAAGAGACACTCAGGATAGAGGGTGGCCGTGTCCTGGCCACCCTCATCCGCCTCACCCGCCACTTCCAGCTCGCCGAAGACGCCCTCCAGGATGCGATCGTCTCGGCCCTCCAGACATGGGAGCGGGACGGTGTGCCCGACAACCCCGGCGCCTGGCTCACGACCACCGCCCGCAACAAGGCCATCGATCGGATGCGGCGCGAGTCTCGCCGTCGCCACAAGGAGTCCGAGGCCGTGGCCTTGCTCACCGATCCACCACCCACTCCACCGGGCGACGACCGGCTTCGTCTCATGTTCACCTGCTGTCATCCCGCCCTGTCCATCGAAGCTCGCGTCGCGCTGACCCTGCGCAGTATCTCCGGGCTGACGACCGGCGAGATCGCCCGAGCCTTCTTGGTCGCCGATGCCACCATGGGTCAGCGTCTGAGCCGGGCGAAGAGGAAGATCGCCGTGGCCCGCATTCCCTACCGGGTCCCCGAGGACCATGAGTTGCCGGAGCGCCTCCCAGGGGTTCTGGCCGTCGTCTACGTGATATTCACGACCGGCCATCACGCCCCCGCCGGGTCACTCGACTCCCGGATCGACCTGGCCGTGGAAGCGATAAGGCTGGGCCGCCTCCTCACCGAGCTCATGCCCCGTGAGCCCGAGGTGGGTGGCCTGCTGGCGCTGATGCTGGCCACGCATGCCCGTCGCAAGGCCCGTCTCGACTCACAGGGTGACCTGGTGCTGTTGGCGGATCAGGATCGGAGTCTCTGGGACGCTGCCGCCATCGCCGAGGCTTCGGACATGGTGGAGATGGCCCTGAGGATGCGCCGGCCGGGCCCTTACCAGGTGCAGGCGGCCATAGCCTGCCTCCACGGACAGGCCCCTTCCGACGCCAAGACCGACTGGAAACAGATCGTCGATCTCTATCGGCTGCTCGAAGCCATGACCCCCCTGCCCGTCGTACGCGTCAACCGGGCAGTGGCGGAGGCGAAGGTGTTCGGACCCCGGGACGGGCTGGGGGTTCTCGACGAGGTCGAAGGGGTCGACGGCTGGCACCTGTATTGGTCGACCCGGGCCGACCTGCTTCGCCGGGCAGGCGACAACGACTCGGCGGCGGCCGCCTATCGCCGAGCCCTCGACTGCGAGATGAACGACTCGGACCGACGGTTCCTCACCGATCGGCTGCGGTCACTGGAATCCACCGATACCACCGCGACGAACTGACGAAGACGCGAACCGAATCGCCATCTGGAACGTCTAAGGCTCTCCTCCCTACGACCAAGGTGAGACGATGACGTCCCGATCCCTGTTCGCTCTCCTAGTGGCGATTCTGCTGGCCGCCTGCACGCCCGGTGCCGACGACCCACCTGCCACCACAGGTTCCACGTCCGCGCCATCCCACACGACCACCACCACCGCACCGGCGACCGACCCGGGGCCGGAGGAGGAGGCCGATCCCGACGATCCGCTGGTCCTCGCCGTGGGGGCCTTCCAATCGTGGGTGGAGGACCTGGCCGCCGGCAATCACCAGGAGGCATGGGAGGCCATGGCGCCGACCTCTCGCGCCGCCGTCGGAGAGCAACTCTTCTTCGACAGCCTCGTCTACGAGATGTCGGAGGGATGGGGTTCCTGGTCCGCCGCCGAGGACCTCCTCTACCGCCTCGATGAGGACGAGGCCGGACGCACCCTGCTGTGGGTCAGCGGCACCATCAGCCCCGAAGGGATTACCGAGGACCGCGAGGTGGCCGTTCCCATCGCCGTCACCGAGACAGGTCATCAGGTGTCGCCATTCGAGGAGTTCGGCAATGTGGCCGAGGGGGTCGCCGAGGAACTCGAGGGTGTCGCCCCGCCGCCGGTTCCGGTGGACTCCGGGACGGGTCGAAGGGTCGTCTACTCCAACCCCGAGCAACGTGTGTGGCTGGTCGACGACGACGGCATCATCGTCGATTCCTACCTGGTGTCGGGCAAGGCTGGGGTGCCGGAGCCGGGGACCTACCAGGTCTACTCTCGTTCAGAGGCGGCCTTCGCCGGTCACGACGACGTCACCATGCGTTACATGGTGCGGTTCGCGCACGGAAAGAACCTGCCGATCGGCTTCCATTCGATCCCCAACGGCGGCGACGGGGCTCCGCTCCAGTCGGAGGAGCAGCTCGGGGAGTACCACAGCGCAGGATGTGTTCGCCAGAGCATCGGCCACGCCGCCTTCCTCTACGAGTGGGCGGTGGACGGGACCACCGTCGTCGTGCTGGGCTGACCTCCCGACCCGTAGGAGCCCGGCCCTACGTACCCTTGCCGCCGATGATCACGATCGGCATATCCACCATGCCCCCGGACGGAGTCGACGACGGGGAGTTCCTCGACGGACTCGTGGAGAGGGGCTTCACCGCTCTCGAACTGCCCTTCGTCACCGACTTCCCCTGGAAGGAGAAGCGATGCGCCCAGTTCGGCGAGGCCGCCTCCGAGCGGGGAGTGCGTCTATCGGTGCACGCCCCCTACTTCGCCACTCTCACCCCCGAGGAACCCGATCGCGGGGCTCAATGCCTCGCCGCCCTGGAGCACACGATGAAACTGGGTCGGGCGTTGGGGGCGTCCATCATCGTGGCCCACGGCGGGGCGACCCACGGGGAGCCCCCCGAGGTGCTCATGGAAAGGATCACCGACCGGCTGGAGCGGGTGGCACCCAAGGTAGAGAATCTGGGAGTCGGTTTGGGGTTGGAGACCGCGGGGAAGGAGAGTGCCTGGGGGACGCTGGGTGACATCGCCCTGATGGCATCACGGTTCTCGTTCGTACGCCCCGTGGTCGACTGGGCCCACATTCACGCTGTCACCGGCGGCGGCCTCACGTCCAAGGAGGCCTTCGCTCAGGTGCTGAGCTTCCTGGGATCCGAGTTTCCGGTGTGGATGGTCGATCCCCTCCACTGCCAGTTCACAGACAACCTCGTGGGCGACAAGGGTGAGATCCGGCATCTCCCCTACGGGGAGGGCACTCTGCGCGTCGGGCCGCTGGTGGACGCCGCGCGGGAGGCGGGGATCGGTCTGGTGGTGATCTCGGAGGCCCGGGAGGACGAGAGTCACGAGGCCATCGCCGCCGAGGCGCGTGCGGCAGAGAGTTCCTCGACGGTCCCCATGGATCGGAGGATCGACTCGGAGGCCGTCGAATTTCCGGGACCGATCAGGGCCGAACCGGACGGCGAGAGGTTCCTGGCTCGAACACCCACCCCGCTCAGCCTCTCCAACCTGGACAAGCCGTTCTTCCCCGACGGCTACACCAAAGGGGACCTGATCCAGTACTACGCCTCCGTGGCCGAGGTTCTCCTTCCTCACCTGGAGGGCCGTCCCCTGTCGATGTCGCGCTTTCCCGACGGAGTCGACGGGCCCTCCTTCTTCGAGAAGCGGGCCCCCGGCCATCAGCCGGACTGGATGAGCACAGCCCCGGTGCCGTCCGACTCGCAGGGAGGAGTTATCGACTTCCTGATGGCCGACAGGATGGAGGCGTTGATGTGGTTCGCCAACATGGGCTGCATCGAGGTGCATCCCTTTCACTCCCGGGTGGGCACTCTCGATCGGCCCGACTATGCCATCTTCGACCTGGACCCCTCCGAAGGCGCCGAATGGGACCAGGTGGTGGCCGGAGGGAACCTGATACGGGTGGCTCTCGAGCGTCTCGGCCTGACGGGCTGCCCCAAGCTGTCGGGCAGCCGGGGCCTCCACGTGTATGTGCCTCTGGAACCTGTGCATGACTTCGAGCGGGTCCGCCGTTTCGTCGGTGAGGTCGGTCGCTACCTGGTGGCGGCCAACCCCGACGACCTGACGATGGAGTGGGACAAGCGACGCAGGAAGGGAAAGGTGTTCATCGACCACAACCGCAACGCCTCCGGCCAGACGATCGCTTCCGTCTACTCGGTCAGGCCCCGGCCGGGAGCACCGGTGTCGGCTCCTCTCCACTGGGACGAGGTCGGCCGCGTCCGCAACGGCGACGTCACGATGGCTACGCTGTGGGACCGCCTGCAACGGCACGGTGACCTCTTCGCACCGCTCCTCGGACCCGGCCACCGACTCGACGAGGCAGAGATGGCCCTGGGCTTGAGCTGATCTGCCGGCACCCGGTGTGCCGGTTTCGCCTCGCCGTCATCGGGGTATCACATATCTCCCATGCCCCCTGAGACGCCCAGCATGTGCGTCTTCGCTCCCAGCCTCCTGGTCACGGTGACGATCGAACCGGGCGCTGACTCATTCGACGACATCCACTTCCACATGGGAGGACAGGGCTACTGGGTGGCGCGGATGGTCAGGGAGCTGGGCGAGCGACCCATCCTGTGCGCACCGGTGGGAGGGGAGGCGGGAAGGGTCGTGCGTGGCCTGGTCGGAGCGACCGGTCTGGACTTCACCTCCGTGGCGATCGCCCGGCCATCGGCGGCCTATGTCCATGATAGGAGGGAGGGTGGGCGTGACGAGATCGCACACTCTCGCTCCCCCAACCTGGACCGTCACGAGATCGACGACCTGTTCGCTCGTACCCTCCAGCATTCCCTGACCGCCGGCGTCTGTGTATTGACCGGGAGGCGTGTGGGTGACGAACTACCCACCGATTTCTATCGACGCCTCTCGTCCGATCTCCGTGCGGTGGGGATCCGCACCGTGGGTGATCTGCACGGCGACGAGCTGGCAGCGTTCCTCTCGGGCGGTGCCATGGACATCCTCAAGGTGAGCGTCGAGGACCTGACGGCGGACGGGCGACTCGAAGGCGACACCGACGACGGCATCTGGACCGCAATCGATGAGCTGGTGAAGGAGGGTGCCCTCGCAGTTGTCGTCTCCAGGGGAGGCGACGGTGCCCTGGCGCGATTCGGTGACACGAGGATGCGGGCCGCCCCGCCCCGGCTGGAGGTCGTCGACGAGGCCGGCGCCGGCGACTCGATGACAGCGGCCTTGGCCGTTGCCCTCGTACGAGGCCTCGGGCCGGAGGAGTCTCTGCGTCTCGCCTGTGCAGCAGGGGCCGCCAACGTCACACGTCACGGTCTGGGCAGCGCACCCGTCGACCTGATATCGCGGTTGTCCACCCTCATCGTCCTCGACGAGGTGAGGGTGTGAGCGGTGATGGCACCACTTCGGTGGAGGTGGTCGCCCGGCGCCGAGCCCGCCGTCGACCCGCCAAGATCCTGGTGACGAACGATGACGGCATCGGATCTGCGGGTCTCCACGAGCTGGCGCGCGGTCTGGCCGAGAACAACGACGTGGTGGTCGTGGCCCCCGAAGGGGAACGCAGCGGTTCGGGGACCGGCATCGGGCACTTCGACCCGGGGAGCGGGGTGGCGGTGACTCCGACGGATGTGGGAGGGGTCGACGGATATGCCCTGGCGGGTCCTCCCGGGCTGGCGGTGATGGCCGCGATGCTGGGAGCCTTCGGCGACGAGCCCGACCTGGTGGTATCGGGGGTGAATCCCGGCATCAACACCGGGCATTCGGTCCTGCACTCCGGAACCGTTGGGGCGGTCCTCACCGCCCGAACATTCGGATGCGACGGCCTCGCTGTCAGTCTCGGCAGCAGTGAACCGTGGAAGTGGTCGACGGCGGTGACGCTGGCCAAGCGAGTTGCCGCCTGGGTGCTCTCTCGCAGCGGAACCCGATTCACCCTCAACCTCAACGTGCCGGCTCTCGACCTGGCCGATGTGCGCGGTCTGCGGTGGGCAGACCTGGACGAGTTCGGGTTCTTTCGTGTGGCCATCACCGACGTTCCCGGCCAGCGGGTCCAGTTCGAGGTGGGCGATCCCGACGCCGGTCTCGATCCCGCTTCCGACACGGCCATGGTGAGAGAGGGTTACGCCACCCTGACGGCCCTCACCTCTATAGAGCCGGCTCCTTTCCCCGCTGGAGGCGGTCCCGGCCACGAACTGGAGTGACGAGGTGGGTACTCTCGGGGGGTGCTGTCTGCTCTCGCCCGGCTCGTCGAATGGGGAGAAGTGGTGGTGCTCAGCGGCGCCGGGATCTCCACGGAATCGGGGATTCCGGACTACCGGGGGACACCGGGCAAGACACGTCGTGCCCCCATCACCTATCGGGAGTTCGTCTCCGACCCTTCTACCCGGCGTCGCTACTGGGCGCGGAGCCACGCCGGGTGGAGGAGGATCGAGAGAGCATCACCCAACGGAGGTCACGAGGCGGTGGTGAGCCTCGAACGGCTGGGTCTGCTGCGGGGCCTGGTCACCCAGAACGTCGACGGGCTCCACCAGGCAGCCGGGTCGGAGGCCATCATCGAGCTCCACGGCTCCCTGCACGGCACGGTCTGCCTGGATTGCGGCGACCGGAGAAGACGGTTGGAGCTCCATCACCGACTCGAGGCCGCCAACCCGACCTTCGCCCGTGGTCGGACAGAGTATGCCCCCGACGGCGATGCCGAGATCCATCCAGCCGTCCTCGATGATTTCGTGACGGTCGACTGCCTCCCCTGCGGCGGGACCCTCAAGCCCGACGTCGTCTTCTTCGGCGAGAGTGTGCCTTCCGAGAGGGTGGAAGCAGCCCGGCGGCTCGTGTCCTCTTGCCGGTCGCTCCTGGTGCTGGGGTCCTCCCTGGCGGTGATGTCGGGACACCGTTTCGTGCTCGCCGCGCACCGTCTCGGCCTTCCCATCGCCATCGTCAACCGGGGCCCAACCCGGGGTGATCCATTCGCCCGCGTTCGTCTCGACGCCGACTTGACGGCGACGCTGACGGCCCTGGTCGACCGGCTGGCACCGGCACGAATGCCCGAGGCCCATTCGGGGAGCCGGCTACCGGCCTCTGGCTAGGCGGTGCCGAAGCGGGCCTCGAACCTCTCCGCCTTGGCCAGGATCTCGGTGGGCAGCTCCATGATCTTCTGCTGGATCTCGGCAGCCTTGGCGTCGAGACCGGTGAGCTCGGGGATTCCCCACTGTCGGATCAGCGGCATGACCACGTTGTCGTGGTGGATGCGCAGGTTGTAGACACCGGCACGGGCGATGTCGATCGACCGTCGCAAGAACCCGGGGATGCCCACTCCGGGCATCTGGAAGTTCTTGAATACCCGGTAGATGCCGTCGAGGGCGATCGTTGGATGGAGATCGATCATCGCCAGCATCACGCCCTTATAGAACATGAAATGATGGTTCTCGTCGGAGGCGATGTTGCGCATCAGCTCGAAGGCGGTCTCGTCCTCGGTGATCTTGCCGGTGTTCCGGTGGGAGACCCGGGTGGCAAGCTCCTGAGCCGACGTGTAGGCGAACAGCTCCGCCACATGGTCGAAGTCGGGCTCGTAGCCCGCTTGCATCGTGGCCATCCGGTCGTCCTCCAGCTCCACCGGATCACAGTTGCGGCTGGTGAGGAGGTAGGAGCGGATGGCGATGGCGTGCTGTCCCTCCTCCGCCGTCCACAGACCGTTCCACTGTCGCCACACCGAGCCCTCGGGGAGGTGGTTCTCGAGGACGACGTGGTAGTAGGGGAGGTTGTCCTCGGTGAGCAGGTTGAGGACCAACGAGGTGCGGGCCCGCTCGTTGATCGTCGCCTGAGACTCCTCCCACGGCTCCTTGACGAAGCTGCGACCCTCCTCCCAGGGAATGAAATCGTGGAAATACCAGTGCTTGCGACGCTCCCGATGCTCGGTGAGCAGCCGGGCGACGGTGGGCTCGAGCGCTTCGACTAGCTCGAGGTGTTCGTTGTGGGCCATGAGGGATCCTCGGGTCGGTGACAGCAACGGTAGGTCGGAAACCCCCGTAAACCCAGGTTGGACGATCCGGGAGCCCTTTTCGTTACATTGGCGCCCCCTGCAACACGCGCATCCGATACGGTAACGGGATGGATCTCTATGCCCGGGTCAACATCCTCGACGGAAGAGCGGTTCGACTGCCGAGGGGCGATGTCCACGACGCCATCGCCCTTCACAACGACCCCCTCGAACGAATCAACAACTGGTTCCAGCAAGGAGCGGATCATGTGCACGTGGTCGATCTCGATGCCGCTGCATTCGGCGACCACAAGAACCGCGACCTCATCGATCGCATCCTCGAGGACGCCACCGGGGACGTTCAGATCGCCGGGGGGATCCGATCCCATGTCGAAGCGGCCCGCCTGCTGGAGATGGGGGCATGGCGGATAGTCATGGGCACGGCCGCCATCGAAGACCAGAACATGGTGTGGGACTTGTGCCGTGACTTTCCCGGTCGGGTGGCGGTGTCACTCGACGTGCGTCCCGACGAGGAGATCGCCACCCGGGGATGGACGAAGAACTCGGGGCGTTATCTGGAGGAAGTCCTGATAGAGATGTCGTCGGCGGGTGCGGCCGCGTTCCTGGTCAGCGAGGTCGGACGTGACGTCCTCACCGAGGCCACCAACGTGCAAATCCTGGCCGAGGCTCTCGGGACCGTGGAGGAGCCGGTGGTGGCGGCGGGGGGAGTTCGCGACCTGGAGGACCTCCGTAAGCTGCTGTCGCTGTCGTTCCATGACCGGGCGCTGGCCGGCGTGGTGGTCGGCCGGGAGGTGACCCAGGGCCGGTTCACGCTGGCGGAGGCCAAGGACATCATCTCTTCGGGGCCTATCACCGCCAGGACGGAGCGGGCGCCCGCCGAGGTCGGTCCCGAATCGGCACCGGCCGAGCCGGAAGGACGCTCGGCCCTCCCGCCCTTGCTGGCGGATGCCGCCGCGGCCTATCAGCGGGCCGCGGAGGCGGCCGAGCAGGCAGCCGCCCACGCCCGTACCGCCGCCCGCCACATGAAGGACGGCGACGGCGGCACGGGCGCCGCTCACGCCTTCGCCGCCCAGGGCCATCTCGCCGCTGCCACCGAGCAACTCGAGGACCTCGCCAAGATCCACGCCCAACGCTCCCAACCCTGAGCCCCCACGCCGTGGGGGTGCGGGGCAGTGGGGTCTTGGTGTACGGCTACCCTCCGTTCGATGGGTGAGGACACCATCGAGCCCGACCGCTTGGGCTTCGAAACTCTGGCCCTGCACGCCGGGGTGGTGCCCGACGAGAGGACCGGCGCTTCCAACGTGCCCATCTACCTGTCGTCGTCCTTCGTCTTCGAGGACACCGACCACGCGGCGTCGCTGTTCAACCTGGAGCTACCCGGCCACCTCTACAGTCGAATCTCCAACCCGACGGTTGCCGCCTTCGAGGAGCGTATGGCTGCCCTGGAAGGAGGAGTCGCCGGCGTCGCCACCGCTTCGGGACAGGCGGCGTTCGCCCTCATCGCCTCCACGCTCACCGGCGCCGGCTCGCACATCGTCGCCAGCACCTCCCTCTACGGCGGCACGGTCAACTTCCTAGCTCACACCCTGCCCCGTTTCGGTGTCGACACCACCTTCGTCGACGTGACCGACCATGCGGCCGTGGCCGCGGCCATCACGCCCCGGACACGTCTCCTTCTGGCCGAGACGATCGGCAACCCGGCCATGACCGTGGCGGATCTCCCGGCTCTGGCCGGCATCGCCCACCATGCCGGGGTCCCCCTGGTGGTGGACAACACGTTCGCCACCCCCTATCTGTGCCGGCCCATCGAGTGGGGGGCGGATCTCGTCTTCCACTCGGCCACCAAGTACATCTCCGGCCACGGCTCTGTCATCGGAGGTGTGGTGATCGACGGGGGTGTCTTCGACTGGACCACCGGGGGCCGCTACCCCATGTTCACCGAACCTTACGCCCCCTACGGCGGGATCGTGTTCATCGACCGGTTCGGCCCGGCGGCCTTCGCCGCCCGCGCCCGGTCCGAAGGCGTACGCGACTTCGGCGCCTGCATGGCGCCGGAGGTGGCCTATCGCCTCCTCGAGGGCCTGGAGAGCCTGGCCCCCCGCATGGACCGCCACGTCGCCAATGCCCTCCGTGTCGCCGAGCATCTCGTGACGGCCGGGGAAGTGTCCCTGGTGTCCTACCCCGGCCTGTCGCGTCATCCCCAGCACGACCTGGCTATCAGGTTGATGCCGCGGGGCGCCGGCTCGATCATGTCGTTCGTCCTGGCAGGGGGGAGAGAGGCGGGCCGGAGCTTCATAGAGTCGCTGCGGGTGTTCACCCATCTCGCCAATGTCGGGGACTCCCGCTCCCTCGTGATCCATCCCGGATCAACCACCCACGCCCAGCTCGACGATGACGGGTTGGCGGCGGCGGGGATCGACGAGGGACTCGTGCGGCTGTCGGTCGGCCTGGAGGACCCCGAGGATCTTCTAGCCGACATCGACCGGGCCCTCGCGGCCGTCGGGTGAACGTCCACGCCTACGAGGACGGGCCCCCCGGGGCCTCCCCGGTCGTGTTCCTGCACGGAGCGGGAATGGACCACACCGTCTGGCGCTATCAGACACGCTGGCTAGGTCATCGAGGTCGAAGGGTGGTTGCTCCCGACTTCCCGGGTCACGGCGCGTCGGACGGCGAGCCGTGCCGGTCGGTGGAGGAGTGGGGTGAGTGGCTGGTCTCGTTCCTCTCCGCCCGTGTCGGGGAAGCGGCGACACTGGTGGGTCACTCGATGGGTGGTCTCGTAGCCGTGGAGGTGGCCGCCCAGCACCCCGACCTCGTCGGAGGTCTGATCCTGGTCGGCACCGGGCCCCGTATGGTCCCTCATCCCGCCCTGATGGCGGCGGCCCGAGACGATCTGGCTGAGGCGGCCCGGTTCATCGGGGGATGGTCTCTGCCCAGCGGTCACCGGGGATCACACCCCGACCCGGGGGTGTGGGAGAGAGGCGCCATCGAGGCGCTCCTGCGCCGGTCCCGGTCGGGAGTGCTGGCGGCCGACCTGGCGTCCTGCGCCGCCTACGACGCGGCGGCGTCGGCCGTCTGGATCACCTGCCCGTCGACGGTCGTCTCGGGATCCGCCGACCGCATGGCTCCCTTCAGGGCGGCCGCCGAGCTGAGCCGGCTGATTCCCGACGCGGACCTCGTGGTCATGGAGGGCATGGGGCATGAGCCGATGCTGCAGGGCCCGCGTCTGTTCAACCGGCTGTTGGACGATAATTTGATGTCGTACGGGAAGCCTTCGACTCGTTAGCGTGTTGCCGTCAAGCACATGACATTCGACCCATCCTCCGGCGTGGGACGGGTGGAGACCCGATTCCACACCCTTCGGGAGCCAGTGACGCTCCAGAAGGGTGAGGTGCTGCCCGAGGTGACCCTGGCCTACGAGCTGTACGGCGAGATCAGCCCGGCCCGTGACAACGTCGTCCTGGTGTTCCATGCGCTCACGGGCAGCCAGCACGCCGCCGGCTGGAACGAATCGGTGCCCGGGCTCAGAGTGGAATGGACCGACGAGTGCCAGCTCGGCTGGTGGGACGGCTTCATCGGCCCGGGGAGATCGCTCGACACGAACAAGCTGGCGGTCATATGTGTCAACTATCTGGGCGGCTGCTACGGGTCGACGGGACCCTCCTCGCTCGACCCGGCGACCGACGAGCCATTCGGATCCCGCTTTCCCGAGCTGACGTTGACCGACCTCGTGGATGTGCAGATGCAGCTCCTGACCGAGCTAGGGATCGACACGGTGCACGGCGTGACCGGCGGCTCCGTGGGGGGCATGATGTGTGTGGTGGTGGCGACCCGGTACCCCGAGAGAGTCCGGAAGGTCATTCCGATTGCTGCCGGGCTGACCGTGACGTCTCTCCAGGTGATCCACAACTTCGAGCAGATGTTCGCCATCGTCTCCGACCCGGACTTCAAGGGTGGCGACTACTACGGGGGGCCCGGGCCGGAACTGGGACTGGCCCATGCCCGGATGATCGGCCACAAGACCTTCGTGTCCCTGGAGGCGATGCGGAGGAGGGCTCGCGACGAGGTCGTCCAGCACGAAGACCTGGGGGGATATGAGGTCGGCCATCCGCTCGAGTCCTACATGCTACACCAGGGACAGAAGTTCGTCCGCCGCTTCGACGCCAACACTTATCTACGGGTCATGGAGCTGTGGCAGCGCTTCGATCTGGAGCAGCAGGTCGGGGCCTCCATCTCCGAGCTGCTGGAACGGTGTCGCGACCAGGACTGGCTGGTGTTCACCATCGACTCCGATGTGTGCTTCTACCCGGAGGAGCAGCGCGACATGATCGAGCGGCTGGTCAGGGCCGGGGTCCGTGCCAGATGGTTCACCGTGCACTCCGACAAGGGCCACGACTCGTTTCTAATCGAGCCCTGGCTGTTCTCGGCGCTGCTCCGGGACATGCTGGAACCCTCTACCCTGGGGACCGATGAGGGTCATTCCCGATAGACGTTGATGTTGAGCTGAGCGAAGTTGGAACACATGCCGATCACAACTCTCGAACTGGCTACACCCGTGCTCGCCTACCTGCTGGGGGCGGTTCCCTTCGCCCTGCTCATCGGGGGGATGATCGGAATCGACCTCAGGACAGTCGGTAGCGGCAACGTCGGGGCCGGCAACCTCTCGCGGGTGGCGGGTCTGCGCTACGGCTTGGTCGCCGCCGTCCTCGACGGACTCAAGGGGCTGGTGCCGGTGGTCATCGCCCGTCGCCTGGGTCTGGTCGAGGGTGTGGCTGCCGCCAGTGGGGTGATGGCCGTCATCGGCCACAACTGGTCCATCTATCTCCGGGGCCGTGCGGGCAGGGGCCTGGCGACCTCCGTGGGTGTTCTGGTGTCACTTGCCCCGGCCCTGTTGCTGTGGACCGGATTCTGGGCCGTAGCGGGATGGAAGATGGGCGGGGGCCTGGCGGGTTTCGTCGGATGGGCCCTGCTCGGTCCCGTCGCCATCGCCACCGGACAGCCGGGCCTGGTCGTGGTGACGGCCACGACGATATCGCTGGTGGTGATCGCTCGGAGGATGCAGGGTTCGACGGGCGCGCCGCGCGGTCTGCGGGTCGCGCTCGAACGCGCCGTCTTCGACACCGACCGATCCCCCGAAGGGTTCGATCCCGAGCGGGAGGTCGCATCCTGATGTCCGTTCGGCGGGTGGCGGTCACCGCCGGCCTCCTCATCGTCGCCTACGCCCTGGCGTTCGTGTTCCTCGTCGACGGGAGCGAGTTCCCTCAGATGGGTGCCGGGACGATCGCGGTGCTCGTCCTCGCGATGGTCGTACAGCTCGGGGCGTTGTGGATGTTCGGGGAGTTGTTCCGTCACGGTGTCGCGGCCACCGGCAGGCACATCACGACGGGACTCGGGTTCAGGGCGGCTCTGGTCGGGGCGACGGTCGCCAGGCTGCTGCCGGTTGGCGGCGCCGTCACCCCGGTGGCCATGGCATGGACAGTGCGAGCCCGGGCTCCCGGAGCGGGAGGTGCGGCGGTGCGCGCAACGGGCCTCAACTACGGCGGGCTCCTGATGACCACCGGCGCCTGCCTTCTGATCGTGTCGACGCATCCCTCCGTCCAGTCGTGGGGGCAGGGACTGGCCGTGTTCGCCGTGTTGGCGCTCGTCGCCGGCCTCGTCGTGCTGGTGGCGGCGTCCCGGTTGGGTTCCCTGGGGGACCTGCTCCCCAAGCGCCTGCGCCGTCGTTTCGGTGCCGAACTGATGGACCTTCCCATCGACCTGCGATCCCACGGTTACCTGTGGACCCGGGTGGGGGCGGAGATGGCGGTCCTCGCCCTCGTCCTCGGCACGTTCGGCATTCATCTCGGGGTTGCTCAGCTCGTGGCGGCATTCGGCATCTCCCAGATCGCCGCCGGGATCCCCGGCACGCCCGGAGGCGCCGGGTTCGCCGAGGCGGGGCTCATCGGTTCGCTGGCGGTGTTCGGGGTGGGTGCGGCGGTGGCGCCGGTCCTGATATTCCGCATCATCTCCTACTGGGTGCCGGCCGGGGCCGGGCTCCTGGCGGGAACGGCCGCCTTCGTACGTTCACCGGAAAATCTCAACGGCCATGAGCATCACGTTCACGCTGCCTGATCACGAGGGCAATCCCGTGTCCGCATCCGATCTCGACGGCCGTCGGGTCATCCTCTTTTTCTACCCGAAGGCGATGACACCCGGCTGCACCACCGAGGCATGCGATTTCCGTGACTCCTACGACGACCTCCTCGCCGCCGGATTCGACATCGTCGGCGTCAGCCCCGATCCCCCGGAGCGCAACGCCAGGTTCCGTGAGAAGGAGGGGCTGCCGTTCCCCCTCCTGTCGGATCTCGACCATGAGCTGGCCGGGCAGCTGGGAGCGTGGGGCACGAAGAAGCTCTACGGGAAGGAGGTGGAGGGACTGATCCGCTCCACCTTCGTGCTCGGACCCCAGGGAGAGGTCGAGCGCGAGTATCGGAACGTCAAAGCCACCGGACACGTGGACCGGCTCCGGCGCGACCTCCTGTCCTGATTCTCCGGACGCCCAGTCACGGCCCAACGAAGGCGTCAGCGGCCGGGTCCGGGTGGACCGGCAAAGACCTGGGCGATGTCCATCCAGCGGCGAGCCACCTCGCCCTCCACTTCCAGCGAGGTGTCTGCCACGTTCCGTCGCTGGGTGACGACCAGGCAGAAGTCCTCGATGGGGCCGGTGACCGAGTCAGGCTCGTCACCGTTCCACTCCCGGGTGGTTCCCGACGGTGCCCACAACGCTACCCGCACACGCCTCCCCGGTACCTCGAGGTCCCTGTTCGTGAACGACCACGAGAAGGTGCGTACCCCCAGGTCGGCGATGTGAAAGAGACGATCCGTCACGGGTAGTGCCGTACCCAACGCGTCGGCGACGTCGGTGCCGTGCGCCCACGTCTCCATCAGACGGGCGATCGCGAAGCTGCTGGCCCGCATCGGCGGCCCGTACCAGGGGATTCTCTCATCGGGAGTGAGCCCCTCCATCGCCGCCAGCATCGACGGGCGGGTCTGTGACCACCAGTCCAAGGTGGCGGGTCCGTCGAGGCCTCGTTGACGGTGGAGGTCGGCAATGTCGCCTCCGAGCCCCTCGATGCTCCGGTTGACGTGCTCCGCGAAAGCGCCGGGATCGACGACGGCCCGCGTGGCCTGTTCGTCGAAGTAGGCGAGGTGGCCGATCTGATCGGTGATGGTCCAGGGGTCCGAAGGTGTCATCGTTTCCCATCGGTCCGCCTCGAGGGGTTGGACGAGGCCACGCAGCGCCCCGGTCTCCGCCTCCAAATCGGTGATCAACTCTTTCATGTCGACCATCGACCGCTCCTCCCCTCACGCCGATGAAGCCCTCGAAGAGGTCGGTCCCGGAAGGGATCCGCCCGGCGGTGGCCGCTCGCCAGGATGGGCGGCGCCCGGTCGCACCCGGTGGCCGGGTCCGGCCGCGTCACGGGAGCCTCACCGGCCAAACCGCCTGGGCGCGCACGACATCGATGCCGGGCTCGGTCCAATGCCACACCCAGGGGTCGCCACCCGGTTCGGCGTTCTCGCCCATCCAGGCCTCCAGCTCGGAGAGAGCGGAGAGCAGCTCCTCGTAGGATCCCTCGTGCCACATCGAAACCGCCGTTCCTCCGGGGAGGATCGTCGCTCGAAGAGTGGGGACTGCGTGGGCGCCGTCGAGGGGAAGGCCGATCTCGAGTTCGGGCTCGTCGGCCCTCGACAGGAAGCGGACGAACGGCGCGCCGGCGCTGGGGACCCGGGCGGCGGTCACCGCCGTCCTCACCTTGCTGATGCCCGACCCGATCGTTTGGGTCAGGTCGGAACGCCGGGCCCGGCGCCGCGTAACGACGGCCGGAGTGGGGACGAGCTCGATCATGGTGACCGTGGGAGGAGCGTTCACGGCTCACCGACCACCACTAGAACGGCCCCGGCAGCCACCTGCTCGTCGACGCCGGTCAGAACGGCGGTTACCACCCCCGCGTGAGGAGCACGAAGGGTGTGCTCCATCTTCATCGCCTCCAGCACAACCAGGACCTGGCCCTCGGCCACCTCGTCTCCCTCCGACACGTCCACCCGTAGCACCCGCCCCGGCATGGGAGCATGGAGCGAGCCGGGATCCTCCTCTCCCTCGGCCACCGGAAAGCGCGACAGCTCGACCAGTCTCACCGGGCCCGAGGGGCCATCGACATACACCGTCGAGCCCGACCGTTGCACGTCGTACCATCCGAGCAGCGAGTCGAGTTCCACCCCCACACGGTCGGGACTGGCCTGGACGAGCCGCGCCGAGGCGTAGCCGGAGACGTGAAGACGCCGGTTGCGGTCGAACCGATAGCCCACCTCGATCTCACCTGCCGAGGCGGTGAAGGTGACGGTCTGCGGCTGCGAGGGGACGTTGCGCCATCCGCTGGGGAGCGAGGAGAGGACCCCGGCCTGCGACCGATGCAACTCCTGGTTGGCCAGGGCCGCCGCAACGGCGGCGCGGCGCTCGTCGTCCTCGGTGACGAGCGGCGCCCCCAGCTCTGCGGGATTGTGGACCTCGAGGAAGTGGGTATCGACCTCCCCCGACAGGAACCGGGGATGCCGCAGGATCCTCACCAGCAGGTCCCTGTTGGTGACGGTTCCGTGGATGGATGCTCGTTCCAGTCCGTGGGCGAGAAGGGAGACGGCTTCGCGACGGGTGGGACCCCAGGCCACCACCTTGGCGAGCATCGGGTCGTAGTAGACGGATATCTCGGAGCCGCTCTCGACCCCGCTGTCGACTCTCAGCCCTTCCAGGTCGGGGAAGCGGATGCGCTCGATGGTGCCGCTCACGGGGAGGAAGCCGCTGGTCGGGTCCTCGGCGTAGAGGCGAGCTTCGACGGCATGACCGCGGCGGGTGGGATCGGTGGCCTCGGGCGGGAGGGGCTCACCGGCCGCGACGAGGAGCTGGAGGCGCACCAGGTCGAGGCCCGTGATCATCTCGGTGACGGGGTGCTCCACCTGGAGGCGTGTGTTCATCTCCAGGAAGAAGAACTCACCCTCCTGGTAGAGGAACTCGACGGTTCCGGCTCCCACGTACCCCACCGCCTCCGCTGCCGTCACGGCGGCCTGGCTCATCTTCCGGCGAGTCGGCTCGTCGAGGGCGGGGGAAGGCGCCTCTTCGATGATTTTCTGGTGCCGACGCTGAATCGAGCACTCCCGCTCGAAGAGGGAGACGGTGTTGCCGGCGTTGTCGGCGAAGACCTGGATCTCGATGTGCCGCGGCGCCTCCAGATACTTCTCGGCGAAGACCGTGCCGTCCCCGAAGGCACTCTCCGCCTCCCGGCGGGCAGCCGCAATCGCCTCGCTCAGTTCGGCTGCTTCGTCGACGATCCGCATGCCCTTGCCTCCACCCCCGGCTGAGGCTTTCAGCAGGATCGGATAGCCGATCTCGCCCGCGGCCTCTGTGATCTCCTCCTCGCTCAGGCCGGTGAGGTCCCGGCCGGTCAAGGTGGGGACACCGGACTTCTCCATCAGGGCCTTCGACGCCAGCTTGGAGCCCATCGTCTCCATGGCCTGGGGAGGAGGGCCGACCCAGGTGAGCCCGGCGTCCATCACGGCGCGGGCGAACACGGCATTTTCGGCCAGGAACCCGTAGCCGGGGTGGACGGCATCGGCGCCGGTGCGGACAGCGGCCTCGACGACGGCGTCGATTCGGAGGTAGGACTCTGCGGGTGTGCTCCCTCCCAGGGCGACCCCCTGGTCCGCATCGGAAACGAAAGGGGCCCGGCGGTCGGGGTCGGAGTAGACCGCCACGGTGGCGACACCCATACGGCGGCAGGTGGCGAAGAGTCGGCGGGCGATCTCGCCCCGGTTGGCGACCAACAGCTTGGAGATCGGTGAGGTCGGTGTTGTGCTCATGAGGCTGGCATCGGGCACGGTAGCCGTCCCGTTGGCGGCGGTAGCGTCGACACTCAGATAGGTTGGGTACAACGAGAGAGGAGAAGCCAGATCATGGAAGATCATCTCCGGCCGCTGGAGACGCGGATCCTGGCCATGCGTCGGGAAGGCCTGAGCGACACCGAGATAGGGCGTCGCGTGCGCAAGAGCCCCGAGCGAGTGGCACAGATCGCAGAGTGGGCCCAGCTACCCGGGAGGGGCCGACCCCGAACGACCGACGACGAGCTCCTCTCGCCCATCCAGCGGCGGGTCCTGGCGATGCGGTGGGAGGGCCAGTCCCACGACGAGATCGGGGAGCGCTTCCGTCGCTCGGGCCGTTTCATCCGCCAGGTCGAAGGACTCGCCCACTTTCGACGGTACCGGGATCTGCTCGGTTGACGAGCGCTCCACCGGAGCAGACGCGCCCACGTCTGGGAGTCGGCGCCACCGTTCTCATCGCGTTGTTGGTGGTGATCCTCGGCTTCGGGGCTCTCCTGTGGTGGGGAATTCGCAGCATCTCCGAAGCCGTTCCCAGTCCTGCCGACTTGAGCGAGGCTCTCGCCCCTGAGCCATACGAGGAGATCGGGCCGGTGGTCGTCCGCTCCGTTCGTGATCTCGCCGACCTGACCACCGTCGAACAGGTCCAGTACACGATCGTCGAGAAGGGCACCGACGAGGGGTTCCTGGCGTGGGCCCGGGGTGACAGCCTCCAGCTCTTCGCTGTGGCCCGTATCGGAGCAGGGGTCGATCTGAGCGAGGTCTCGGTGCGGTCGTTCGATCTGGGAGACGATGGGGTCGTGGAGATGGTGGTTCCCCGCGCCGAGATCCAGTACGTGGCGGTCGACAACGACGCCACCCAGATCCTGGACCGTTCCACCGGGGTCTTCACGAGCGGTGATCCCCGCCTGGAGTCGGATGCCCGCCGGCTGGCCGACGACGTGCTCCGTCAGGCCGCCCTCGACGATGGGATCCTGGAGGTGGCGGAGGAGAATGCCGCCGAGGTGATCACCAACTTCCTGCTGAGTCTCGGTTATCGCGACGTGATCATCGAGTTCGGTTGAGGACGTTGTCGGGCGAAACCCGCACGGGCGAACCCCTGGGTTCCACACCCCGCTAGGGGTGGTTCCGAGCCCACGGTTCGCTGCAGCGTCGGCGGTCGTGTGAACCCTGGGTTCCACACCCCGCCAGGGGTGGTTCCGAGCCCACGGTTCACTCCAGCGTCGGCGGTCCTCAGCTACGAC
>CAZTXD010000034.1:0-28330 GCA_964617995.1 uncultured Acidimicrobiaceae bacterium
GCGATGCCAGCCTGCTCTCACCCGCCGGGATCAGGCTGCTGCATCAGCCCACCGGCTACGCAGATGATCCCTGCTGTGGTTATGCCATGGGTCTGTGGGTATTCCCACTGTATTGGGCGGACCGACTGGTAGAAGACGAGGAAGGATTCAGCCGCTACGAAGTCCCGGTCGTACTCGAGCACAATGGCTCGGGCCCATCAGCCGCCTCGGGGATCATCATGCTTCCGGAGCAGAAGATCGGCGTGGTTGTTCTCCTCAACATCAACGACGGAGCCGTCCCGTCGCTATACCACAACATGCATCACGGCATAGCCCACATTCTGCTCGACGTCACGCCCCGCCCCACGATCGCGTTCGAGAGTCTCCTCGCTCGCAACGGCAAGCTCGTCGCCTTGATCGTGCTCGCCGGGTTCCTACTCCGAGCGGGCATCTCAGCCATGAGGGTCAGACGGCTCACGCGAGCCACATCCAAACCGCCACTTGCCACAGCAACGGCACTACGAAAGCTGGTAATCCCGATGGCTGTAGACCTCGCCCTCGTCGGTGGGGTCTGGTGGCTGCTACTCAATGAGGCCGACGCCCCACTCGCCAGCATCCGCCGAGCCGCACCTGACATCTTCTGGACAATCGTTGTCGCTACGGTCATCGCCCTCGGCTGGGCACTAACCCGTAGCGTCCTCCTCCTCAGAGCATTCACTCCTGCGAAAAAGCGAATCCCGGCCATGGAGCGAGAAGCTGACATACCGACCAGTCGATGAGTCTCTGCAGCGCGGTCGTTCCCATCCTCCAGATGGCGAAGACCACATATTTCGTCAGGCTGCAAGCTGGCTCGCACTAGAACGGTCTTGGTATCAGTCTTCTGACTGGGGAGTCGCGACCGTCTCTACGGGGGTCCGGAGCTTGGTATCTGCCCTGCGTCCGGCGCTCCCCACACCGCCACCCGGATGATTCTGCTGCCCGTCTCGGTATCGCGTGAGCGTGAGCGATGTTGTTGAAGAAGGAATGGGGAACTCGGTCGAAAGGCCGATCGTAGAGGTCTACGACTCCTATGTCGGTCACGCCAGCGAGGTCTGGGATCTCGGTCAGGTGGAGATTCACCCTTATGGACCAATCGGAGAAGGAACCCGTTTTAGTCAGGTGGGCGATCCTCGGTGGGGAATACGGGACCCGTCAGCGGTGATCGAGGTCGACAGATTCGAACTGCCACATCTTCTAGCCTTTTCAGGAGTCGTGAATGTCCCGGGACATCTTGATACCCAGTCAGGATTCTCTTCCTTCCCTCCTCAACATCTTCATCACGCCCGGGTGGGGCTCGGAAGCAACCTTCCAGGTCCACTTCCTCGAGATAGCAGAGAGACGGACCAGACTTGTCATCCTTGGCAGCAACCGGATATCTCATTGGACAGCGCAAACCCTCACTCTTATTACTCGTTGGTTTGGCTACTGGTGGATCGGAAGACGACACAAGCAATTCAAACTCTTAGTAGAAGCGCTAAAGGGATCCACGAACCTCAGCGTTTGACACCCGCAACTTCAGGCGATCTGCTCGCTAGATACGTGCCGACATGGGTTCGGAGCTAGACCACTATTGTGGCGTGTCCGAGAAGACGTTCGGCGTTGCCGCGGAGGACACCCTTCCCGATTCGTACAGCCCAATCGAGGTCAACAAGCTGGTCCCGGACCATCCCGGCCAGCGCCAGGCATAGCGCCTCCCTGGTGTGCCGACTCAGCGCGATGTGCTGAATCAGACCGGGGGCGGGGGAGACCGCCGCTGACGGAGAAAGCGGGAGGTGATCCCAGTGTTGCCTGCCTCGAGCAGCCTCAGACTATGGACAGTTCACCGAAACGGTGCCCTCTACCTCCTCCTCGAGGTCGGGTTCACTCTTCGAAGTGTGGGTGAACGATCCCTCGTAGCTGACACTCGTTCCATCGATCTCGAGGCCTGCGCCGTCGGCGGGTATTCCCGATAGGTATCGGTCATCTCCATCGGTGACACTGACCGATCCGAGCCACGACTCGCCGTTGAAACGCCCTTCGACGGAGATCTGTTTGTCGTCCAGTCCGAGTCGGTTCACAGTCACCTCGTGGTCATCCTCCGAAACGGTACAGTCAAGGCTCTGGGCTCCACTGAATGGAGCCGTGATTGTCCTGTCGCCAAACACGGCCGTGGGATTGTCCCCACCGAAATCGCAGTTCACCGCGAGTCGGGCATCCAGATCGGTCGCAGCGCTGGGGTCGACGTCTTCCCTCCGCTCGACTGTTCCTTCGTAGCTCACCGCACCCTCGTCCAAACCCAAGGAACCGTCGCCTGGAAGCACCGCGGAGTATCGGACGTTCCCCGGACCGTCCGACGTGAAGAAAACCCTGCCGCTCCATCCGTCCCCCTCATTGCTCGCCGAGAACGACAGATTGTGGCCCTCGATTATCTTGTAGTGGATGGTGAATCCGTCGCGCTGCACATCGCAGCTGTAATGCTGGGACCCACTTGCCTCGTAGACGATTCGCTCACCATCGACCTCGACCCAGGCCTGTCCCGGATCGGCCGTCGCTGTCACGGGGCCAACGCCGCCAGCGCTCACACCTGTCTGCTGGTCGTCTGATCCACCTCCTAAGTCGGATTCGGCGTCGTCCGGCGTGACCGGGATCTGGTCCAAGGCCTCGTCGAGATCCCCGCCAGCACAGGCGGCGACCGCGAGCGCAGTCACGGATACAGCTACTACGAGACGCGAACCGTTGAGTGGCATGTGTTTCTCCCTCTCGGTCCCTGAGCACGAAGTTACGGCATCAGTATTGCCAAGCGTAAATGTCGGACCGACCTACTCATCCATGGCTGTGGTAGTGGAGTCATACGCTTCTCCCTGGGAGAGACACCTCCATCTCCGCCACCACAGGCGGTCTCAGCCAACGGTCAGCTCGCGTTCGTCCACCATCACCTTCACCGAGTCGCCGTCGCTATTGCGGCCCTGGAGGATGGCAGTGGCAATGGGCTCGGCGAGGTCCTTCTGCAGCACACGCTTCAGCGGACGCGCACCGTAGACCGGGTCGTACCCACGCTCGGCCAGCAGGTCGAGGGCATCGTCGCTGACGGCCAGATCGATGCCACGAACGTCCGGCCTCAGCTGCGATCCGTGATGCCGATCAGGGCAAAGCCCTGGTAGCGGAGGCGGACGGGAATCGAACCCGCCAGGGGCTTTTCGGCCCCTCACCGGTTTTGAAGACCGGGGAGCCCACCAGGCGCTCTGACGCCTCCACCGCTCAGGGTATACGGAGTGGAAGTATCCTCTGTCCGGAGGCGCGGCGGCCTTGCTACCTTGACGATCATGAGCACACGACTGGACATCCGCTCCGGGGCGGAACTTCGGCGCCTCAGCTACGAGGAGCTCTCGGAGATGGCGGAAGACGATCGTCTGGCGGTGGGTGCGCTCCTGACGGACCGGGGCGAAGCCACTCACGCCACTTTCGAGTCGACGGGCGGCGACTACCGGGCATCGATCCCCCTCGAAACCGTGACGGACAAGGGAGTAGTCGAACTGGATGAGGGCGGTCTTCGACTGCGGGTCGTCGACGGCGACACCCTCTGCTGGAACGTCAAGGATCTGGGCAGGATCCGACTGACGGTCGGTCCCGAGCCCGACTCGGTTCCGGAGAATCCACCACACTGAGAGAGGGTCGGTAACCTGACGGAGATGGGGGATCAGTCGTTTGCCCGTCTCATCAAGAAACGCCGGGACTCGCTGGGGTTCAGTCAGGCACGTCTGGGTGAGTTGGTGGGCCGCTCGGCCACGACCATCCGCAACTGGGAGCGAGGGAACTCCACGCCTTCGGAGAGGTCCGACGCCGTTGCCCTGGCGGCCGTGCTGGGACTGGACGAGCGCGAGGTGCTGGAGCGGGCCGGCTTCGATGTCCCGGCTCGTGAGGACCGGCCCACGATCGAGCAGGCCTATGCGTCCCTTGCGCCTGAAACACAGCCGGAGCCCGGGTCGCAAGCGCACACCGAAGCGGTGCCCGACCGAGAACCGGAGCCGGCCGCCGACACCCCGGTTTCCCGAGAGCCGGAGATGGTCGATGTGGACGAGGAAGCGGGCTCGCTTCCCGCCGACGACGAGCCTGTGCAGGAGCCTTCACCGGACACCCTCGCCGAGGAACCAGGGCCGATCCTCAACCGGGCCGCCCCACCGACGGTGCTGGAAACCACCCCGCCGGGTGAACCCTCCTACCTGGAGGACCCCGATGAGAGACAGCACTATCGGGTACGAGCCGTGGCAACAGCCGCGGTGGTGCTGGTCCTGGTCATCATCTTCCTGTGGTCGTTCGACCGTGCGACCGACGCCCTCGGGGCGATGTGGGACGACTTCTTCGGCATGCTCGACCTGTGATCGCCGTAACCCGCCCGGGAACCGGGCGGGTTACCGTCGCCGTAGTGTCATGTAGATGACCAAACGGCTCATGGACCGGTTCCGGCGGGGGGACCATGATGCCGTGCGCACGCTCTACGAGAACTACAGCAGGCCCATCTTCTCGATAGCCCTCAGGTCACTGGGCGACAGGATGCTGGCCGAGGAGGTTGTCCAGCAGACTTTCGTGAAGGCATGGCGGGCAGCGGCCCGCTTCGATCCCGAGCGGGACCCGGCGCCGTGGCTGTACGCCATCGCCCGCCGGGTGGCGGTGGACGTGTACCGCCGAGAGAAGAGACACCGCGAGAACCGGCGGGAGGAAACAGACATGGCGGTCCTTCCTCCTTCATTCGAAGGCCTGTGGGAGATCTGGGAGGTCCGCTCCGCTATCGACGGGCTTCCCGTCGACGAGAGAGCCGTGATCGAGGCCACCTTCTACCGCCAGCTGACCCACGCCGAGGCAGCCGACGACCTGGGCATCCCGGTGGGCACCGTCAAGTCACGGTCACATCGCGCCTTCAAGCGTCTGGCCGGGTTCCTGGATCACATCAGCGAGGAGACGGCTTGAACTGCGAAACCTTTCTCGAGCTCCTGTCGACAGGGCAGTTGACGGAAGGGCACGCAGCCGATACCCACCTGGCCGTGTGCGCAGATTGCCGTGCTCGGGTGCCGGCGGCGCGCGCTCTGGGCCGACGGTTGTCTGACCCTCTCACCTGGGAGGACCCCCCTGGTCGCCTCGTCGAGGAGGTGGTCCAGGCAGTGGCGGGCGAAGCGGTGGTTCAGAGGCGCCGGCCCCGCTGGTGGATCCTGGGTGCGGCCGCCGTGGCGGTTGTCTCGATAATCGTGGCGGCGCTCACCGACAGCTCCGACTGGACCGTGGACCTCGTCGCCGGTGCCACCGCCCCGGAGGCGTCGGCGACGGTGGCCGGCTGGAACCTGGATCACGGAACACGCATGGTGCTGAAGGTTTCCGGCTTGAATCCGGCCGAGCCCGGCACCTACTACGAGCTGTGGCTCACCGCTCCCGACGGCCGCCACGTCTCGGCCGGCACCTTCCGGGAGTCGGGTCGTATCGAGGTGACCGCTGCCGTGCGCCGCTCAGAGTTCCCCCGCCTCTGGGTCACTCACGAACCGGCCGACGACGACACTTCGCCGTTCGGGGTGACTGTCCTCGACACCCCCGACTGAGGCGACACCCCCCGAATCGCCTCGCCTCTCGTCCGGATCTATGCCACAATGATGGGACCAGAGAAAGGAGGTGGTCCTACTTGCATAGTTGTTTCTTTGGGACTCTGGAGGTGGCCGAGCGCTGAGTGGCGCGACGCCTGTGCGCCGCTCCCTCACATGAGGTAGGTGGCGACTCCAAACTCGGACCACCGGCTCTGGGAACTGCGGGACTGGTCCCACCGCAGCGGTCACGTACCGAAGCAAACCCCCTGAGTTATGTCTGCGAGCGCCCCCTTTCGAGGGGGCGCTCGCCACTCACAGGGGGAAACCGCGGGCGGTCATCCACTCGTCGTTGAACGCCTTCGACAGGTATCCCCGTCCCGAATCCGGCAGGAGGACCACCACCAGACTGCCTGGATCCTCCGCCGCCACTCGGCCGGCGCCCACCACCGCCATCCCGCAGGAAGGCCCGACCAGCAGGCCCTCCTCACGGGCCAGCCGCCGTGTCATGGCGAATGCCTCTTCGTCGTCGACCATCTCCCACCGGTCGATCATCTCGAGGTCGACGGTCTCGGGATAGAAGTCCTCGCCCACGCCTTCGGTGTGGTACTGATGGATGTCACCGTCTGGGCCGGCGGTGTAGATGGAGCCCTCGGGGTCGACGCCGACGATTGCGACCTCCGGCTTCTTCTCCTTGAGGTAGCGAGCCACGCCAGTGATGGTTCCGCCTGTTCCCACTCCGGCCGCGAACACGTCGATCTCGCCCTCGGTCTGGCACCAGACCTCGGGACCGGTGGTGGCGAAGTGGGCATCCGGGTTGGCGGGGTTCGTGTACTGATCGGGGCGGAACGCCCCGGGGATCTCGGAGGTCAGGCGCCGGGCGACTCCGTAGTAGGACTCGGGGTGCTCCGGCAACAGGTCGGTGGGGGTGACGATGACCTCCACCCCGTAGGCAGAGAGCAGGTCCCGTTTCTCCTGAGAGACCTTGTCGGGGACCGTGCAGATCACCCGGTAGCCGCGGACGGCTCCCACCATCGCAAGTCCCACCCCGGTGTTCCCCGAGGTGGGCTCGATGATGGTCCCTCCCGGGCCCAACAGCCCGTCGCGTTCGGCGGCATCGATCATCGAGACGGCAATACGTTCCTTCACCGAGCCGCCCGGGTTCATGTGCTCGACCTTGGCTACGAGGTTGCCAGGGGGATGTACCCGGGCGAGGCGAACGAGCGGCGTATCGCCGATGGCGTCGACGACCGACTCGGAGATCTGCATCCCGTCAGCCTATGCGGGTCGTCGCCCTGCGCCCAACGGTGAACACGGGCGAAACTCGGCGGGTGGAGGGAGGTGGCGACCGGGGCGGATGTGGTGGACTGGTCGTCGAAAGGAGAGCTATGTCCAGACGAGCGATCGTCGTTGTGGGAGCCGGGGTCGTGCTGGTGGCCGTGTTCTTGCTGTTCCGACCCGACAAGTTATTCGTCGACGATGTCGTCGACGAGTCCCTGGAGGACGCCTTCGGAGCGGTCGTCGATGCCGCTCCGCCCCCGACAACGGTCGCCGATGAACCGGAGCCGGCCTCCACCAGCCCCACCACCTCGACAACCTCGACCACTTCGGTCCCGTCCACTACCACCGCGCCCGTCGGGCCTGTAGAGGTGTCGTCGGGGTCCTTCTTCGGGATCGATCACCGCGCCGAGGGAACAGCGACGATCTACGAGCAGGATGGACGCCACGTCCTCCGCTTCGAGGACGACACCGACATCCAGAACGGCCCCGATCTGTATGTGTGGGTGACGACCGACACCGATTGGGACGACCCCGGCGAGTACCTGGATCTCGGCAAGCTGAAGGGCAACATCGGCGGCCAGAACTACGAGCTTCCCCCGGAGTTCGATCCCGACGTTCACCGGCACGTTCTCATCTGGTGCTTGCGATTCACCGTGCCTTTCGCCGCTGTCGAGATGGGCTGACCCTCCTTCTGGACGGTGGGGAACGCCGTTCGTACAGAACCAGAGAAGGGGCGGAGTTCGCTCACGCGGTGGGTGCCCGTACCATCCGATCATGCGCTCTGGGCTGACCCGTCTCGCTTGGGGGACGCTCGCCTTCAACGTGAGCGTGATCCTGATGGGGGCCGTGGTGCGGGCCACCGGATCAGGAGCCGGATGCGGGCGATCGTGGCCCACCTGCCACGGTCAGGTGCTGCCCGAGCTGGAGGGCGCCACCGCCATCGAGTACACCCATCGGGGGCTATCCGGTGTCGCCCTGCTGTTGGTCGGCTTGCTGGCTCTGCTGGTCTGGCGCCGCTTCGGCCCCGGTGAACAGGCGCGAGTGGCGGCCGTGTGGTCGCTGGCGGCCATCATCGGGGAGGCGCTGATCGGAGCCGGAATCGTACTCTTCGAGTGGGTGGCCGACGACACTTCCGTCGCCCGGGCGGTATCGGTGCCCCTCCACCTCCTCAATACCTTCCTCCTTCTCGCGGCCCTCACCGTCACGGCTCATCTGGTGTCGGGAGGCGTGCCGTTACGTCCCTCGCTCCACCGCCGGACCCGCAACTGGTTGGCGGTGGGAGCCGTTGCCTTCGTCCTCATAGCCGCCACCGGAGCGGTCACCGCCCTCGCCGACACGCTGTTCCCCAGAAGCGGCAGAGGGTCAGTCGCCGTCGAGCATTTCCTCACCGACCTGCGGGTCTTACACCCGATCGTGGCGTTGGTGGTGGTGCTAATCGCCGGTTACGCCCTGATCCGCCGTGGCGTGACCGGGCCATGGGTCAACGCCATCACGATCCTGGTCGTCGCCCAGCTCGCCTCCGGTGCTCTCGTCATCGCCCTCGACCTCCCGCTGTGGCTGCGGCTCACCCACCTGGCCCTGGCAGATGGCCTGTGGATCACCTATGTCATGGCAGGTGTGCGTCTTCTCGCCGGTGAGCAGCGTTTCGTGGAGGTGGGATCGTGACGGCGTCGACGATCGACACCGTCCTCCTCGACCTCTACGACACCCTCGTCTGCAACGACTGGTCCACCCAGGCCGACATGATCGCCGGTCGGCTCGACGTCACCCCCGGGACGGTGAAGGCGGTCCACGACGACCTTCGCTCCGAACGCGACGGAGGAGGATTCGCCGATGCCCGCTCGGTGATGACGGCCGTCGTGAGTGCCTGCGGGGTGGAGCCGAGACCCGAGCTGGTCGACGAGCTGCTCGCCGCCGAGAAGGATCTTCTCGCCACCGGGGTGCACTGGTATGACGACTCGGTTCCGTTCCTCCGGCGGCTCCGGGTGGATGGATACACCACGGGGGTCATAAGCAACTGTTCGGCTTCGACCCGCCCGGTGGTGGAGCGGCTGGGTCTGGAGAGCGAGACAGACGCAATCGTCCTCTCCTTCGAGGTTGGTTCGGCGAAACCAGCGCCGGAGATATTCCACGCCGCGCTGGAGGCCGTAGGTGGTGAGGCGCCTCGGGCCATGTTCGTCGACGACCGCGCCGACTACCTCGACGGCGCCGCCGCCCTGGGAATGCGTACGGTGCGCATCGCCCGTCCCGTCGCCTTCGGGGAGGACTCCACCGGCGGCGGCCATCCGGTGGTCACGACGCTGGAAGAGCTGAGGGGCTTGCTCTAGAGCAGCGCCCGAAGCTCCTCGGGGCCCGCCACCGGGGCGTCGCACACGAACCGACGACACACATAGGCCAGGGTCTCGCCGTCCCGGCCTCTCTCGGCCAGCAGCGGAGGAATCCCGGTCGTCTCCGGTGAATGAGCGATGGCCAGGGAGGGACGGAATCGTTCCCATGCCACCGATGCCAGACGACCGGCATCGGATCCGACCACCGCCAGCTCACGCGGTCCGTCGAGCAATGCCATCAGCACCCCCAACAGGTGACCGGCCCCGCTGGGAGCCCGCTCGATGATCGCCGCGGCCGAACGGACGACGTCCTCGGCCTGCCGCCAAAGCTCGGTGTCCCCGCTGTAGCCGGAGGCGAGAACCAGAGCTTCGGCTGCGAGGGAGTTTCCGGACGGGGAGGGGTTGTCGAAGTGGTCCTTGGGGCGAACGACCAGTGCGGCCCCGTCATCGGCCGTGGTGAAGAACCCTCCCCTCTCCGTGTCGGCGAACCGTGACAGTTCAGAGACGAAACCCATGGCCGCCGTATACCACCCGGTCTCCCCGGTGGCCGCATACAGACCGAACAAGCCCACGGCCATGGCGGCATAGTCCTCGAGGACGGCAGCCGGACCCAGCCGCTCCTTGGCCCATGAGCGATGGAGCTCGCCGCTGTCGTCTCGAAGACGGTCGAGAACGAACCGGGCGGCTGCCTTCGCCGCCGTCAGGTAGCGATCCTCGTCCAGCACCACCGCCGCTTCGGACAGGGCCCGGATGGCCAGGCCGTTCCACGCCGCCACGACCTTGTCGTCGAGCCCGGGCCGCATGCGTTCCGACCGTCGCGCCAGCAGGGCAAGCCCCGCGCGGTGAATCGCCTCCGCCGCCCGTGACACCTCCACATCGTGGTCGGCGGCGACGTCCGAGACGCTCCTCGCCCTGTGGAGGATGTTGGCGCCTTCGAAATTGCCGGCGGGGGTGACACCGAAGTAGTCGGCAACGATGGCCGCGTCGTCGCCGCACACCTCCATGAACTCGGAGTGATCCCACACGTAGAACTTCCCTTCCTCCCCTTCGGAGTCGGCGTCCTCGGCCGAGTAGAAGCCGCCGTCGGGATGGCGGAGATCGCCGATCATGTACTCGAGGGTGTCGATGGCGACCTCGGTCATCGCCCGGGAGTGGAACTCGACTCCCGCCCACAGGTAGAGGCGAGCGAGCTGGGCGTTGTCGTAGAGCATCTTCTCGAAGTGGGGCACCAGCCAGCGGGCATCCACCGAATAGCGAGCGAAGCCGCCCCCGAGGTGGTCGCGGATCCCGCCGGCCGCCATGGCCGCCAGCGTGGCCCGGACCATCTCGGCTGCACGGGGCGCCCACGGCCGGTCGTGGGCGCGAAGTAGGAACTCCAGGACCGGCTGCTGGGGGAACTTGGGGGCGTTGCCGAACCCCCCGTGCTGGGGATCGAACTGACCGGTGAGGGCCTCCACAGCCTGTGTGAGCTCGGCTTCACCGGGCATGTCGGGGTAGGGAGGGAGCCGCTGGCCGATCGCTTCGGTCACCCTCTGGGCCTGCTCGGTGACGTCGTCGCGCCGTTCACGCCACACCTCGGATATGGCTTCCAGCACCGAGCGGAACCCGGGCATCCCGTGGCGGTCGGAGGGCGGGAAGTAGGTCCCGGTGAAGAACGGAGCGCCGTCGTGGTCGGTGAAGACCGTCATGGGCCAGCCGCCGTGGCCGGTCATCGCCTGGGTGGCCTCCATGTAGACGGCGTCGACGTCGGGGCGCTCCTCCCGGTCCACCTTGACGTTGACGAAGCTGCGGTTCATGTCCTCGGCGGTGGCTCGATCCTCGAAGGACTCGTGGGCCATCACATGGCACCAGTGGCAAGCCGAGTAGCCGATGGAGATGAGAACAGGAACGTCACGGCGCCGGGCCTCCTCGAAGGCTTCCTCGCCCCACTCGTACCAGTCCACCGGGTTGTCGGCGTGCTGGAGCAGGTACGGAGAGGCGGATTCGGCCAGTCGATTGGGCATGACCCCTCCCACCGTAACGGCTGCACCGCGGGATCGGAACGGCCGGTCAGCCCCAGCGGATCCGGGCCTGCTTCCTCCACCGGGCGAGAACGCCGTCCCGTCCCTCGGCGGTGATCTCGTCACCCCGGTTCCACAGGCCCAGATACACCTGGGCGGCCGAGCCCGACAGGACGGCGTCGGCGTCGCCCTCCTCTCCCACCGTCACGCTGTTGGACTCGTCGTCGACGCGCATGGTCCATGCGTGGCCGGTGTCGTCGGCGACGACGCGAATCGTCGTCGGAGAGTCGAACCTCAGCTTGCCCTTTCCTCTGGGGAGGAAACCGCAGACCAGCTCGTCGATGCCGTCGGCGGCCACCAGCGGGTCGAGCACGACCTCTTCCGCACGTGGCATCCTTCCCAGACGAGCGGCTAAGGCATCGACGCTGTGGATCGTCGTCTCGTGTGCCTGGCGACGAGCCCAGAACCAGCGTGGAGGAGGGGCGTCACGCAGGAACACCATCGCCCGCAGGTCGTCCGGCGCCGCTTCGATCGCGGCGAGGAGCGCTTCGAGTCCCGACGAGTACCAGGCGAACAGGTCCGTGGCAGCGGCGGCTTCCCGTGTCGAGGACCGGGGGTCGTGGTCGGCTTCTCCCCGAAGGTGGGCCGCAGCCCAGCGGTGCACCATGCCCTGATGAGAGACGAGGTCGCGAGCACGCCAGCGCGGGCAGGTGGGGACCCCGGCATCCAGCCCGGCCTCCATAGCCGCCTCGCGGAGCCTGGCGCCGCTCTCGGCCACGACCTTGCGGTGACGTTCCAGATCCACGATGGCGGGCACCGTGAAGACGATACCGGACTATCAGCCCTGGCAGGCCCTGTCCCACCCATTGGGAGGGCCGGCCGAATCGAGTTCGGCACACGACCCAAAGACGAGGGGTTCGAGTCTCGGGCGCAATCTCACATAGAGGTTGTCGACCTCGAAGAACCGGTCTCCGTCGGCGGGCGCTGTCAGGCTAAGCACATCGGGTACGACGGTCACCGCTACTTCCTCTGCGCCTTCCATGAAGGGGACTGCCAGAGGCACGATCGACGTCGTCGTGACGACAGCGTCCTGGGTGGTCGACTCTTGCCGCCCGGTCCCTCACTACCAGATCCATGCCGCGGGCGTCGAACGGGCCTGCCAGTGCGGTGGCATGGCGGGTGAGGGCGAAGCGATGCTCCTGGTAGATCTTTGCATCCTCGGTCACTGCGGTACCACGGTCGGCATCGTCTCAGCGTTGCATGGAATAGAGCCGGTAAGGACGGTGTTTTCCTATTCGACACCCACCGTTTGTCTCCGAGATGCTGAATCTATGTAGAGACATCGGGGGTTCACAAGCGGGCTTCCTTCTGGCATAGTGGAATCCCCGCCGCCACCGCCTGCCTATCAACGAGGACGACTGTTCATGCCTGCTGCCGAAACGAAGACTGACCGCCCCAAGCCCAAGCGGTCCCGCCTTCAGAGCAAGCTCACCGACGAGCGCGGTCGTCTCACGACCGACCTCGTATCCCAGTATCTGACCGCCATTGGCGAGTACGACCTGCTCACCGCCGAACAGGAGGTCGAGCTCGCTCAGCAGATCGAGGCGGGAGAAGAGGCCGCCGAGCGTCTGGAGGAGAGCGACTACAAGGGCAAGAAGCAGGAGATCGAGCTTCGTCGGGCCGAGCGAAAGGGTCGCGAAGCCAAGGACGCCTTCCTCACCGCCAACCTACGGCTGGTGGTGGCCAACGCCCGGCGTTACGCCAACACCTCCGGGATCGACTTCCTCGACCTGATCCAGGAAGGGAACCTGGGTCTGATTCGCGCCGTGGAGAAGTTCGACTGGCGCAAGGGGTTCAAGTTCTCCACCTACGCCACCTGGTGGATCCGCCAGGCGATCACCCGCGCCATCGCCGATAAGTCGCGCACGGTACGCATCCCGGTTCATCTCCACGACACGCTGGCGGCGGTGCGGGCTGCCCAGGCCAGTCTCAAGGCCGAGCTGGGCCGCGAGCCGCGGCCCGAGGAGATCGCCGAGGAGGCCGGGGTCACCGTGGACAAGGTGGAGCTGGCCCTCGGAGTGGCCGACACCGTCTCCCTCGAGCAGCCGATTGGCGAGGACGGCGCTCAGCTCGGTGACTTCATCGAGGACGAGGACGCCGCCGACCCGGTCGTGCTCACCGAGGAGATGGACGTCGCCAACTCGCTGCGCAAGTCGATCGAGCGCCTCCCGGACAGGGAGGGTCGCATCCTGGCGCTTCGTTACGGGTTCTTCGACGGTGTTCCCCGCACCCTCGAGGAGATCGGCGACGAGTTCAACCTCACTCGTGAGCGGATCCGCCAACTCGAGAAGCTGGCCCTGTGCCGGCTGCGCCACCCGTCGTTCGGGATCCGCGAAGCCGATCTGATCTGAGCCGACCTCAGGGAGCCGGCACCTCACATCCCGCCATCGACGGCCCGGGGATGTCGACGTCCCACACCACGGGCTCGGGAGCGGGGATCGGGTCGTGGTCTGTGGTCACGAACCGGACGAGGCCCCTGTACACCGCCTCGGCGTAGGCCTGGCGGAACTCGTCGGTCATGGCCAGAGCCTCCTCGGTGGGGTTGGAGATGTAGGCCCCCTCCACGATGACGGCAGGCACCGCAGACCGGTTGAGGAGGGTGTAGTAGTCGCTGCCGTCTGGGTCTATCCGGGTGATGACCCCGCTGCCCTCCGAGCCCGCCCAGGCGGCTTCGAACCGTGCGAGTCCCGCTCGCAGCTCCTGGACGATCAGTCCTCCTAGGCGCGCCGACTCAGGGTCGGACACCGAGACGAACGCCTCAGATCCCGGGTGGTCGAGGGGCGTCTCGGGAGCCGTGTTGTGATGGATGGACACGAAGGCGGTGGCGTCGACCGAGTTGGCGACGGTGGCCCGGAACGTGAGTCCCAGCTGGTAGTCGCCGCCGTTGGGTCCATCGGGGCTGCGAGTCAGCACCGCGGTGGCAGCAGCCGGCACCGAGTCGCCGGTCGTGACGGCCCTGGTGGCCCAGTCGATGTCGTGGGGGTTTCGCAGCAGGTCCACGAGACGGGAGGCGACATCGAGGTTCACCTCGGTCTCCGTCAGTCCAGTAGGGCCCACGGCCCCGATGTCGGGGAGCCCGTGGCCGGGATCGATGACGAACACGGACTGGTCGAATCGCCCTGCGGTTCGAGAGTCGAGGACCGTGCCGACTTCGACGTCGTTGGCGCTCACCCACCCCTCGAGGTTGCAGGTGTCGAGAACCCGGTACCCGTCGGCGTGGGAGGCGATGACGGGGAGGAGGATCCCCTCTGCGATCGGCCTGCCACTCTCGTCCGGCGACGGATGGAGAGCGGTTCCCGGCCGACTGATCACGTAGGCGACTCTCGAGGAGGGAGGCGCGGTGGTGGTCGGGGAAAGGGCGGTCGTTTCGGCATGAGGAACTAGCGGGGCGGTATCGGAAACAGGTGACGTGGCGGATGAGGATGACCGATCGGCCGTCGCGTTGGTTGCCAAGAGCCACATCGTGACCCCGAGGAGCGATCCGAGCATCACCGATGTGACGAGGATGACACGCATCTTCACGTGCGCCTCACCGTAGGCGGAGGAGGGGCGCTACGGGCATCTCGCGGGGCTTCGGTGGACGACTCCCATGTCCCCCTACACGCAGGAGTGGCTCCGACGGTTCCCGATACCGGCTTGCCGGGCTAATTCGGTTCCGGTGGTCTGGGAGCGTCGATAGTCTGACCGCCTCGCATGGTCGCTGCCACCGCCCCAGTGTCCGCCCGCGCCGTCCTACGCGAAGGTCTCGGCCTCGTCGGA
This sequence comes from uncultured Acidimicrobiaceae bacterium, assembly GCA_964617995.1. Classification (GTDB taxonomy): domain Bacteria; phylum Actinomycetota; class Acidimicrobiia; order Spongiisociales; family ZC4RG35; genus CAZTXD01. The sequence continues at coordinate 14,989 of CAZTXD010000034.1, forward strand.
CGCTACGCCCGTGCCCGTCCTTTCCCGTTCGGGCTGGCCGTTCTGGGTGCAGCGCTCTACGCCGGGGCAATCATCGCTGCCTCCCGGGTCATCGGCTGGGTGACCGACACCGTGATCCTGCCCGTCCTGGCCTCCGGTGATCCTCTGGAAGGGCGCCTCCGGCTGGCGGTGGCTGTGATCATCGGAGTGGCGGTCTGGAAGGCATCGGCGATCATCCTTCGCCGCAACTCGGCCGGATATCTCCAGTTCAGGACCCAGCAGGACGTCAGGGAGAGCCTGATCGACCATGAGCTCCGTCTCGAGCTGGCCTGGTTCGGTCGGCAGTCGGTGGGCGATCTCCTGGCGGTAGCCGACAACGACGCCCGGCAGGCCACGGGGGTGCTGGCGCCGTTTCCCTACGCCTCCGGGGTGTCACTGCTGATCCTCGGCACGATCGTGTTGATGTTCCTGGTGGACCCGTGGGTGGGTCTCGCCACCCTGGTGGGTCTCGGCACGGTCATCGCGATCGAGGTGAGGGCGGCGGTGAACGTCTATCCGTTCTGGGAGGGGATCCAGAGACAGGTCGGGCAGGTCTCACGGGTCGCCCACGAGTCTTTCGACGGTGCCCTTACGATCAAGGCGCTCGGCAGGGAGGATCATGAGATCGAAAGGCTCCAAACGGAGTCCGAGACGCTGCGCGACCAGATCGTAGCCGTCAACATCAAATGGGAGACCTACCGGGTGATCATCACCTCCCTGATGCCCGCTCTCAGCCTCGCGGTCGTTGCAGTCGGGGCTGTGCGGGTCGACGCCGGGGCGGTGACTCCCGGAGATGTCGTCTCGGCTCTCTACCTGTTCGGGTTGCTTGCCTTCCCCGTCCAGCTCATAGCCTTCGTCCTCTTCGACATGGCGGCGTCGATACCGGCTCAACGTCGCGTCCAGACGATCCTCGACGTGGACGAAACCGTCGAGTACGGCACCGAGATCGCCACCGCCGGGTTGGGGCCCGCCCCGGTGGCGGGAGACCGGGTGACATTCGGCTACGAGACCGGTTCGGTGGTGCTCGACGACGTGGTCCTCGACATTCCCGCCGGGAAGACGGTGGCGGTCGTCGGTCCTACCGGTTCGGGCAAGTCGACTCTCACGTTGCTGCTCGCTCGTCTGTGGGATCCCGGGTCGGGACAGATCCGTATCGACGGTCGCGATCTGCGCAGCTTCGCCCGCCATGAGCTGCCCCGGGAGGTCGCATTCGTCTCTCAGAGTTCATTCCTCTTCGACGACACCGTCGCCGGCAACATCTCGCTGGGAGCCGACTACCGCCACGAAGCCGCGATGGACGCCGCCCGACTGGCCGGCGCCCACGAGTTCATAATGCAGCTCCCGGAGGGATATGGCACGCGCATAGGAGAGCGGGGAGCGTCGCTCTCGGGCGGTCAGCGGCAGCGGGTCGCTCTGGCCCGGGCACTGATCCGCCGTCCCCGTCTCCTCATCCTCGACGACGCCACCTCGGCGGTCGATCCCTCGGTGGAGGCCCAGATCCTGCGGCGGCTGCGCTCCGCCGACCTCCCCTCGACCGTCGTGCTGGTGGCTTACCGCCCCTCATCGATCCGGCTCGCCGACGAGGTGGTGTTCGTGGCGGACGGTCGGGTCGTCGCTCAGGGAGACCACGAGCGCCTGATAGAGAGCCAGCCCGAGTATGCCCGCCTGGTCCGGGCCTATGAGGAAGATGCGGCCGAGCGGCGCCGAGAGGTCGGCCGATGACCGAAGCGAAGGTGGAGCGGAGGGCGGCATCAACGCTCACTGTTCTGCGGCGTGCCCTCCAGGAGGCGCCCGTCCTGGCCAGGCGGCTGTGGCTGATCCTCCTCATGAACGCCGGAGGCACCCTCATCCAGGTGCTGGTGCCCGTCCTGATCCAGCAGACCATCGACCGTGACCTGATCGACGGTGGGGTGGATCTGCCGGCCGTGTTCACGAAAGTGGCGCTGGCTGCGGTGGTCCTGGTGCTGGGCGCCGGTCTCGCCCGGGCGGCGATGGTCAGGCTCGCACGTCAGGCCGCCTCCGGGTTGTCGGATTTGAGGGTGAAGGTCTTCTCCCGGCTGATCTCCAGCTCCACCCTCCACGTCCAGTCGGAGCGGCGGGGGGCGCTGGTCTCGCGGGTGACATCCGACATCAGCACGGTCCAGGAGTTCACCGAGTGGGGCGGGGTCGTGTTAATCGTCAACGTCACCCAGGTCCTGATCGCCATCTTGGCGATGACCGTCTACGAGTGGCGACTGGCGATGCTCGTCGTGGCAGCGGTTGTGATCTATGCCTTCATCCTGCTGTGGTTCCAGCGGATCCTCCAGCGCAGCTACGACCGGGTGCGGGGGGTGGTGGCCGACTCGCTGGCCGTGATGGGCGAAGCGGTCACCGCACTGCCCGAGGCGCGGGCCTACGGCGTGGAGAGGGCGACTCTTCAGCGGGTGAAGGCCGCTCTCGACAGGCGGTTCCGGATCGAGTTCCGCACCTCCGCCTTCGGCAACGGTCTGTTCTCGACCGCCGAGCTGTTCGCCGCCTCCCTCACAGCCGGGGTGGTGGCGGCGGGGCTGTTGCTGGGGGCGGGGGGAGGCGTCAGCGCCGGCGTTCTCGTGGCGTTCCTCTTCCTGGTGAACCTGCTCATCGAGCCGGTGCAGAGCCTCGTCGAGATCCTCGACTTCGCCCAGAACGCCGGCTCCGGCCTGCGCCGGGTAGTGGAGACCCTCGACCGTCCCAACGAGATCCCCGAGCCCCGCCACCCCATGGCCCTGCCGGGAGGGGTGCTCGGGGTCGAGTTCGACGGCGTGCGCTATCGCTATCCGACCGGACCTGACGTGCTCGTTGACGTGTCCGTCACCATCCATCCCGCCAGCCGCATAGCTGTGGTGGGAGAGACCGGGTCCGGGAAGACCACCTTCGCGAAGCTCCTCGTCCGGATGCTCGACCCCACCGAGGGTTCGGTGAGGATCGGCGGTGTCGACGTGAAGCAGGTCGCCTCCCGGGACCTGCGGCGCCGGGTCGCCTTCGTGCCCCAGGAAGGCTTCCTCTTCGAGGGAACCATCGCCGACAACGTCCGGTACGGATTTCCTCAGGCGGGTGAGCGGGAGGTGCAGACGGCCTTCCTCGAGCTCGGGCTCGACGGGTGGGTGCGGTCCCTGCCCGAGGGGTTGGAGACCGAGGTGGGATCACGAGGCGGGAACCTATCGGCGGGTGAGCGCCAGCTCGTTGCCTTGGTCCGGGCGTGGATATCGTCGCCGGACGTGCTCCTCCTCGACGAGGCGACTTCGGCCGTTGACCCGGCTCTCGACGTCCAGCTTCGCCGTGCGATCGATCGGCTTACGGCGGGGCGGACCTCTGTGACCATCGCCCATCGCCTCGCCACCGCCGAGGCCTCCGACGAGGTGCTGGTGTTCGACGCCGGGCGGGTGGTGGAACGCGGTCCCCACGAGGCCCTCATCGCGGGCGGCGGCGTGTATGCCGCCCTTTACGCCGATTGGGTGGCGGGCACCCAGACGGGCTGAGCCGCGCAACTTCGTCCCGCTGCCGACGGTCGTTTCCGGTTCCAGGGGTGCTCGGGGTGTTGAGACCGGCCGGGTCCGTACGGACTGAGGGCGATCGTCAGCGCCGAGCGCATAGGGGTAGGTTCGGAGTGGACGCTACGAAGGAGGCAGGTATGCGTTCCACCCTCACCATCATGGTCGGGTGCGTGACGGTGATCTCCTGCGCGGGCGGCGCAGGAACTGTCGGCGATGACCCGACGCCCACCACCGTGACAGCGACGGATGCAGCTGCACCTACGACAGAGTCGTCGACAACGACGGAGCCAACCACGACCACTGTCTCGTCCGAACAGCTCGCCAAGGCAGAGCAGGTGGGAGATGTCGCCGCCGGCGAGGAATTGTTCAACGCCGCCATCGGCTTGACGATCGGGGAGCGGGCCTGCTCCGACTGTCATACTCTCGACGGCGTGGATGGCCGATCACCCAGCCTGGCGGGCATCTCCGCGGTGGCGGGCGAACGAGTCGAAGGACTCTCCGACATCGAATACCTGCGGGAGTCGATCTTCGATCCTGCCGCGTTCGAGGTCGGCGATTGGCCGGCAGTGATGCCCCGGGAGTATTCGGATGTGTTGTCCGAAAGTGAGATCAACGATCTGATTGCCTTCCTCCTCACACGCTAGACCGGTGCGCAGCACGTGACTCCCTGATCACGGCAGGCCTGCCTTACGCATCCCGCCGACGTCCCTAATCCACGTGGACCCCCGCTGTCGAGGCCCGGGTCCCGGTAGAATGAGACGAGGTATGCCCGAAGAGCCCGCAACCGCCGGTCGCAACCGTTGGCTCATCGAGGAGATGTACGAGAGGTATCTCGATTCTCCCCGGTCGGTCAGCGAGTCGTGGAGGCGCTACTTCGAAGACGGAGGAGGCGACGGGTCCGGGAACGGCGCCTCTCCGCCCGTCGAGGACGAGACGCCGCCTACGCAGGAGGCGCCGCCCGCGCGGGTGCCCGAGCCCGCGGCGCGGGTGCCCGACAACGCCAGTGCCCTGAAGGGGATTTCCGGGGTGATCGCCCAGCGGATGGACGAGAGCCTGGCGGTGCCCACCGCGACCTCCGTCCGAACCATGCCTTCCAAGCTGCTCGAGGTGAATCGGCGGATCCTCAACAACCAGCTGCAGCGGCTCACCGCCGGTGGCAAGGTCAGCTTCACCCATCTGATCGGGTGGGCGGTGGTGCGGGCGATGCGCGAGCACCCCGAGATGAATGTGTCGTATGCCGAGATCGACGGGGAGCCCCACATCCTCCGACACTCCTCGGTCAACCTGGGGTTGGCCATCGACATGGCCCGTCCCGACGGCGGCCGCATCCTCGTGGTGCCCAACATCAAGGGGGCGGACCAGATGACTTTCCGCCAGTTCTGGGAGGCATACGAGGCGATCGTTGCCAGGACGCGTGAGAACAAGCTCAGCCCGGACGACTTCGCAGGGACCACCGCCACCCTCACCAATCCAGGAACGATCGGAACGATCCAGTCTGTCCCCAGGCTGATGCCAGATCAGGGGGTGATCATCGGGGTGGGGGCAATCATCTACCCGCCTGAGTATCAGGCAGCCGACGCCTCCTATCTGGCGCGGCATGGGATCGGGAGGATCATCACGCTGACGTCGACCTACGACCACCGTGTGATCCAGGGTGCCCAGTCCGGTGAGCTGCTGGCGCGCATCCATCAGCTCCTGCTGGGAGAGGACCGCTTCTACGACGAGATCTTCCGTTCGATGGCGATCCCCTACACGCCGGCGCGGTGGGCCGTCGACGAGAACCCCCCGATCGGTAGCACCGACTGGATCGCCAAGCAGGCGAACGTCTTCCGGATCATCAACGCCTACCGCGTGAGAGGCCACCTGATCGCCGACCTCGACCCCCTGCGAATGGAGCCCCCGCGTATGTACGAGGAGCTTGATCCTCTCTCGTACGGGCTGACCATCTGGGACCTCGACCGAGAGTTCGCCACCGGTGGCATCCTCGGCACGGCGACGATGACTCTGGGCAGCATCCTCTCGCTCCTTCGGAACGCCTACTGCCGCACCGTGGGCATCGAGTACATGCACATCCAGGAGCCCGATCAGAAGCGCTGGATCCAGGATCGGGTCGAGGTCACCTCGACTGCGGCGAGCCCCGAGGAACGCATCAGGCTGCTCCGCAAGCTCAACGAAGCGGAGTCGTTCGAGACGTTCCTGCACACCAAGTACGTCGGCCAGAAGCGGTTCGGTCTGGAAGGCGCCGAGAGCCTCATCCCGATGCTCGACACCGTCCTCGGGGCCGCCGCCGGTGACGGTATCGAAACCGCCGTCATCGGGATGTCCCACCGGGGCCGTCTCAACGTTCTCACCAACATCATCGGCAAGGAGCCATCGCGGATCTTCCGGGAGTTCGACGGCGACCTGCTCCCCGGAGTCCAGGGCGGTGCCGACGACGTGAAATATCACCTGGGCGCCACCGGTACCTACGAGACGGTCTCCGGCGCGATCGAGGTGGAGGTGGTGGCCAACCCCAGCCATCTAGAGGCGGTCGACCCCGTGCTCGAAGGAGTGGCCAGGGCCAAGCAGGAGCGGATCGGGAAAGAGGGCCACCACGAGGTCCTGCCCGTTCTCCTCCACGGCGACGCCGCCTATGCCGGTCAAGGGGTGGTGGTGGAGACCCACAACCTGTCCCAACTCCGCGGGTACCGCACCGGGGGGACAGTGCACATCGTCGTCAACAACCAGGTCGGCTTCACCACCTCGACCCACGATGCCCGCTCCAGCTTCTACGCCACCGACGTGGCGAAGACGGTCCAGGCGCCCATCTTCCATGTGAACGGTGACGATCCCGAGGCCGTATCCCGGGCAGCCCGCATGGCCTTCGAGTTCCGCCAGGCGTTCCACAAGGACGTGGTCATCGACATGGTGTGCTACCGCCGTCGCGGCCACAACGAGGGCGACGAGCCGTCGTACACCCAGCCGTTGATGTACAAGAAGATCGACGAGCACCCTTCGGTGCGCAAGCTCTACCTCGATCGTCTGATCACGCACGGCGAGATGTCCCGGGAGGATGCCGACCAGTTGCTGGCCGAGTACCGCCAGCTCCTCGACAACGCCTTCCAGAGCGCCAAGGACTCCACCACCGTTCCTCCCAAGGCCGCCGACGGGCCGACGGCGCACGATCCCGACACCGGGGTGGAGCTCTCTGTCCTCGAACGGATCATCTCCCATATCACCGATGTGCCGGAAGGGTTCGTCATCCATCCCAAGCTGGAGCGGCTGATAACCGAGCGGTCGACGGCCCTCGTAGACGACACGATCGATTGGGGGACCGCCGAAGCCCTCGCCTTCGGCTCATTGGCTCTGCAAGGGGTCCCCATCCGGTTGGCGGGAGAAGACTCGAGGCGCGGGACCTTCAGCCATCGCCATGCCGAGCTCACCGACTACGACACTGGAGAGAAATGGGCGCCTCTCGAAACTCTCACCGCCGACGAGACGAGGGTGCGGATAGTCGACTCGCTCCTGTCAGAGTTCGCCGCCGTCGGATTCGAGTACGGCTACTCCACCGAGTGGCCGGAGGCCCTGGTGATGTGGGAAGCCCAGTACGGAGACTTCGCCAACGGCGCCCAGGTCGTCTACGACCAGTTCATCTCCTCGGGGGAAGGGAAATGGAACGTGAGCTCGGGTCTGATGTTGCTCCTGCCCCATGGCTACGAGGGTCAGGGACCAGAGCACTCTTCGGCCCGGGTCGAGCGGTTCCTGGAGCTCTGCGCCGCCGACAACTTGCGCGTGGCGATACCGGCCACATCTGGTCAGTACTTCCACCTGCTGCGGCGCCAGGCGCTGCGGCGTCCCCAGAAGCCCCTGATTGTGTTCACGCCCAAGTCCCTTCTCCGGGCGAAACCGTCCTTCGTCCCGACGGCGTCCCTCGAGAAGGGTCGCTTCGAGCCGTTGGTTCTCGATCGACTCCAGTCGGCGCGCAGGCTGATCCTCTGTGCCGGAAAGGTGTATCACGACCTGGAGGCCCGCCGGAGGGAGAACGAAATCGACGACGTGGCGGTGGTCCGCCTCGCCCAGCTCTACCCGGTGCCGGTGGAGGAGCTGGAAGAGGTCGCCGCCACCTACGGCGACGCCGACCTGGTGTGGTGTCAGGAGGAGCCCGAGAACATGGGCGCCTACCGCTTCCTGTGGCCGCACATACGCGAGGTATTCGGTAGGGAGCCGATCTTCGCGGGTCGCCCTGCGGCGGGGAGCCCGGCAACGGGATCCGCCCGCGTTCACCGAGAGCAGCAATCTCAGCTCGTCGCCGAGGCATTGGGCCTGAGGGAATGAGCCGACCCGACGGCCGGCGGCGGTAGGAGCTAACGAACGATCCGCCACCCGGCGTCAAGAGTTCAGCCGCTCTTTCAATTTGACGTGTAACGCGAAGGCCGTGTCAGGTACTGACAAAGGGGAGTGCCGCCGGGCGGGTGACGTCCTGAGGGGGTCTGGAGAACTCGGGAACCGTCTCCCGCCGCGGCGACAGGAGGATGGTACAGATGTGACGGCGGCCCTCCAATGGGCCGCCGGTTTTATTCAGGGCCGATGAGGTGGGTTCGGGGGAGGCAAATAGACGGCATCGGTGTAGGAATGACCGTCGTGGCCGATCACCCAGGTGGAGCCTTTGCTGCATTCGGACGCCGAGCGAAAGCGGACCCCTCGCTGCTGGAGCAACTCGAGGGCAGCCGGGATCACGTCCCCGTGTGAGCAGAGCATGACCCGGGAGCCGGCGACGTCGTCGAGGAGCGCGGCGATGCTGCCCCTATCGGCACCCTCGGCCAGGGCGTCGGCCCGTTCCACGGGGAGGCCGAGCCGCTCGGCCAGCGGCTCCACGGTCTGCACGCAACGGAGATAGGGACTCGATTCGATTCGCTCCACCCCAACGTCGGCGGTCTCCGAGGCGATCATGTCCGCCTGGAGGGCTCCCTCCGAGGTGAGTGGGCGTTCCTCATCGGGCCCTTCCCACTCCGAGCGCTTGCCCGCCGCACCGTGGCGGACGATGTGCAGATCGCGCTGACCGGTGGCCCGGCCGAGGTCGATGGCCGACAGCAGATCGCGATCGAATGGGTAGGTGAGCAGCCCGTCGGCGGCCGCCGGCGGTATCCACCGGACGTCGTCGACCTCCTCGTTGGGTTCGAACCCGGTGTAGCGGATCGGGCGCATGACGAAGTAGTCGACCTCTTTCAGCCCCTCCCCCACGTTGTAGCGGCTGGTGGCCGCCCGGTCGACGGGCCGGCATGACCATCCGGTCTCCTCCTCCACCTCTCTTACGGCGCACGCGGACGAGTCCTCACCCGGATCGTGCTTTCCCTTGGGGAGAGTCCAATCGCCGTAGCGGGGTCGGTGGACCACCACGACCTCGGCCTGACCGACGGTGTCGCCCCTGATCACCACGCCGCCGGCAGCCCGGACGGCTACTTCGGTCTGCACAGAGCTCAATGCCCGTCGCTGGCCCGTTGCGCCGATCCAAAGAGTGCCGGTTCGATCGTCCTGTCGGTGCTGGTCAGGTCGATGGTCACCGATCCACACACCGAGCAGGTCTGGCGGGTCATCCCGCCCCCGACCCTCTTGGGGGAGCCGAAACGGTGGTCGCCCTTGCGACAGCCAGAAGCCGCCTTGCGGCGGCTACGCCGACCGGGCTTTTGGTTGGAACCCATCTGACGCCACAGGCTAGTGGCTGGGTTCGGCGATCTCCGGCAAACGCAGGGCGCCACCCACTCTGGTGGTCTGCCCCTCGACATGGGCGATCAAAGCCTCATGAACGAGATGCCGGGCAGGATCGAGCAGGGCGTTGTGGCGGCATCTATCGAGCCATACGAGGTCACCGTCGAGACGACGCGCCAGCATCGGTCCTGAGACAGGCGCCACTGTCTCGTCGTTGCGCGATTGGATGACCAGAGCCGGCCGTCGCAGAGTGCGCGCTTCCCGCCATCCCCGCCGCACCACCTGGACCAGCTCCGAGACCGCCGACAACGGATGGGTGGGATAGGGCGACCACAGATGAGCAAGGTCGGGGTCAGGGCAGGGGACCCATGCGGCGTCGGTCTCGGTGAGGAAGTGGCGCGCCAGGGGCGCCAGTGGAACTTTGCGGTCTTTGGTCCGGACCGGGGCATTGATCGTGCTGATGGTGTAGGCCGCCGTGGGCCGGGCCAGGAGGATCGCCAGCATGCCTCCCATCGACAGCCCCACCAGATGCACCCGGCGGTGATGTCTCACCGAGGCAGCGGCGTCGCCGGCTGCCACCAGCCAGTCCTCGGCGCAGACGGTGGCCAGGTCCCGGGGCGAGGTGCCGTGGCCCGGAAGACGGGGAGCGACGACCGTGTGCCCGCGGGCATGCAAGACGTCAGCCATCGGCAGCCAGTGGCCGGGGTGGCCGCTGAAGCCGTGGATGAGAACGACGGCTTCGCCGCTGGTGCCCTCCCTGCGGATGTCGTTGGCCCAGTGGCCGACCTCCGGAGTCATCCGGAGTCAGTCGCTCAGGAGGGCCGCGAGCTCGGCGGCCACCCGGGCAGCGTCGACGAGGCCGTGGCCTTCGATGGCGAACTGGGGCCAGGGCACATCGAATCCCGTCACTCTCCTCACCGGCGCTTCCAGGTCGAAGATCGCCTTCTCGGCCACGACCGCCGCCACATCCGAGGCGACACCGGCGGCACCCTGAGGTTCCTGCACCGCGAGAAGTCTCCCTGTCTTTGCGACGGATGCGAGGACCGTCTCGCGATCCCACGGGAACAGGGTTCGCAGGTCTATCACCTCCACCGAGGCGTCGGCGGACTCGGCCGCCTCGAGACAGACCGGCACCATTCCCCCGTAGGTCACAATGGTGGCGTCGGTGCCTTCTCGCCGGATGCGGGCCCGGCCGATGGGCAGCGTGTAGTGATCGACGGGAACCTCCTCACGTCCGGCGCGGTAGAGCACCTTGGGCTCGAGGAACACGACGGGGTCGTCGCCTTCCAGAGCCGCAGCCAGCAGTCCTTTGGCGTCCGCCGGCGACGACGGGCAGATGACCACCAGTCCGGGGGCGTGAACGAAATAGGCCTCGGGCGAGTCGCAATGGTGCTCATGCGCTCCGATCCCGGCACCGTTGGGGAAGCGCACCACCACAGGCGCCGGGGTGTGGCCCCGGGTTCGATAGCGGAATCGCCCCATATGGGAGACGATCTGATCGAAGGCGGGATAGACGAAGCCGTCGAACTGGATCTCGGCCACCGGTCGTGCACCGGCCAGGGCCATCCCCACCGCCGTGCCGACGATGCCCGACTCGTTCAACGGGGTATCGATCACACGGTCGTCACCGAAGTCCCGCCACAGGCCTTCCGTTATGCGAAACACCCCACCGGAGACGCCGATATCCTCGCCGAGGAGGATGGTCTCGTCGTTTCGCTCCATCGCCTGGCGGAGTGCGGTATTGATCGCCTGGGCCATGGTCCAGCTCTCCGTCGGTCCCTGGGGCATCTCATCGCTGCCGACCACCCAGGTCTCCTCCTCGCTGAAACTCGTCTCTTCTTCGCCGTGTGATCGCTGCATGGCATGGAGCTGGTCGACTACGTGGCCGGGCACGCGGGCGAAGGCATGGCGAATCGCCTCATCCCGTCCCGGCAGGGGGCGGGCTTCGATGTCGGCGATGGCAGCCTCGACCAGATCGGAGGTCTCCATCGCCACCTTCTCGCCCACGCTCTCGTCCCACTCGTCGCGGGCCGCCAGGAACAACTCCAGACGGGTTATCGGGTCACGTTGGCGCCACTCCTCTTCCTCCTCGGCCGTGCGATAGAGACGGGCATCGTCGGCGGTGGCGTGAGCGCCGTAGCGATATGTGAGCGCCTCGATGAGGGTGGGGCCTTGTCCGTCGCGGGCCGACTGGACGGCGGAGCGGGTGGCGAGATACACGGCGATCGGATCCATTCCGTCCACCCGCACACCGTCGAACCCGTAGGCGATGGCTTTCTGGGCGATCGTGTCGGAGGCCGTTTGCTTCTCGTAGGGAACGGAGATGGCATAGAGGTTGTTGGCGCAGATGAACACCGTCGGCGTCTTCCACACCCCGGCGAAGTTCATGCCGGAGTGGAAGTCCACCTCCGAGGTGGCGCCGTCGCCGAAGTACACGGCGGTGACGGTGTCCTCGCCCCGCAGCTTCGTCACATAGGAGTAGCCAACGGCGTGGGGAAGCTGGGTGGCGATGGGCACGGTGATGATGCCCTGGCGATACCGGGCGATGTCCCATTCGGAATTGGGGAGGCCCCGCCAGTACGCCATGAACACCTCGAGGGGAAGTCCCCGGGCGACCTGGACGCCGTGCTCCCGATAAGAGGGGAAGACGAAGTCGTCGTCGCCCAGGGCCAGCGCTGATCCGATCTGAACCGCCTCCTGCCCCTCCAGCATCGGGTAGGTCCCCACCCGACCCTGTCGCTGCAGGGCCAGCATCCTCCGATCGAGCGTACGGGCCAGCACCATCTTCCGATAGAGCTCCTGATACAGCTCCGCCGACAGCTCGGGATCGTCACCAACCAGCCGGCCCTGGGGGTCGATCACCTGGAGGAGGCTGATGTCGGGCTCTTCGATGACCTCGTCGAGCGATGCAGTCATGTATGCGAGTCTGCCACAGAAGCCCGGTCTGTGTGGACGGCTCATTGCGCTTGACGCCATATCCTTCATCGATTATCGTCGATTATCGATGAAAATGGACGCAATGCCGCTGGACAGATCGGAAGCGACCGAATACGCCGGCTGGTTCCGGGCGCTGGCCGATCCCACCCGCATTCAGATCGTCTCCCTGCTGGCCCGGGCCGGACGACCGTTGCGGGTGGGGGAGGTGGTGAACTCGGTGGGAGTCGGCCAGTCGACCGTGTCGCATCACCTCGCCATCCTCGCCGAGGTGGGCTTCGTCCGGGCGGAACCGTCCGGTACTGCCGTGCTCTACCGGATCAACGACGATTGTGTGGAGTGTTTCCCGTCGGCGGCCGACATCGTCATGGGCAACCCCGTTCCCGTCCCTTCTCCTATGTGAAGGAGTGAATACATGGCACATGAAGACGTGATCGATCGCTATTCGTCCCTGGCGAGAGATGCGCTGGCCGGAGTGACGATCGTCGACTGTGACGACGATGCCTTCGACGAGGGTTGCTTCGGAGCCGCGGCCTACATCGAGCTGGAAGGGCTGCCGGACGGTGCGACTCGGGCCAGTCTGGGATGCGGCAACCCCGTCGCCGTGGCGGACCTGCGGCCCGGAGACACCGTTCTCGATCTGGGGTCCGGGGGCGGCATCGACGTTCTGCTCTCGGCTCGCCGCGTCGGGGAGAGTGGGACGGTCTACGGGATCGATGCCAGCACCGACATGCTGGAGCTCGCACGGCGAAATGCCGCCGAAGCCGGAGCCGACAACGTCGAATTCCTACATGGCTCGATCGAGGACATCCCTCTGGCAGGAGGAAGCGTCGACGTCGTGATCTCCAACTGCGTCATCAGCCTGACCAGCGACAAGGCGGCCGTGTTGCAGGAGGCCTTTCGGGTCCTGGTCCCCGGCGGTCGCTTCGGTGTGAGCGACATCGTGGTCGACGATCGCGATGAGCCCGAGCTGCGAGCCGCCGTCGAGGCGCAGGTGGGGAGCACCGAAGGGGCGCTCACGATCGCGGAATATCGCCGCCTGCTCGGCGACGCCGGGTTCTCGGACGTCACCATCGAGACGACCGTCGCCCACGGCGGGGGCGTCTACTCGGCGATCATCCGCGCCGCCAAGCCCTAGTCCGTTTTCGCGCATCGAATGCGCGCGATAGCGCGCCTTCGATGCGCGAAAACGG
>CAZTXD010000035.1:0-18488 GCA_964617995.1 uncultured Acidimicrobiaceae bacterium
GGGAGTGATCTGGGAGGGTGGGTCGGCACTCTGCGAGAGTGGCCTCTGCTCAGAAAGATTCCCGAGATGGCCGGACCGAGGCGGTGGAAAGCCTGCACGGGCAGTTGCGGGAGTCGCTTTATACGCTAGTCGAGACTGCGCGGTGAGGTGGGGAGCCGCAGAGCGGTGATGATGCCGGGCTGATGGTCAGGGCCCTTCCGTACTCGGTGATGCAAGTCATCGAGCAAGGAAGGGCCCCGATGGAACTTGATGCTATGAGAGTCCGTCTGCATCTGCGCCGGGTGCGTGTGGTTGCGGTGCTGGTGGATGTGATGAAACGGCTGGTGGTCGGGATCGTCGACACGAGACGGGTGGTCCGTTGCCCGTATTGTGGGTACGGGACGGCTCGGGTGCATGACCGGCGTCGGCTGCGGGTACGGGACCTGCCTACCCGAGGCCGTCCGACCACACTGGAGTGGGTGTGCCGCCGCTTCGCCTGTGAGGAATGCTCCGAGCGGCACTGGGAGGATCATCCTGAGATTGTTGTCGGGCGGCGCACCCATGTCACGCGGCGTCTGGCCCGCCAGGTCGTCCGTGATGTGAACCATCTCTCCATCCGGGAGATCTCCCGCCGCTATGGGCTGAGGTGGCATTTCATCATGGCGCTGGTGGGTGGGTGGTCGGATCTAGTGGTGGCCGCTCGGCGGCGTCGCCGCTGCCGGGCTTCGTTGGTGGACGAGACCAGCCTCCGGCGGGGCCACCGTGCCGTTACGGTGCTCATCGACGAGGAGACCGGGCAAGGCCTGGGAGTGGTCCGCCGCCGCGATGCCGGGGCCCAGGCCGGGTTCTTCGCCGCGCAGGGCCACCGTTGGTGGCGGGGAGTGAAGGTCGTGGTGACCGACGGGTCACCCTCGTACCGGGCCGCCATCGACACCCATCTGGGTCACGCCACCCATGTGGTTGACGGTTCCACTTCGCCCGCCGGTTCGCCGCCGGGCTCATCGAGGTGCGCCGCCGAGCCCAACGCATCGGCGAGAAAGGAACCCGTCCCGCCTTCGACCCCGACATCTTCCGTTCCCGCTATCTCCAACTCAGCCGCCTCGACCGCCTCGAGACAGAACGCATCGAAGCGTTATGCAAAGTCCTGGCTCGAGACCCCCAGCTGGAAGTGGTCTGGCCGATGCTCCAACACCTCTACGGCATCCACCTCGCCGGCTCATCCGAAGAAGCGAACCAGGCGCCCGTCTTCGCAAGGATCAGGCTGAAGCAAGCTCGCGGAGGCCGATGGCCACTTGTCTCCACATGGAAGGACCACCGTGACCGTCATCGGTGACGATCAGGCGACTACCCGGCCATGACTCGTGCAGTTGTTGAGCAGGCGCCAGGGGACTACTCCTATCGCGCTCACCATGGATCATGATGCATGGCACGGCACCCATCGCCGGGGCACCCCGCACGAGCTCGTTCGGTTGTAGCCACGAGTCCGCCGCCCAACAATGTGTGACCTGGCGTGCGAAACCGAGCCGGAACCTCGGGTCTTGAAAACGAGAATCGACGAATCCATCGATTGGCTGCTCATCGTCGACATTGACATGGGCGTCCTCCCACCGGCACCACTCCTCGGCAGCTGGAACGTGGACGTCCGGGTCGGAGTCCATGACCATGCGACGGTACGCCTCGACGAGCCGTACCCCCTGGTATCGCTCAGCTGCGTAGTCATGGAACCGGTGCCACGGGCCGGACGCGTAGCTAGCCCCATGCTCTGTGAGGTGGTCGATCTCGGCCCTACCGCCGGTGCTCACCGCAGCGACTACAACCCCGAGCACCCGATCAACATGGCGCTGGGCATACGTCAGCCCGAGGACGGACCCCCAGGACGCACCGCTGACGATCCACCGTTCGATGTCGAGGGCACGACGAATGGTCTCGAGGTCCTCTACGTGACGGTCCATGTCGATGGTGGACCAGTCCACGTCATCGTCTGCTGCGTGGGGTGTGCTTCTTCCGGCGGCGCGCTGGTCGTAGCAGACGACCCGATGGAGCCCGCCATCGAACAGTTCGAAAGCGCTGGATCGAAACCCTGAGCCAGGTCCGCCATGGATCCACACCGCAGCGACCCCCTCCGGATCACCTGCTTGTTCCACATACAGGCGGTGCCCACCATCGAATTTGAGCATGTCGTGAGCGAAGGTGTCGATCACGGAGAAACCCTACCGACATCACGGTTGTCCTTTTTGAAACTGCGTTTGCCCCTCGACCGAGCGCCGAGGTGTCGATCCCGGGCGATCTCAGATATGGGGCGGTTCCGCTATGGAACTGGTGATCTGCGCTAATGATTGCACTGGAAGGGGCATTGGCTGAGGCCTTGGTCAGTCGCTGACCTGTTCTGCGGCGTCGTCCAGTATCCATGAGACGTTGTGGTAGTGGTCGTTTGTACTGACATACATGAAGGTCTCGAGTGTCTCCGGTGAGTGCATGGCCAGAGTGATGTAGCCGGGAAGGTTGCCTTGTGTCCCGTAGACGACTCTTGGAGCGTCGAACAGTTCGACACCCAGTCCATAGTCGTAGCGTCGTGCGGGGTCTCGGCGAGAGTCAATGCCCGTTCCGGTGATTATCTCTGAGAACAGCTGTGGCGAGATGATGTTTCCCTGTGTCAGAGCGATGAAGAAGTCGTGGACGTCGACAACGTTGCTGACGAGTCCGCCGGCGGACCAGACGGTGGTAGAGATTGCGGTGTAGTCGAAGTCGACCGGTATCACTGGGCCGCCCAACTGCACCGTGAAGGCGTCACGGGGCATCTCTCTGTTCGTAGTGGCTCAGGTAGGTGGAATCGAGGCCGAGGGGATCAAGGATCCGTTCCCGGAGAGCTTCGTGATATGGCTGACCGGTCACTTCTTCTATGAGTTGTCCGAGGATCATGTAGTTGGTGTTGGCGTACTGGAACCCGGAGCCGGGCTCAAAGGTCACGCTCTCGTCTTCGATGAGTCGATAGAGCTCATGTGGTGTGGGCCCACAGCGCGTCCGTGAGGCGCTCCACATGGCCGACAACGCCGAACGAAGGAGGACCCACCGGTGGATATTCCAGCGCGGTGTTCACAGCGTCCTCGGTCCTTCCGGTGGAGGCTAGCGAGGCGGGCGAGAGCCCGACCCTCCAGCCGACGCGCAATCCGATGGATCAATACAGTCCGATGACATCTGCGAGAGGACCGGCCTTGTCGGCGGGGAGAACATCACGCACGTTGGTGGTTGGTGCCTATCTGAAGTGGGCCCCGTGGGACTCGAACCCACAACCAACGGGTTAAAAGCCCGCTGCTCTGCCAGTTGAGCTAGGGGCCCAAGACTGCACGATAACCCTCTGGAAAACGCACTAGAGAACGCGACGAAACAGGCGAGCACTCCTGCTCATACTGAGAGGATTCACCGGCCGAGAGCGATGACGGTCGAATTACCCATCCTTATCAGCAGCGAGGGGTGCCCGTACTGTGCGTTTCGACTGCGCGCCCGTCACTGCCCATATCGAACGCTTTCTGCGTCTCTCCGGTGGTGAACGGAGATGGCTAGAGGTGCTTCCCAGGCACCCACACCGGCCGCGTGTCCTGATCCCGGGTCCGCTCGTTGATCTCGAATCCGCTTCGCTCCCAGAACTCCCGGATGGAAGGACACGCTTCCAAGACGGTCACCAGGATCCACGCCCAGCCCCGCTCAGCTAGGTGTTCCTCGATGGCCATCACCGTCTCCGACCCGATGCCGCGACGTTGCCATTTCCGATGAACGAGGAGAAGTCCCACCATGGGGACGCCCCGGTCGGGATGGGGCTCGAGGAAACCTCCCAGACCGACCAACTCCCCATCCTCGGATCGTCGGATGCCGAACGAAACCGAGTTCTCTCGGACGGACTCCTTCCACAGATGCATCTCCGCATCCGATCGATGCCAGGAACTCTTCCCAGCGAAATCGTCCGAGGAGGCCACCCAGTCGGGGTTCGAGTTGACTACCGACAGCACCTCCTCTGGATCGGTGAGCTCCCCGATTGGCTCCAACATGAGTCGCTCCGTCGCCAGCTCCATCACCACGATTGTCTCACCCCGACCGACTCGTTATCGGCATCGCCACATCGGTTACGACTTGGGTGAAGATGACTCGGGCGTGGAGAGATCCAGCCGGACGAGGAGACGGGGAAGGCCGGCGCTGTGACCTTCGGTCACGAGGACACGTCGGAACCCGGCCGCATCGAACATCGAGGCGATCCCGACGAACGCGAAGCCCGCATCCACCCTGCCGCCGGCAGGATCGATCGGGTAGGCCTCGATACCGGGCGCGCCTGCCTTCCGAGCCTCGTCGATCACGCCCGCGAGAAGCGCCGTTGCGATGCCGCGGCGTCGGTAACCGGGGCGGATCCGAAAGCAGCCGATCGACCAGACCGGCTGCTCGTCGACGAGCGGAATCGTCCGAGAGTTCATGAGGCGGGGTGTCTCGGTTCGGACACCGACACCGACCCAACCCACCGCTTGTCCGTCCATATAGGCGAGAAACCCCGGAGGCGGCTCCCCCTGCATCTGCTCGCGCAGCAACTCCGGCCGCGACTTGCCTCCCGACAGTCGCTTTGAATCGAAGCCACGCCACGCTTGACACCAGCAGCCGGCTTCACCGCTCGAGCCGAGCAGCTCGGTCACGTGGGCGAACCGGTCGATCGTGGCCGGAACGATCTCGATCCATGCGGCCTCTCCCATCGCTCGAAGATACCAAACGGAATCCATGACGAGACGGGTTCAACAGATTGAGCCCGGGAGGCAAGACGACACTACGCGAGAGGGGCTCTACGACCCTCGGGCCACCCTGACCGGACCCGGGCGACCCAAGAGCGGGAGGCTTCGGCAAACCTGGTCGGGGTGGCATCGCAGGGCTGACATGCAGCTGGAGGCCAAGCGGCTGTCAATGCATGTGGGTGGTGACGAGGTCTCGGGTGATGGCGATGGCGGCGTTGGAGCCTCCTGCTATGGCCCGAGCGACGCTGGAGACGGGGTGGGTGAGGTCGCCGGCGGCCCAGATGCCGGGAACGCTTGTCGCCCCGAACGCGTCTGCTGTCAGGTGGCCGGTGGGGGTGGTGTCCAGGCCAAGCCTTTCGAGCAGCGATGGATGACGAATTTGGTGAGGTGCGGGAACCAGCATCCCGGTGACGGCGACGCGGGTTCCGTCGGTGAGGCTGATCTCCTCGAGTTCTCGCCCGGGGCCATGTAACGCGGCCACTTCACCCTCAAGGATTCGGATGCCTGCATTCTCGAGTTGCTCCCTTTGCTCGTCGTCCGGTGTGGTGCCGTCGGTGATGAGGGTGAGGTCGTCGGTCCAGCGGCGGAGCAGCAGGGCCCGTTCGGCTGGGCCGCCGAGCACGGCGAGGGGCTGGTCGCGGTGTTCCCATCCGTGGCAAAAGGGGCAGTGGAACACGCTCGAGCCCCACCGTGGTTCGATGCCGTCGATGTCGGGCAGTGAATAGTTCATCCCGGTCGCCAACAGGATGCGGTCGCTGTGGATCGTGTCAGTGTCGCCCAGTTCGAGTCGCCATCTCGGCGTGTCGTTGGGGTGGATGGCCGTGACCATGGCGGAGCGCCGGGTGATAGTCGCGTAGGCGTCCAATTCGTCAGCCGCGCGTTGGTAGAACTCGGCGGGATTGGTGCCGTCGTTGCCCAACAACCCTCCGATACCGGTGGATGGCGTGTTGGATGGTTGGCCGGCATCGATCAGCAGGACGCGGGCGCGGGCGCGGCCGAGGACGAGCGCTGCGGATGAGCCGGCGGCGCCGCCACCGATGATGACAACGTCGGGATGTGGGTCTGCGGTCATTGCCCCGAAGATAAGTCCGCCGTTCGTCATAGGCAATGCATCTTGCCGAATCGGCAACGTTGGTCAGTGGTCTCGAAGATGGGTCCGTTGCCCGTGGTGGTCGAGGATGGTGATGATCTCAGCCGGTCCTTCGTACCCTGTCATCCAGTGTGGTGTCATCGTGTCGAACTCAGCTGCCTGCCCAGCTCTGACAAGATGCTCGCGTTCACCAAGTCGGAGCCGGACCGCGCCGGTGATGACGTAGAACCAGTCCCGACCCGGATGAACCTGAGGCTCCAGAGGTCGCTTCCTGGCCGGAAGCCGGATCTTCGCCACCATCCGCCCTGAAGGGTCGTCGGGGCGGGTCAGCATCCAGTAGGTAGCACCGTTGGCCGAGTCACGCGTCGGTCGGATGACGACGTCTTCGGATTCGTCGTCGACCAGAAGCTCGTCGACGGTCGTGTCGAGGGCCCGGGCCAGGGTGACGAGATGGTCCAGCGCCAGCCGGCGCTGGCCGGTTTCGATGCGGCTGATGGTCGACGCACCGATGTGGGCGCGCCGGGCCAGCTCGTCGAGGGACCAGCCCCGCGCCATTCGAAGACTCCGGAGACGATGCCGAGCGGCGCTTTCGATCTGGTCTTGCGTCATCGGCAGGAGTGTATGCGCAGAGGGCACCAACACCGTACCTTCCTGGGCGAATGGGAGAGCCCCGAGGTGCTCAAGGCCTCAGGTAGCTGCAAGGGCTGAGGCTATCGAAGCCCGACGGAGTAGATGCGCAGAGACAGTTCGGGCGATCGACGAGGTCCCCGGTGAACCGTGGGCTGTGGCCCCCGGCTGCCGGGGGCTGGAACCCTGGGTTTCCCCAGGCAGGTCGAGCCGGGGCTGGAACCCTGGGTTTCCCCAGGCAGGTCGAGCCCCGGTGACGCGGGGGCGGTTCCCCGGAGCCACTGCAATATCTGGCTCCGCGTTTTCGTCTCTCAGGACGAGGCCGGCGTCTCGAAGCCCGGCCAGGCAGTCGACATCGACAGGAGGACGAAAGTGTCGTTCACACAGATCATCACGGTGGAAGGCGCCGACGAGCAGGCGCTGCATGACCACGTCGCCCAGTGGGACGAAGAGCAGGCCGGTGTTGCACCCGGGTATCTCGGTGCCCGGGTCCTCTCCGACAGCGAGGGCAAGCGACACATCATCGAGGTCGACTTCACCTCCGAGGAGGAGGCTCGGCGCAACAACGACCGCCCCGAGACCGGCGCCTGGGCTCAGAAGCTCCAGGAGATGGGAACCGGCCAGCCCGACTACCGGGATCTCCGTCTGGTCTGCACCACCTACTCGACGAGCTGAGAAAGCCGGATCCGATCGGTGGCCGCGCCCAAGGCTGGAGGGGCTCCCGGGGATAGCTGGAACATCCGGGCTTGACAGGTAACCAAATGGTTTCCTATATTTGCTCCGGTCATGGAACTGGTGTTCAAGGCGCTGGCCGATCCGACTCGCCGGGAGCTGCTCGACGAGCTGTTCCGCCACGACGGGCAGCCGCTCAACGCGCTGGCGCAGCGGTTCCCGATCACACGTATCGGGGTGTCCAAGCATCTCCAGCTCCTGGAGGAGGCGGGGCTGGTCGTCACGAAACGTCGTGGTCGGGAGAAGCTGCATTTCTTGAATCCGGTCCCGATCCGGCTGGTCCACGACCGGTGGGTGAGCAAGTACACCGAAAGCTGGGCGGCCGGTCTTTCCGACCTCAAGCACGAACTGGAGGAGGCTATGGAAAAGGTCTTCGAGATCTACATCCGCACCACGCCGGAGCGGCTGTGGGAGGCGATCACCGACCCCGACATCCGGGCGAAGTACCACTTCGGGTCCCGGGTGGAGTCGGACTGGACGCCGGGTTCACGTTTCGAGATGGTCCACCCCGCCGCCGACGGGCCCCTGGTCGAGGGAGAGAACCTCGAAGTCGACCCGCCCCGCCGCCTGGTGCAATCCATGCGGGCGCTTTGGGGCGAGAACGTCGTGGCTGAGGGCACGAGCCGGGTGACGTGGGAGATCGAACCGGTGGGTGATTCCTGCCGCCTCACCGTCACCCACGACCAGCTCCGCCACGACGCCAGCGAAGAGCTGTACGGCGGCTGGCCGATGATCCTGTCGGGGCTGAAGACCTGGCTCGAGAGCGGTGAGCTGCTCACCACCCCCGGCTCCCTCATGTACGGAAGCGAAAACGACCGGTAGCAGAAACGGAGACACATCGAATGGGCAATGCCACCACCCTCACCGACGTCCGGACCGTAGCCGTGGCCGTCGCCGACCAGGACCGGGCAGTCGACTTCTACGTCGACAGGCTGGGATTCGAGAAGCGATTGGACGCCCCACTCGGCAACGGGTTCCGCTGGATCGAGGTCGCACCTCCCGGCGCGGCAGTCTCCATCGCGCTTACCCCCGCCTCGGACGACTCACCGGCGGGAACCGACACCGGCATCCGGTTGGTCACCCCCGATGCCGACGGCGAGCACGGGGCCCTGTCTGGACGCGGGGTAGACACCGACGAGGTGCTGCGCTGGCCGGGCGTGCCGGCGATGTTCACCTTCCGCGACCCCGACGGCAACACCCTCTACGTCGTTGAACAGACCTGACCACGATATGAGTCCATCTCGACGAGGGACCTGAGGCGCACCCGATCGAGAGGGCTCGAAAACAGGACTCGACACCGTGCTCCCGCTCGCGTGGGGACGACAATGAACCCATGGCAGCGAGTCGACGGCATCTCCAGTTCATCCTCTCTGGCGACGTAGCCGAGCAGCTGCAGGCGTTGCGTAGACACTGGGATCCGGTGATGGCGGCACGGACCCCACCACACGTGTCACTGGCCTACCCCGAGGAGACGGTCGACGAGGGTCTGCTCGTAGAACGGACAGAAAGGGTCACATCCGAGACCCCGGCCTTCGGCGTTACAGTCGGTGAGTCGATGACGGAGAGCGAGCAAGGAGCGGTGTGGTTCTCGGTGCTCGATCCGACCGGAACCTGGACGCGGCTGCGGAAGGTGATCCTTGCTCCGCCATTCCACCCGTTGCCGCTGACGCCGCACGTCACCGTGGTTCATCCCCGCACCTCCGATCGAGGAGCGGAAGCGTTCGCTGAGCTGGGCGGGACCCGAATCGAGAAGGAGATCCTGCTGGGAGAGGTGGCGTTCACAGAGACCGATCGGTCGGGTATGCGTATCCTCGAACGATTTCCTCTCGCCGCTTCCCGTTCCGTGCGCGTTGTCGCCGGCGTGCTACGACGAGCCGGACAGGTGCTCCTGTGCCACCGACGACCCGACCGCATGAGCTACCCGAATGTGTGGGATCTCCCCGGTGGCCACATCGACGAGAGGGAGTCGACCGCCGACACCCTGGTTCGCGAGCTGGAAGAGGAGCTCGGCATCGCCGTCGAAGCACCCACCGCTCCACCGTGGGTAACCCTCAACGCCGACGGCGTCGAGCTGCACTTGTACCTCGTCGACCGCTGGAAGGGCGAACCCCGAAATGCAGCGTTGGATGAACACGACGACATCAGATGGACCCGAGCCGACGAACTCGCACACCTCGACCTCGCCCACCGTTCCTACTCGAGTCTCCTCCGGAGAGCACTGACGTGAGCCTCGACCCATCGGCGGTCGCTTTTCTGGGTGGGTCGATCATCCCGAGAGGCGACCGGCACAGTCGGCGACTGCCCGCGTGGATCCAGCTTCCGAATCGATGAGCGCCGCCAGCCGGAGAGAGTTGGTCGAGCTGATGACCGCATCGATGCAGGGCCGGGTAGCCCCGCTGATCGTCGCCATCGACGGACGCAGCGGGGCGGGTAAGTCGACCCTGGCAGCGTCGCTCGTTTCGGAGCTGGGTGGTGTCGTCATCGACGGGGACGACTTCTATTCAGGCGGTACGGCCGCCCAGTGGGACGCCATGACTCCCGCTGAGCGGGCGAACCACTGCATCGATTGGCGGCGACAGCGTTCCGTCCTGCAGGCCCTGGCCCGGGGAGAGGAGGCGAGGTGGTACCCCTACGACTGGAACAGCGACGACGGACGACTCTCTGCGCGGCCCCTATCCTGTCGCCCCGCGTCCGTGGCGATCCTCGACGGTGCCTACAGCGCCCGCCCAGAGCTCACCGATCTGCTGGATCTCCGAGTCATGCTCGACGTTCCGAACCACCTGCGAAGACAGCGACTTCGACTACGTGAAGGTGACCACTACCGGGCCGAGTGGGAAGCGCGTTGGGCCTCGGCAGAGGAGCACTACTTCGGTGAAATCATGCCCCCGGACGCCTTCGACCTGATCATCCGCTAGGAACCGGCCTCCAGGAGCAACACGTGCTGCTGTGTCCTATGGTTGAGCGCTCATGGCTATCGATGCGTCGGTCGTGGTAGTGGGCGCGGGCCAGGCCGGTCTGGCCACCAGCTACTGGCTGACCGAGAGAGGGATAGGACACGTCGTCCTCGACCGGGGACGGGTCGGGGATAGCTGGCGGGCCCGGTGGGACTCGTTCTGCCTGGTGACTCCTAACTGGACGCTCAACCTGCCGGGGTTCCCCTACGACGGTCCCGAACCCGACGGCTTCTTGCCCCGCGACGAGATAGTCGCCTACCTGGAGAGGTACCGAGACAGCTTCCAGCCTCCCATCGAGTCGCCGGTGGAAGCAACCAGCCTGTCCCGGGTCGACGGCGCCTGGGTGACCACGACCAGCGACGGCGAGTGGCGAGCCGAGCACGTGGTGGTGGCCACCGGGCCGTTCCAGGTTCCGTTCGTGCCCGAGGGAGGTCGGGCGCTGTCCTCCGACATCTTCCAGGTGCACAGCCAGCACTACCGCCGTCCCGAAGATCTCCCGCCGGGTGGCGTTCTGGTGGTCGGCAGCGGGCAGTCGGGATGCCAGATCGTCGACGAGCTGCACATGGCCGGCAGGGACGTGTGGCTGGCGGTGAGTCGAGCCGGACGGGCACCCCGTCGCCACCGGGGACGGGACACCGTTTCCTGGCTCTTCGAGGTGGGGATGATGTCGAAGCCGGTGACGGAGCTGCCGGAAGGAGAGGCGGTCCGGTTCCGGCCCAACCCGCATGTCTCGGGACGTGACGGAGGCAAGGATCTCAACCTGCGGGCCTTCGGTCGGGACGGAGTGGGACTGGTGGGACGCTTCCTCGGTGCCGACGGCAACTCGGCCATGTTCGCCGACGACCTCGACCAGCGCCTCGAGGAAGCCGATGAGGCGGCGACACAGCTACAGGAGGGCATCGACGAGTACATCGCCGCCTCCGGCATCGACGCCCCTCCCCGCGACGACGAACCCGTCGTGTGGCAGCCAGACGCCAGCCCCCAAGAGGTCGACCTCGCCGCTCACGGCATCTCCTCGGTGGTGTGGGCCACCGGATATCGCCTCGACTTCTCCTGGATCGACGCCCCCGTCTTCGGGGAGCGCAGCTATCCGGTTCAGCAACGGGGGATCACCGACCAGCCGGGGCTGTACTTCATCGGCCTGGTCGGCCTCCATGCCCTCGGGTCGGGTCTCTACTTGGGGGTGGGGGACGACGCCCGCCACATAGTCGACCACATCACCGATCAGGCCTGAATCACAGGCCAAACCAGCAACGGGGACGCTCGGCACCTCCTGGGACCGGTGACGGCGTCACGAGGGCCCGTCGAGTATCAGCCCGAGAACCTCGCGGATCTGCGCGATCGCTACCTGACCAACGTTGCCACACCTCTTCGACGCGGTCGACGGATCCGGCGCGGACAATGTCATTTCTGCCTTCGACTCGTCTTCAGCAGAGGTGGTCCCCCGGGCGATCATTGCCAGTCGTCGCTCTCCACGAGGCCGGCGAGCTTGTCGATGGACATACGCCAGCCGACCTCGTTGGCAGCGGGCGACACGCCGGGAGGCAGGTTCTCGTGGATGCCCACGAGATAGGTACCTCCGTCGGCATCGGTGAGGGAGTAGGTGATCGTCATCTCCCCCGCCATCGCCGGATCGTCGCTCTCGAACTCCACGACCTGTACGACCTCTCTGCCGGGCACGAGCCGCACGAACCGTCCGTGGAATGAGTCGGTCTGCGGGTCGGTCTTGCCGGCGGTCGTCGGCAGGTCATACGTCAGGGAGATGCGAAACTCGCCGCCGTCGCGGGCGTCGAAGGAGTGGACGTGGCTGGTCATGTCGTCCGGCACCTTCCATTGCCGGACCGCCTCCGCATCGAGCAGCGCCCGGTAAACCTGCTCGCGAGGGGCCCGGATGTGGCGGGTCAGGCGCGTGGTGCTCACCAGTCAAAGGCTACCCGGATCGCCCTTTCGGCAGCCCGACCGAACGATGCTCCCGGAGAAGGTCCTTCGATGGGTCTCCCTTCGTGGAGGTCGGCCGCGGTGTCGTCCGTCGGATGCTTCCGTCTCATGCGCGCCGGAAAGTGAAGAGGAACTCGGCTCGACCCTCCGGCCAGGAGGCTCGAACCCGCATCGAGTGTGTTACAGGGTCGAGGTCAATGGTCGCGGTCCCACCGCTGAGGTCGACCTCCCCCAAGGCATCGGCCTCGGTGGTCAAGTCATCCACTACAGGAGCGATGTCGACGGTGACCCGTTCGGCGTCGCCTTCCAACCTCAGCTCCACCCGCGGCGCCACGGCCCCGGGTTCCTCGATGGGCGCAGGATCCCCTTCCTCGACCAGGTGGCTCCCGTCGGGTAGCCGCCAGTCCAGGCTGAGGCGGGTGCCTGGTTGCTCCCACTCTGTCCACTCCACCGACGCTGTCGCCTCGAGCACGGCGGTGGGGCCTTCGGGCGTGGCCTCCACTCGGAGAATCAGCAGGGCCGGCAGGCACCCGGTCTCATCGAAGGCGCATTCGGGATCACCGTGCTCTGTCACCGTCTCGGTGACAGAGGGCAGGACGCCCGATGAGTCCGGGCCTGCCGACGGGCCGGCACATGACCAAGCCCCCAAGAGCAGAGCGGCCAACAGCAGTCGCGTCATGCAGATTCGACGGCGAGTGCCTCCTTTGGGTTCCGGCGACGGTGACATTTCCATGACCGTGTTGCCGGTGGGAGCAGGGTCACCGACGCTTGCGCCTCGTCTTGACGATCTTGCGGATCGTCAGCAACGCGACGACAGCGACGATCTGGCCGCCGACGATCAGCCTGTTGACGTCGATCGCCGGCTTCCATTCGACGCGGTCGCCACTCACGACGAACACGCCCGCCGGCTTCGCCGACAAGCCGAAGCCGCCACCCATGCCGCCGGCTTTGGCGTCTTCTCCTTGGCCGCCTCCGCCTCCGCCCCGCACATCCGCCACCGGGATGACGGTGACCCCGTCCTTCGTGTAGGGCTCGCCGAAGACTCGACGGACGGTGAGGGCGTCGCTGACACCGCCGACGATCTGCTCGAGATCCATCTTGCCTCCTTTCCTGCACAGTCACCGTAGGACTCGCCCCGCATTACCGACGCACCAACAGCATCGTCATCGTGGAGTCTCGACCCATGGACGCGGCCACCACCCGGGACCCATCGCGAGTGACAGCCGGCGGTTGTAGAATCCCGACTGCGGGAGCGGACCCCGAACGGCTGATGCAGCCCAGGACGCGTCCGCGACAAGTCGATCCCCTGACGTGTCGTGCGAACCGTTCTTGCCCTGTTTCGATCGGGGCCCTGCTTTCGATGGCTCCTATCCGCCGTGCTGGGGCGACTCACCGCCGCGGTCGCTCCCATCGCCATGCTGGTGGTCGGCTCCCAGGCCTATGGCTCGCTAGGGGTCGGGGCCCGGCTGGCAGCGATTGTCTCCATCTCCATGGCTTTGGCAGCACCCTTGCAGGCGCGCCGTCTGGACCGTCGCGGTGTCTCCCGTGGCCTCCGGGCGGCCCTGTGGCAGGGCACCGTCGCCGGATTGGCGATGACCCTCGTGGTCCATCGGCGGATAGAGGTGCCGTGGACGGAGCTCGTGGCGATCGGGCTCGGCATCTCGCTGGCAGTCATCCCCACCGGATTCCGGGCCTTGCTCACCCACCTCGTCGACGAGGGCACCCTCAGCCGGGCCAGCAACGTCGACGCGGTCGGCTTCGAGATCTCCCTGATCGCCGCCCCCCTCGTGGTCGCAGCGGTGGCAGCTCTGTCGCAACCTTCGGTCATCTTCTTGGTGGGTGCCGTCCTGACCGCGGTGGGGGCGGTGACGATCCCTCCTGGCGGTTCGGGGGTCGACGGGCCGACGGCGTTGCCGTGGCGACGGATTCCCGCGCCGCGGGTGATGACGGCTGCACTGGTGGTCGGGCTGAGCGGCGGCCTGCTGGAACCGGCGGTGTTCGCAAGGGTGGAGGATATCGGGAGGTCGGAGAGTCTGGCCGCCCTGCTGCTGGCGGTGATCGGCGTCGGCAGCGCCCTCGGCGGAATGTTCACCTCGGTTCGTCCACCCCCGGCCACCCCTTCGGTAGCGGCGCGGTTTCTGATGCTGCACGGGATCGCTGTGGCGGCCGCCGCCTTCGGCCAGCAGGCATGGATTCTCGTGCTGTGGCTCTTCCTGGCCGGCGCCCCCATCGCTCCGATGATGGCCGTGGGTGCCACGTTGCTGGATGGCCGCGTTCCCATCGGGGAGCGGTCCACGGCCCTGGCCATAGCCGGATCCGCCATCGCCCTGGGTGCCGGGATCGGCCAGGCTCTTGCCGGGTTGGCGATCTCCCACGGAGCCACCAGCGCCACGTTCGGAGCGGCGGCAGCCGTCGCTGTGGCCACCGCCTTCGTTGCCGGAAGCGTCCACCGGCGGAGATGAACCCCACCCGGCCACCTCGCTGGTCAATCGCCGAACTCGATCGATCCGTCCCGGCGTCCCGCCTCGGCGAACCGCTCGAAGGTGAGGGCGGCGATCGCCATCCAGATGGTGCCGGTGACAACGCACCATCCGATGTCGTGTCCCATTTCGAGGAGTCCCTCCCCGTCTATCACCCCGCGTATGGCTTCCAGCCCGTGGGTGAGGGGGAAGACCTGGGCGAACCACTGGACGGGCATCGGGAAGAAGGCGACCGGGACGTTGGCGCCGGTGACGATGGCCATGATCCCAATCGTGGTGTTGGAGACCACGTTGCGCAGGTCGGGATTCCGCAGCACGAGAGCGCCCAGGAACGCGGCGAGCCCGTAGGTGGCCACCACCACCACCAAGAGCAGCGGGATCACCCGCCCGAGCACCCCCGGCGACAGAGGCAACCCGAACAGCGGGGCCACGACGAAAAAGGCGATCGTGGACGTGGCGAGAGCGTCGGCGAACCACTCCACCGACCGTCCCAGGAACACCCACATGACCCGCGACGGCGCCGCCACCAGCAACGGCAGCGTCCCGGCGTAGCGCTCCCACTGGGTGGACGGGATGGCCAGCATCACGTTGGCGGCGGCCAGCAGCGCCACGTTGCCGACGAGCAGGAACTGGAGCGCCGCCGGGTCGTCGAGAAGGATCCCGATGAGGGCGTAGAAGATGATCTGGGCGATCACCCTCAGCACCCACCCGAACAGCCACGATTGCCAGCTATAGATCGCCCCCAGCTCCGAGACGGCGAAGGCGGTGGCGTGGCGGAGAACCCGTACCGAATCGACCAGGGAGGTCACGTCAGTGCCACCTCCCCGGTGTTGCGGATCCGGTCGACCATCCGCCGCACCATCCACGACCCCACCCAGAGGGCGACGCCACCGAGGAGGGCGATCACCCCGAGCCGGACGCCGAGGTCGTCTACGGGGGCGGGGGCGAGGGAGTCCCGGAGGAGGTCGGAGCTCCACGAGAGGAACACGAGACGGGAGAGCGGCTGGACCCACTCGGGCAGCAGCGCCACCGGCACCATGATCCCGCCCAGCACGTAGAAGGGGTAGGAGAGGGTGTTCTGGAAACGGCGCACGCTGGTGGAGCGGACGAACAGCGCCGACATGACCACGGCGGTACCGGTCATGGCGAAAGCCGACGTCACGATGCCCGCCGCGAAGGCGACAGGATGAGGAACAGGGATCGCCACTCCGAAGAGGAGCAAGGCAACCAGCCAGCTCTCCAGGAAACCGACGAGTGCCACCGCGGTGACCAGGGCGATGCGCCCCACCGTCACCAGCCCGTACGACGACGGGGCGGCGAGGGTCGACTCGAGGAGACCGAAATCGCGGTCCCGGGCGACGACTTCCCCGGAGATGAACAGCGACATCGCCCACATTCCCAGCAGGGCGGGAGCCAGCACGGCATGACCCAGCAGGTCGTCGCGTCCGGCGTTGCGGACGATGGCGAGGAACACGACAGCCGTCAGCGGGTTGGTGAGAAGGGTCATCCAGTAGTCCGGCTGGGTGGAGATCACGTCCCACTGCCGGCGCCAGCCCGCAGCCAGGCCGCTCACACCGCCATGCCCCGGTCACCGAACACGTGCAGGTACACCTCTTCCAGCGACGGTCGCGACGTCCCCAGGGTCGTCACGCCCGCCGCCACCAGAGTTTCCAGCACCCGGCGAGCAGCGGCGGGGTGCTCGGTGTGGACACGGATCCCCGGGCCGTTCACGTCGACGGAAGCCACGCCGTCGAGCCCGCGTATCCGGGCCACCACCTCGTCGGGAACGGCCTCGGCGTCGACCCGCTCGAAAGCCCCCAGCCACTCCGCCACCGTGGCCGGAGTCTTGGTGCCGAGCATCGTTCCCTTGTCGATGAGGGTGATCCGATCGCACACCGACTCGGCCTCCGCCATGTCGTGGGTCGTCAGCAGGACGGTCCTTCCCTCGGACCGCAGCTCCGAGATCAGCTCCCGGAAGTCGTGCGCCGACACCGGGTCCATCCCGGTTGTGGGCTCGTCCAGGAACAGGACCGGTGGGTCGGCGATCAGCCCCCGGGCCAGGTGGAGGCGCTGTTTCATGCCCCGGGAGAACGTCTCGACCCTGCGATCGGCCCATTCGCTCAAACCGACCCTCGCCAGCAGCTCCTCGGTCCGGGCGGCCGCTCTCTGATCGGTGAGCTTGTATAGGGCCGCCCAGTAGCGGAGGATCCGTCGGGGAGTCAACCGCAGGTACAGTCCGCGTTCGCCTCCGAAGACGATCCCGATCCGGGCCCTCACCTGCTCGGTGTCCTCCACGACGTCGAAGCCCATCACCCGGGCCGAGCCGGAGGTGGGCAGCAACACGGTGGAGAGGATCTTCACCAGCGTGGTCTTGCCGGCGCCGTTGGGTCCCAACATCCCGTGCACCTCACCCTCGCCCACGTCGAGGTCGATACGGTCGAGCGCCACCACCTCCTCCCTGCTGCGGCGCCGCTTCCCGGTGAGGTAGACGCGTGTCAGATCACGAACCTCGACCACATGCATTGGCTCATTCTCCCATCCCGATTCCGAAGCCATGCGACGATCGGTATGACCCTATAGATTGTGCATCTGGACGGTGCGAGACGATGCCTACCCGAGCAGGACGAGGAGGGAAGCGATGGAGTCAGTTCTCGGGAGACTCGACTTCGGCAAGCCGGACGAGCCGGAGCCGCATCCGGACCTGAGGAAGCTGCTCACCGACTGGCTCGACTACCAGCGAACGACGTTCCGGAGGAAGCTCCGCGACCTGGAGCCCGCTGGCATCGTGGAGCACGCGATCCCGCCCTTGGAGCTGTCGGTCCTCGGACTGGTTCGGCACATGACCCAGATGGAACACGTGTACCTCGCCTGGGGCCTGGGCGGAGGCGATCGCGTCATGGTGTACGGGGACGACGACTTCGCCGGAGGCTCGGTCGACACACTCGAAGTCGACCTGTCCCTCTACCTGGAGGAGATCGACACGGCCGACGCGGCCATCGCCTCGCTCGAGTCCTTGGAGTCGCCGGGCCTGGGCCACCGCTGGCCCCTGGGGCCCACCCTGATCAAGATGGTCCAGGAGTACGCCGTTCACAACGGACAGGCCCACATGCTGCGCTATGCGACACTGGGCGAGGTGATCCCCTGAGCGGGGACGCGAAAGGTCACTGGTAGCCTGATGGCTACTGTGCCGGCGATGGGCTCCTTCCAGCCGGATCCGGATGTCATCAGCTGGAGGATGCACTTCCGCTCGCCCCCCGAGGAGGTGTACCGCGCCGTGACTACCGACGAGGGACGGCGCTCGTTCTGGGCCGAGGAGAGCGACCAGATCGAGGACACCATCCGCTTCGTGTTCCCCGGCGGTCTGGCAGCGGAGGCGCGCATCCTGGAGGCCGACGCCGGCCGCCTCTTCACCATCGACTACTTCGGCGCGGTGGTGACCTTCGAGTTGGAGGCGACCGACGACGGTGGGACCGACCTGTGTCTGACCACCCGGGGTTTCGCTCCCGACGACCGCGACGAACTCCTGGCGGGGTGGCTCAACGTCCTGTTCCCGCTGAAGGCCTGGGTCGACCACCGTATCGACCTGCGCAACCACGACCCGGAGCGGACGTGGTGGAATGGATTCGCCGACCAGTAGACGGCATCCTCGGTCTCGGGGTTCGCCGCCCGGTGTCTCGAGCCCTCTCAGAGCTCGGCACAGTGCAGATCCTCCTACGCCAGGGCGGCCCGCATCAGATGGCGCCTCTCGCGGAAGGGAGGGAGCGATCCGGTCGTAGAAGAGGACCTCGTGACCCCGCTCCAGCTCGGGGTGGGCCCGGTCGTTCCGCGACCACTTCAACCCAGCTTCGTCGGTCGTCGGTCAGCTCTACCACGTGACTGAACGAGGTCGAGGCTATCTCCGTCAGTCGCAGCCTCCCGGACA
>CAZTXD010000035.1:18588-28061 GCA_964617995.1 uncultured Acidimicrobiaceae bacterium
ACCACGTGACTGAACGAGGTCGAGGCTATCTCCGTCAGTCGCAGCCTCCCGGACACACGCTCTCCCACGATGGCCGCCAGGCAGTCGGGGCGGAGATCCTCGAAGCTACCCGGGATGAGGTCCGCATCTACTCGGCTCGTGGCGTCATCCCGGACCGGCTCGCCCCACGGCGCTCGACACGGCGGGCCGGGCGCGGCGGAGTGCACCGATATAGACACCGACTATGACCAACAGCCCGCCAGACACCAGTCCGACGGTGATCGGCTCGTCGTCCAGCCACGACGACAGGACGACCGTGACGAACGGGATGACGACCATGACATGAGCGGTACGGGAAGCGCTCCACCGCTGGACCACGTAGACGTGGAGGAGGAAAACGGCCACCGAGCCGGCGGCGGCGACGTAGCCGAGAGCGACCCACGTCTCGGCACGCTGCGGAAGGGTCGGCTCCTCGCCGAGGAGCAGCGACACGCCGATCAGGACCGGGGCGGCGGTCACCATGCCCACGGCGTTCAACGCCACCGGATGGATCGGCGGGAAGCGGCGCACCAGCACCAGCGCCTGTGCGAAGCAGAGCACGCTTCCGAACACGGCCAGTAGAGAGACCGGAGAAACGGATCCCCCCAGAGGCTCCCGCGAGATGAGGGCCACGCCGAGGAGTCCGACCAGGGTCCCGATGATCGAGGCAGGACGGATTCGCTCCTGACCCTGGGCGACAGCCAGCACCAGCGTCGCCAGGGGAACGAGAGCCAGCAACGTCTGCCCCAATCCGGCGTGTATCTCGACGAGGGCGAAGTAGTAGAGCCCGAACGCCCCCGCGAACTGGAGCAAGCCGAATAAGACAGCTCCCAGCAGGGCCCTTCCCCGGGGGATGGTCAACCCGAGTGTGACGAACACCGTGGCGATCAGAACCGCCGCCAGGGCGAACCGCAGGCCGGCTCCCCACAGGGGCGCGAGCTCGCGGTTGCTGAACCTGATCGCCACGGAGTTCCCGCCGGCGAGAAACGCCTCGACCACGAAGGCGACAAGCACCAAGGTGCCGGCACGACCCAACGCTCGCATGGCTCATCTCCTCCCGGATGCGCCGGGCAAACATACTCCGGTCCGACAGCTCGGTTCTCGATCAGATCGTCATGACGGGTCGAGTCTCTCGGCTGCACCCCACTTATTCACCTTGCGTGCCGGCCGGTACTCGGTTGGAATGGCGCCGGCTCGGGCCATCGACGAGAGGACACGTCCTTGTCCGGACCGAAGATGCACGCCGACGAGGTACCGACCGACGTCGATCTGGTGAGACGGCTGCTGATCGTCCAGTTCCCTCCCTGGTCCGAGCTGACCATCGACCCGGTTCCATCGGCGGGAACCGACAATGCCCTCTACCGGCTCGGCAACGACATGGTCGTGCGCCTCCCTCGCATCGGATGGGCGGTCGGCGCGGTAGACCGGGAGCAGCGCTGGCTGCCTCGCCTCGCTCCCCACCTGCTCGTGTCCATTCCCGCACCCGTGGGGAGAGGCGAGCCCGGCGAGGGCTACCCCTGGCCCTGGTCGATATACCGGTGGCTTCCCGGTGAGAGCCCCGTCGTCGGTGAAGTCGCAGATCCCCGGACACTGGCGGAGGACCTCTCCTCGTTCGTCACCGCCCTGCAGCAGGTCGACACGTCGGGGGCTCCACCGGCCTTTCGTGGTCAGCCACTGGTGACACGCGACGAGGTAACCCGGTCGGCTATCGCCGATCTCGATGGGATGGTCGACACCGAAGCCGTGACCTCGGCCTGGGAGGAGGCACTGGCCGTCCCGCCCTGGTCCGGACAGCTTCGATGGGTGCACTCCGACCTGGCGCCCGGGAATCTCCTCCTCGTCGACGGGCGTCTGGCCGGCGTCATCGACTTCTCGGGAGTCGGGCTGGGAGACCCGGCCTGCGACCTCATCGTCGCCTGGAACCTCCTCCCGTTGGCCGCCCGGGACGTGTTTCGTACGGGGCTGGGAGTGGACGGCGCCACGTGGGCCAGGGGCCGGGGCTGGGCGCTGTCGGTTGCCCTCCTCCAGCTGCCTTACTATCACGAAACCAACCCGGCCCTGGCGGACAATGCCCGGCACGTGATCGGTGAGATTGTCGCCGGGCATTGAGATCGCCGCCCGCTACCTGCGTCGCCGACACCACACGTCAACTGGTCGTCGCGCCGGCTTCGACCTCCAGTTGGAAGCGATGGAAACCCGGCAGGAGAGCGCTGTCGAGATCCCCTATCCGTTTCTCTTGGGTAAGAAGGGGAGCGTCTAGGCCTCTGGATGGAGGGCGGCGTAGAGGTCCCGGGTGTACCAGATCTCGGCGGCGTGCCACAGCAGCTCCTTGTTGACCCACCAGACGATGTCCAGCAGCGGAAGCTGGGGATCGAGACCGCCGGGGTAGGCCGACCTCCCCACGGTGTCGAGGTCTTCGTCGGTCATCTGGTCGAGACCCGTACGCCAGGCGTCGAGTCCCCGGCGCAGGAACTCGATGGCGCCGTCGGCGGTCATCGGCCATTCGGGGCCCTGGCGCATCTGGTGGTCGCCGACCAGCCAGTCGGCACGGATGAGGCTGCCCGCGCCCAGGTGACCCAGCGACCAGGCCAGGGTCCGGGGCGGCTCGACTTCAGGGGTCGGGGCCCACCATCCCCCTCCCTCCGACGTGGGTCTCGCCTCATCGGACTCGTTCACGGCGACCGTCCAGGCCCCGGGCGCCGGTTCCCACAGCAGCTCCTCGTCGGAGAGATCCGTCAGGCGGGCGAACAACTGTTCAACGACGTAGTCCCATTGCGCCAGGAACGGAGCGAGGCGAGCCGGAGAGTCGGGGTAAGAATCGATCACGGTGGTCGCACCTCACGGGTCGAGTCCGAACGGATGTCGTCGGTCCTCACGCTAGGTGCCCACGAGGACAGCGGATGTCCGCAATCCCTGTGAGGCTCGCCGGTCGGGTTTCAGAGCATGAGCCTGGCGACGATCTCGTCATCGTCGATCTCCCCGGTGGGCACGAACCCGTATGTCAGATAGAAGCCTGCGGGGCCGGCGTCACCGGGCACCCAGCTCGTGAAGAACTCGGCCCCTCCCCGTCTTCGCACCTCGTCGCAGGCGAGGTCGAGTGCCCGACGGCCATAGCCCCGGCGCTGATGAGCGGCGTCGACCATCAGCCGCCACAGCCAGAAGGGCCGACCGTTCCTCTCCTCCTGGTCGATCTCGAGCATGAGGAAGCCGACGACTTCGTCGTCGGCGACGATGGCCCGTGGCCAGGCGATGGAGTAGTCGGCCAGCGCCTCGGCCAGCGACAACGCATTGGAGGCGACGAACCGCGTCTGGTCGGGCGCCACTGCCAGGTCGAATACCGGGCGGACGTTGTCGGCAGTGATGGGGTCGAGTCGGACGGTGGGGGGCATGCGACACCTTTCGCATCGATGAGTGACACGAGGCGGAACGGCCTCGAGTCCAGCATGGGTTCAGCCCGAGCGGGGCGTCGCTCGGATCAGATTACACCGACCGCCCGACGGTCACCGGGGGTTCTCCCTCTGCGCCATTCCGAGGACATAGGCGGCCTGGCCGACGTGCTGGAGACCGTCACCGATGCAGCTCACCAGCCTGACCCCGGCGGTGACGGGTGGATCCCAGCGGGTGTCGACGATCCTATCGAGCTCAGCGGCGTCGATGCCCTGGACATAGGAGACGACCGCCTCGTGGGTGGCGGTGGAGTAACCCGACAGCAACTGGGCGTCGGCGCGCACCGCGCCGACCTCTTCGGTGGTCTGGCCGTAGCCGGTGGCTGCCACGTCGAATGGCAGGTCGAAGCGGTCGGCCCATCCCTGGGATGTCCAGACCTGCTCCAGCCCGGCGATGTCCATCACCTGAGCATCGATCCCCCGAGAGGTATGCCACAGGAGCCAGGCGATGGTGTTGGCGTGGGGTTCGGGTCGGTAGACGAGATCCGACTCCGAGATGTCGCGACACAGAACTCGCACTCTCTCCTCAATTCGACCGAAGGCATCGATGAGCACGTCGCTGGTTTCCACATGCACCTCCTTGGGCCCAACGCTAACCAGTCGATTGTGCAGCTATCCGCGGATGGCGCCGGTAGCTGCGCTCTCGTCTCCTGCGGCTGGATGTGCACGAAAGCCACTATTCAACCGATCAGTTGACAAAGGGCCGAGGCTTGGGTACCTTACTCAACCGTGTGGTTGAACAAGGACGATGGAACTGACCGCTGATCCGCTTTCGGAGGTGTTCTCCGCCCTGGCCGATCCCATCCGCCGGGACATGGTCACGCGGCTGGCGCGCGGGGACGCCACCGTGACGGAGCTGGCCGACCCCTATGACGTGACCGTCCAGGCGGTCTCCAAGCATCTGAAGGTGCTGGAGGGTGCCGGAATCGTCAGTCGGCGACGTGAGGCACAGCGGCGGCCGGTGCATCTCGAGGCGGAGGTGTTCGACCTCATGGACAAATGGATAGACCGCTACAGACGAGTAGCGGAGGAGCGGTACCGGCGCCTCGACGAGGTCCTGGAAACGATGGGCGACGCCGGAGCGAACGAACCGATCGACCTGAGAGGAGAGTCGACATGACCACCCACAGCAAGCACGAGACGGAGATCGTCGTGGACCCCGATGTTCCCCTGGTACGGATCATCCGGGAGTTCGACGCCCCGCCGGAGCGTGTCTTCCGGGCCCACGCCGATCCCGACATCTTCGCTCAGTGGAACGGGCCCAACGACACCGAGATTCGGATGAAGGGCTACGACTTCCGCACCGGCGGATCGTACCGTTACGTGGCCATCAGCGAGGGGGTCGAGCACGGGTTCTACGGCTCGTTCCACGAGATTCGCCCCGATGAGCTGATCGTCCAGACCTTCACCTACGAGGGGGTGCCCGACGGCGTTGCACTGGAGAAGCTGTTCTTCGAGGACATCGGAGCCGGGCGCACCCGCCTGACCAGCACGTCGCTCGTCGACAGCTTCGAGGGTCGCGATGCCTTCGTGGCCAGCGGCATGGAGGTGGGTGTCGTGGAGGGCTACCAGCGCCTGGACGCCATCTTGGCCTCCTGAGAACCGGCGGCCGGGCAGTCGCCGGGCCCTCACTCCTGCTCGACCGGCCTCCGGTCGTATCGGCTCATGCCGGGCTGGTGTAACGGCTCAACACGTCCTCGAAGCGATCCTGCCAGTCGGGAACGTCGTGGCCGCTGGCCAGCGCCTCGACCTGATCGAAATAGGCGTGCCAGCCGGTGGCGTATCCGATCCCCATGGCTGTCGGGAGCCCCCGGTGAGCCAGCGCCACCAGAGTCCCGTCACCGGCAGGCTCGAAGCTCACGTCGATCGCAGACTCTGGTTCGTCGAGTATCTGCCACGTGTAGGCCAGCCGCCTCTCGGGTTCCACGTCGGTGATCCGGCCGGTGACCAGGCCGCCGTCCTCTCCGAAGTCGATCTCGAACAGGGTGTCCGCCCTCAGCTCGATGGGAACCGGAGCCCGCCACACCGGGAGCCGTGTGGCCTCCGTCATCGATCGCCATACCGCCGGTGGTGGCGCCTCGATCAGGCGCCGGTGGGTCACGTCGGTGGTGGGACCGAACTCGCTGATTTGGCTGATCCCGGTGGTCATCGTCTTCCTCTGGTAGACCCGGGGGACCTGTCGGCGGACCACCCGCACTGGCCCGTGGGTCGAGCATGTGATGGTATTCGTGGTGAGGCTACCAAGGTCGAGGCGGCAGAATCGGGTCAGGCCTCGCTCATCTTCCGCTCAGTGTTTGGAGGTCATACGCCCCCCCAAATCGGGCCCAGCGACGGCGGGCAACCCGTACCATCGACCCTTCCATGACACTCGCCGCCTCCATCGCCGTGGCCCTGTTGGCGGTGGTCTGGTTGTTTCAACTGGCGCTGGCACTGGGTGCCCCGTTGGGACGGGCAGCATGGGGCGGTCGGCACGAGGGTGTGCTTCCCACTCGCCTGCGGGCGGCGAGCGCGTTCGCCGCAATCGTGGTGTATCCGCTCATCATCATCTACGTGCTCGGGGCCGCCCTGATCTTCGAGGTCGCCTGGCTTCCGGTGGCGGAGGGGGGATGTGGATCCTGGCGACGTTGTTCACGGTAGGAGCTGTCGCCAACCTTGTATCGCCCTCCCGAGCGGAGCGGATGTGGGGGCCCGTCTCTCTGGTGATAGCCGTCTGTTCGGCGGTGGTCGCCACCGCCATCTAGGCCGCCGATTCCACGGCGCTCCGTCCGGTGGGTCTGCCACCTTCTCGACGCCGGTCTAGATTCGGTGGTTGGCCGGCTTGGTGACAGATGATGATGAGCGGAGATCAGTACAAGGGATACATGGACCACGGGAAGGACACGCCCGTAGCCGAGCCCAGGCTCTCCGGTCTCTACCTCGGCGTGGGAGTGGTGGCTCTGGCCGCCGGGGTGGTCGCCGTGTTCGATTGGACCTGGCCGGCACTGTTGGTGTTCCTCGCCCTCCTCGCCACCGCCATCATCCTGTTCGTGCGGCTGCGTCCCCGGAGGGCCGACGAATACGACGGGTCCCTGCCCCGACCCGGGAATCATCCCCCCACCGACTACCGCTGAGATCAGCCGATGACGATGAGGGCGTCCTCGGGGACGAAGGCCACACCCCGGTAGAGCTCGGTGGTGTCGCAGTCGAGGGCCAGGGTGTCGTAGGCACCCTTTGGCGGAGAAACGAACACGGTGCCTCCGGGAGCGAGGATCTCCGCGGGGGCCAGCACGTCGGGTCCCCAGAACGGGGTCTCGAACGGGGCGATGTACAGGTAGCACCCGAAGTCGTCGAGGTCGTTGGTGACTACCACCTCCCACGGTTCGAAGTCGGGACCGACCGTCGTCCAGGTCCCGGCCATGAACTCTCCCTCCACGTTCAGGGTCAGTTCCCAAACGCCGGGAGCCACCGAGCCGTCGGTGGCGACGCATGGAGCCATCGGTGATCTCCACCGGCGGGATGGTGCCCTGTTCGCATCCCCACAACACGACCATGACGACCGCGGCGGCGATCCAGCCGTGGATGGGCACCATGCGCCGGGTTGTGTGAGTGCTGCGCATCCTGCCTCCGTGTCGGTGCGCCGGTTGCAGCGCAATCGTCGGGCGGCGGCGGGGTTGGGGAGGAGGCCTGTCGGGATGTCCGCGCTCAGATGCACGTGCCGCCGACGCTGACCCCTCGACCACACAGGAGAGTCACTTCGACCGATCTGAGCGAGAAGCCGGCGTCGCCCGCCTGGCCCAACACGTGCACACGTAGGCCCCGAACTGCGTCGTCGCCGAGCCCCACCACGTCGTAGGTGACCTCTCCCAGGTCGCCCACGGTCGGCTCTGTCGTCATGACGATGTCTGAGGGAGGCTCGCTGGAGGCGAGGCTCTCGGCGACGACGCGACCCAGGTCCTCCATCGTCCCGGCCACGGGCGTCTCGCCCATGTCTTCTACGATGGTGACCGTCTCATCGGTGGTATTGCCCAGGTAACCGATGAATCCGAAGTGGACCCATCCGCTGGCCCCGCGGAAGTCGACAGCGATCCAGAACGCGTCCCCCAGGTCGCGGGTCCGACCCAGGGCCACCAGCCCATCTTCCAGGGGCGGGATCTCGCCGACGATGTCCTGGTCGGCGCCCGGTCGCTGCCTGAGGTTGAGCACATCGTCGTGGGCGACACCGATCACCGCCACCACTTCGCCGTCGGTGGGCCCGAACTCGATCGGTTCACCGGGCAGGATCGGCTCCACGGTGGTGGTTGGGCCGGAAGTGGTCGTGGTGGCCTCAGCAGTCGTAGGAGAAGGTTCGGTGGTGCTCGTCGTCGGCACCGCTGCAGTGGTGGTGGCTGCTCCGTCGTCGGTCCCGCATGCGGTGAGCATCAGTGCGTTGATCATCAGCGCGGTGAGCACGGCGGTGGATGTCATGGCTCCTATTCAACCAACAGATACCCGCCACGGCGGCGAGGCAAAACCCGGGAGCCCGAAGCGAGAGCGCTCGGTACCCGTCCTGACTCCTTCTGAGTCCGCCCGCGCCGCCGCCAAGGGTTACCGCCGGGGGAGCGGTATGACGGGGCACTCGAAGCTCGGCCCGGAACTGGTGGTGATGACGCCGGCTTCGATGGCGGCATGGACCTCTGCCGCTGAGTCGAAATCGCCCGAACCGTTGGAGTCGAACGCGGCGAGTACCGTTGCATAGGTCTCCCCTTGGGCGAAGTGGACAACCTCGACCTGCCACCGGCCTCCGTTGTAGTCGCGGTCACCGGGGGCGGCAGTGGCCACGTTCAGGGGCTGAGCGCCGGCGAACTGATAGATGGTGTCGTAGCTGTGGGCAGGGGCTCCGGTCCGGCTGAAATCGGTCGGGGTGCCGACTGTTCGATAGACCTCACCGTCCACGTAGAAGGCGGGGCCGGACACGCCCGCTACGGCAGTCAGCGGGAACACCATCGCCGCGGCGACTACCACGGATACGAGAGAGAGCTTGCGCATGATTCCTCCTGTTCCGACCGGCCGGTTGCCGGTCACTGGGCGCAAGCTACGGAACGGATGTAAAGCAGCTCTTGCAGGGATCTCAACAATCGAGAACGTGCGACGTTCGGGTGGATCTCGGCCGTTCGGATGGGATGTAGGGTTCGGGTCGTGCAGGTAGCCGTTGAAGCAGCCCCGGAGATCGACCGCCTCGTCCTCGCCGTCAACCGCGAGGCCGGGGAGAAGCACGGCCCGAGGCTGCTGGAGTTGGCCCGCCAGCTCGGTCTCGAGTCACTGGAGTTCCTCCCCCACTTCGGTGACTTCCTGCTGGCGGGGAAGCTGACACGCCCGCTCGCCTTCCTGCGCATGCGTTACGTTCCGGCCGAGCGGATCGAGGGCCGCCTCGAAGAACTGGAAGGGAAGGGTCTGATCGAAGAGACCGGCACCGGGCTCATGGCCACCTCCGGTCTCGAGGGCTTGCTGGAGGAACTGGCCGGGTCACGCGCCGAGTTGGCGTCCGACATGTGGTCGGCGCATCCCGACGACGTCGCCGTAGCTACCCGGCTGGCTGCCGGTGTCGTCGCCGCCGCTGTCGCAGAGCACGTCGTGGCCGTCGCCCACAGGAGTCTTCCAGAGCCGCCCGACCCGTTCGCCCTGCTCCAGCATCGGCTGGTGACCTTGCGATACATCCGTCAACACGACCACGCCCGGGCATGGGAGGACGAGGGCCTGTCGGCGTCCGAGGTGGTGACCCTCACCAAGTTGTGGAAAGGCGAGAAGGTCGAGTCGGCTGCGGAGGGAACGGACCGACTCAGCGAGCTGGGGTATGTGGAAGGCGGACCGCCCTCTCTCACAGATGCCGGCCGACGTGTCCGCCAGTCGATCGAGGATGAGACCAACCGGCGCGCGCAGCGGTCATTCGATGTCCTCGCCGACGCCGACGCCGTCGAGTTCCTGGAATCGTTGAGGCGTCTCCCCGACACTGTTCGCTAGAACACCGTTTTCGCGCATCGAATGCGCGCTATA